>CAZTKB010000036.1:0-17719 GCA_964614125.1 uncultured Desulfobacterales bacterium | reverse complement strand
GGGGCGACCCATCCGGCTTTTTTATTCTCTCCCCCTTGGTGGGGAATGGCTCAGACTCACAATTCTATTCCCTCCCCCCTGGCGGGGGAGGGTCAGGGTGGGGGGGACTAAAAGCGGGACAGCCCACCCCCGTTCCGGTTTTCCGGCCCGAGGTACCCCATGATCCGTCCATGTTTGTCCATTGTGCCCAATGTATCCTGACTCGGAAAGCGGGGCTTTTACGGGGCGCTGGGGTCACCCATTTGTGGAAGGGTCGGGAATATGGTATAGTTCAAAATCAACACTCGGAAAAAAGGAGCAAGAAAATGGTTACACGGTTTTGCCTGCTGGCTGGATTGCTGGTCCTCTTGGCCGGATGCACCCAGGAAACCCAGAATCAGCTGGGAAGAAATATCCAGAACTGGACCGGAACCAACGGGGTTCTGGACATGTATGCCGGAGACAAGCTGGTCATGCGGTTTGTTAAAATCGACAAGTTGTCGACTGCCTACGGGACCAAGGACAATCTGCCGCGTTCCTATCGGTTCGGATACGGTTACCTGGATGAAAACCAGAATTTTCAGGTAGACCAAGGGGAAAAGAAAATCTATTTTGAAGTTTCAGATTTTGCCACCAACTACATTTTCTATGAAAACCCGAAAGGATAGCCGGTCAAGAATTCATCCGGTCCTCGATCTCCTCCGGATCGATGGGAATGTCCGCGGTCAGATCCACCGGGCCGTCCGGCGTGATCAGAATGTCGTTTTCCAGGCGGATGCCGATTCCCTCTTCCCGGATGTAGATCCCGGGCTCACAGGTAAAGACCATTCCGGCTTCAAAAGGGCGATACCGGTTTCCGACGTCATGCACATCGATACCCAGCAGGTGGGAGATTCCATGCATGAAAAAGCGCTTGTACAGCGGCGCATTTTCCGGCTGGTTCAAAACGGCGTCGGCATCCAGCAGACCCAGGCCGATCAGCTCGGTTTCCATGATCCGGCCGACTTCCCGGGTATAATCCGCGAGGAGGATGTCGGGTTTCAGCAGGCTCATGGCGGCCCGCTGCACCCGCAGGACCGCCTCGTAGACCGCCCGCTGCCGGGGGGTGAACCGGCCGTCGACCGGAACCGTGCGGGAAACATCCGCCGCGTAGTTGGCGTATTCCGCGCCGAAATCCATCAGAATCAGTTCGCCGGCCTGGCATTGCCGGTGGTTGGCTTCATAGTGCAGAACACAGGCGTTGGGACCGGAGGCGATAATCGGCTGAAACGCATGCCGGTTGGAACGGTTTTTCAGGAATTCACCGGTGATTTCCGCTTCGATTTCGAATTCCCAGACACCGGGGCGAATGGTTTGCAGCGCTCGGTCGAACGCTTTTTTCGTGATGCCGATCGCTCGCCGGATCAGGTCGATCTCGATGGGTGATTTAACTGCCCGAAGATGGTGCATGAGCGGCGCGACCCGTTCATATCGGTGAAGGGGATAGGCTTTTTGACACCACCTGATAAACCGTGCGTCCCGGGTTTGGATCCGGATTTCGGCACGAAGATGCTCATTCGTGTTCAGATAAATGGACCGGGCGTCCAAAACCATTTCCGGAAAAATTTTCGGGAACTCCGAATTCCGGAAAACCGTCCGGATACCGGAAAGGGATTCGGCCTGTTGAGCCGTCAGGCGGTCTCCCCGCCAGACGGCGGTATGTTCGTCGGTTTCCGGGATGAACAGCACCTCCCGCCGCTTCGGATCCGGCGCGTCTGGAAACAGAACCAGTGTGCAATCCTCCTGATCGATTCCGCTCAAGTAGAACATGTCGCTGTTCTGGATGAACAGTCGGGTTCCGTCCGCGTTGGTCGGGAGGAGGTCATTGGATAGAAAGACCGCCAGCCCGCCCGGATCCATCAGGGAAGCCAGGCGGGAGCGGTTTTCGATAAACAGGACCGGATCGATGGGTTCGTATTTCATGGCGAACTCATGCGAAGGGGGCCGGGCAGGAGTCGGCCGGGGTGGCCTTCTTGTTTTCCACGTAATGGGCGGCGGCCAGGGCCGCGGTACAGCCGTCTCCGGCCGCAATCACGATCTGCCGGGCGTACTTTCGCCGCAGGTCTCCGATGGCGAATATTCCTGGAATCGCTGTCTGACAACGTTCATCGGTTACGACATAGCCGTTGGCATCCAACTGGACACCGGCCGGAACCAGGGACCGGTTCGGATCGAAGCCGATGAAGATGAAGATTCCGTCTACAATCAGGTCCTGCTCTGCCTGGGTCTGGACATTCCGGATCCGGACGGAGTCCACTCCCTGGTCTCCGGCGTGAATGGACAAGGGAATGGAGTCCCAGACCATCTCGATTTTGCATTCCCCCTGAATCCGTTGCTGCAGGATCCGGCTGGCTCTCAGTTCGTTTCGCCGGTGGATGATATAGACTTTGCTGGCCAGTTTGGCCAGGTATAGGGACTCTTCGCAGGCACTGTCTCCTCCGCCGACCACCGCGACGGTCTTGCCGCGAAAGAAAAAACCGTCACAGACCGCGCAGTACGAAACCCCCTGCCCGTAATATTCCACTTCTCCGGGGATTTCGAGTCTTCTGGGATTGCCTCCGGCGGCCAGGATGACCGCATGGCTGTGAAACACGGTGCCGTTGTCCAGCCGGACGGTATGATAATCCAGGCCCGGTTCGATTTCGGTCACTTCCGCCGAGATGATCGGCAGGCCGTACGAGGCGGCGTGTTGCTCGAATTTGCCGGATAATTCAAATCCGCTGATTCTTTCGAAACCCGGATAGTTTTCCACCTCCCCCGACAGGGTCATCTGCCCTCCGCAGGCGGTTTTTTCGATCATTACGGCTTTCATCGCCGCACGCATGGCATAGATGCCGGCCGTCAGCCCGCCGGGTCCGCCCCCGACAATCACCACATCCAACAGTTCCGGTATATTCATTGGTTCGTTTCCTCCCAGAGTATGAAAAAGCTTTCAGGGTTTTATCCCGAATGATGGGAAAGGCATTATATACGAAAAACCGAGGGATGGGTAGGGGATCTCTAGTTTCGGTCAGAATCACGGAAAAAAGCCCGTCCCCTGCATTCGGATGCGGGCGCAGGAACGGAGCACCTCATTCGCAGGAAAAATGTTTATTGTTTTGCGCCAATCTGATAATAAAAGCACGATTATCTGTTTGGCGCGCGGAACAATTCGACCGATTCTTCGGCCGGAAACGGACATGGAAAAGGCGGGGTGTTCGCATTTTCGGACAAAGGACCACCCTTTTCGGTCGAAAGCGATTCATTCCCGGCAATTCCTGAATGATGCAACACGCAGGAGTGAAATCATGAAAAATTTTCGAGTGAAAGACCTGATGGTGCCCTTATCCGAATATGCGACCGTCGATGAGGATGCCACCTTGTACGAGGCGGTGGTTGCTCTGGAGAAGGCGCAGGAAGAATATTGCAACAGCCCATACCGCCATCGGGCCATTCTGATTCTAAATAAAAACCGAAAAGTGGTCGGAAAAATCAGCCAGCTGGACATTTTACGGGCACTGGAACCCAAATATTCTGAAATGCAGGGAAGCGATGGCTTGGCCCGCTATGGATTCAGCCGGAAATTCATGAAATCCCTGCTGGTGCAATACCGCCTGTTTGAAAACCCGCTGCAGGACATCTGCCGGAAAGCCGGTATGAAACAGGTGCGGGATTTCATGTATACGCCGACTGAAGGCGAATATGTTTCCGAGGATGCGACCTTGGACGAGGCGATCCACCAGCTGGTTCTGGGCCATCATCAATCCCTGCTGGTGACCCGGGGGGAAGAAATCGCGGGTGTGCTGCGGTTGACCGATGTTTTCGCGGCTGTGTTTCATATGATGAAAGAATGCCGGCTGTAAGTCGGCTTCCCGTTTATTTTGTGGATGAAAATGGATTATCATATCGGTGCCGGCCGTCGGTTGCCGGTGGTTATCGTCGGATATCGGATGGTTGATACGGATTTCGGGAAACTTGTCATAAGGAGCTTTGTATGAGCAATACCGATGCTGTGGCTTCTCGTACGGACTGGAAAAATATCCTCTTCATGTTTTTGGGAATCGGCCTCTTTTTGCTGGTTTATTATTCCCCTCCCTGGCCGGATGTATTTGATCCGCTGGGCAAAAAATTCGAATTGACCCGGGAAGGCAAGGGCGCTATCGCCGTATTCCTTCTGGCCGGTACCTGGTGGGTTTTTGAAGTTCTTCCCATCGGTGTCACCAGTATCGCCATTGGTGTGCTGCAGGCCTTGTTTCTGATCCGTCCGGCGTCTGTGGCTTTCAAAGACTTCATGGATCCCAGCGTTCTGTTCATCTATGCATCCGTCATGATCGGCCTGGTATTCACCAAAACCGGGCTGACCAAGCGGCTGGCCTACAAGATGCTGATCATCGTCGGCGAAAAAACCAGCATGATCTATCTGGGCACCATGATCGTGACGGCTGCATTGACGCACATCATGGCCCACACCGCGGTTGCGGCCACGATTTACCCGCTTCTGTTGTCTATTTACTCCCTGTACGGGGAAGGGGACAAACAGACCCGGTTCGGGAAAGGGCTTTTCATGGGAATGGCCTATGTGGCCGGCGCCGGAAGCATCATCACCCTGCTGGGAGCCGCCCGGGGGGCCGTGGCCGTGGGTTTCTACAAGGATATCGTCGGAACCGAGATCAGCTTTTTCGGTCTTACCTATTATATGTTTCCGATCGGGTGGCTGATGGTGTTTTTGCTCTGGGGCTTTTTCATGATCTTTTTCAAGCCGGAGAAGGCTGTGATTCCGGGCCTGCGGGAGCGGGCAACCCAGCTGAATGCCCAGTTGGGATCCATGACCCGAAACGAGATTCTGGCCGGGGTGATTGTGTTGGCCTGTATCGTGGTGCTTTCCCTGCGGTCGTTTATTCCGGCCCTGAACGCACTGGACAAGACGGCCATCATTCTGATGTCCACGCTGCTGTTTTTCATCACCGGCATCATGAAGATCGAGGATCTGGAAGCCGTACCCTGGAACATCATCCTGCTGTTTTCCGGCGCCATGAGCATCGGGTTTTGCTTATGGGAAACCGGGGCTGCCAAGTGGATGGCCGTCAACTGGCTCCTGCTCTTCCAGAAGGCCAACTGGTTCGTTTTCATCATGAGTATCGCTTTCTTTGTTTTGATCATGACCAATTTCATCATGAACGTTGCGGCGATCGCCATCTCCCTGCCGGTCGCCCTCGTGGTGGCCCCGTATCTGAAGGTGGCTCCGGAAGTGATTTTTTTTGCGGCGCTCGTGACCGCCGGCATGCCGTTTCTGCTGCTGGTTGGTGCCGCACCCAATGCCATCGCCTATGATTCCAGGCAATTCACCTCCGGAGAATTTTTCAAGTACGGGCTTTTGGCCAGCATCATGCTGATGCTGGTGATTGCTTTGTTTGTGGCCGTGATCTGGCCGCTTATGGGGATGCCGGTAACGATTTCCTAGTTGTCCCCCATATCGTTACGATCCCTGTGATCTGCGTCTGCCGCAATTCTCCGCCCTCCTGTCCGCTGGAAGGGGGGCGGGGCAGCCATCGGCAGGCGGTTTCCTGTCACGTTCCATTCTGGCTCCTGCCTTTCCGCAAAACCCTTTCACCCGCTCCTGGAGAGATGTATGAAACATATCGAGAATTTGGTAGGCCGGATCGCCCAACGAATCCAGATCAATCTGCGGGAACTGAATTTCGATATCACCCCGCATATTCAACACACTATTCCACTGGGTCAACTGACCCGATTTTACGCCTTTTACGGAATCACCGCCCACCACCCCCTGAACTTCCAATTCATTCATTCCAGTCTGGCCGGCAGTTATTTTTTGGGTAAATGCCGGGTGGATCATTCCATTTTGTACAAAAGCGATATCCGAGGGGACGAACTGAAATCCAAGGGGGACCGGTTCCCCTTTGAAAACGATGCCATTCCGGTTCATGAGGATGAATCCATCCAGATCCGGGACAGTTTTCTGATCAAGACCCTCGTTCACAACTATTCCCACGATCCCGAGAGCCTGGAGACCTTTTTCATCAAAGATTCCATGTCGATGCATTACAGCAACATCCATGGATCCCCGACGGAGGGCTGTTTTATGGAGCCTTTTTCCACCGTCGATTTGACAACGGCTCACGATTCGGTGGTCGGAGCGTTTTCCTATATCCAGGTAGGAGAGATGGATCATCTTCTCCTGGAACCCGGAACCATCTGGATCCGGAAAAGCGGAGCATTTACCTTTCTGTACCGGTATCCGCGGGAAACGTTACGCCGGTATATCGATTACGAACCCGGTACCGGTCCGCCCAAAGGCATTTTTATGGATTTTATCGAGGAGCGTAAACCGGATTTCAAACGGATTTATGACGTGGTGCATATCGAACCGTCCATTCCGATTCCGGTGGGTGCTTCTCTGGATCGCTATGCGGTGGTGAAAAAAAAGACCCAGATCCACGAAAACGTTCTGGTGGCGCAACGAGCCTATATTCATAATTCGTGGCTCGGGAAGGGGGCCAATGCCCAGGAAAACTGCTATATTGTTCATTCCCGGTTAGAGGGGCTGAACGTGACGGCTCACGGCGCCAAAATCATCCATGCAGTCCTGGGAAAAAAAGTTTTTGTGGGTTTCAACTCCTTTCTGCGAGGGACCGAGGATTGCCCGTTGACCATTGGCGGCGGCAGTATTATCATGCCCCATACGATCATCGATCTGGAAACACCGTTGCAGATACCGGAAATGCATCTGGTCTGGGGATATATCCGCAATGAATCCGATCTCAAACAGCATAGCATGCCCCTGGAGCGGTTTGCCGAGATCCGAGATGGGCTGGTTTTGGGAGATCTGCTGTTTGAAGGGAGCGGCGCTGCCTTCGTCGAGGCGTTTCAGCACCGTATCGAGCATATTCTGGAGGCCAACGGAGCGTATTTTGACGGACGAAACAACCGGGGACATGCCCAGCAGAATCAGAATATTTCCTTCAATACCATTCAGCCTTATCCATACGGCGAATTGATGGGATTGTATCCTACCATCGAAATTCGGCCCTGAGGGGGGCGTTTGGATTGTCCTGCCGGATAACCCATGATGCCAAAGGAGCTGCAGATGCCGATGCCCATTACCATTCCGAAATTGACCCACATGAAGGAAAACGGGGAGAAAATTGTTGCCGTCACCGCCTATGATTATGTGCAGGCCAGGATCGCGGACGAATCCGGAGTTCATTTAATTCTGATCGGGGATTCCCTGGGGATGGTGGTCCAGGGACATTCCAGCACGCTGCCGGTGACCATGGACGAAATGGTCTATCATACCCGGATCGTGGCGCGCAGCACGAAACAGGCCCTGGTGGTGGGGGATATGCCGTTCATGTCCTACCAGACCGGACTGGACACCGCGGTAGCCAACGCAGGCCGCCTCATCAAGGAAGGTGGGGCGGCCGCGGTCAAGTTGGAAGGCGGTGCGTCGGTCAGTGCCGTGATCCGAGCGATCTCTTCGGCCGGTATTTCGGTGCAGGCACATATCGGGTTGACGCCTCAGTCCGTGCATCAGATGGGGGGATACCGGGTTCAGCGGGACGAGGAACGGCTGGTCGCCGATGCTCTCGAAGTCGAGGCTGCCGGGGCGTTTTCGGTGGTGTTGGAGGGAATCCCCTCCGATATCGCTGCGGTCATCACGGAGCGTTTGCGGATTCCGACAATCGGAATCGGAGCCGGACCCCATTGCGACGGGCAGATCCTCGTGATCCATGACCTGCTTGGAATGACCGACCGGCATGTCCCCAAATTTGTGAAACAGTATGCGAATCTGATGGAAACGGCCAAGGCCGCTATCCGGGAGTATGCTCAGGATGTGACGGCAGGCCGGTTCCCCGGCCCGGAACATTCGTATGCGGGGAAACCATGAAACCCCGGTGTGGAATTGTCGGATGCGGCCGGATGGGAACGGCGTTGGCCAAGGCTCTTTCCCGTCTCGCCTATCCGTTTTCCGGAGTGGCCAGCCGCAGTCTTTCGTCGGCGGAGCGGGTCGCCGGTTTGTGTGGAATCGATCGGACCACAGACCATCCTTCGGCAATCACTCGGGAGGCGGAGGTGGTTTTCATCACGACACCGGACGACGTTATCGAGCCGGTATGCCGGGAGATCGCGCAGGAAGACGGATTTCTTCCGGGTGTGGTGGTGTTGCACTGTTCCGGAGCACATCCTTCCACCATTTTGTCTTCCGCCAGCCTAAAAGGTGCCTGGATCGGTTCCCTGCATCCACTGCAGAGTTTTGCCTCCCTGGATATACCGGGAAACCCATTCGAGGGAATCCGGGCTGCCGTGGAAGGGGATGGAGAAGCCCGCCGGGTTGCTTCGCGGATCGCCGGGGATCTGGGGACAATTCCGTTGGAGATCCATACGTCCGGCAAACCGCTGTATCATGCTGCCGCGGTCGTGGCCTCCAACTTCCTGGTCACTCTCCTGGACATGGCTTTTCAACTGGCCGAAAGGGCCGGAATTCCCTCGAAGGAAGTGTTTTCCGTATTACGTCCGTTGATCGACGGAACGCTGACCAATGTATCCAAGGTGGGCATCGAGCAGGCTCTGACCGGTCCAGTGGTCCGGGGAGACTGTCGAACGGTGGAGACCCATATGCAAACCATCCGGCGGGATTTGCCGGAGGTGCTTGCCGGATATGGATTTTTGATGGAAATGACGGCGCGACTGGCAGAGAAAAGCGGGAGAATTTCCCCGGATACGAGGGAGAAGTTTGGGAAAATCAGTCGTGACATCTGAGTGCGCCGGCAGCGCCCTCAGATGTCGTGTGTCCGGGCACGGCTAGATTCCGTACAGAACCTCGCCGTCGATGATCCGGATTCCGTTTTTCCCCAACAGTTCCACCGCATCTGCGGTTCGGTCGAACCGGAAAATCATGACTGCGTTCTTTCCGCTTTGCTGCACAAAGGCGTACATGTATTCCACATTGATCGCGGAGGCATGCAGCAGGCTGAGGATATGGTGCAATCCACCCGGCTGGTCCGTCACCTCCACCGCCACCACTTCCGTCACCCCGACCGAAAAACCGTTGTTTTTCAGGGCCTGCAGGGCCTTGTCACTGTCGTTCACGATGAGCCGAAGCACTCCGAAATCGGAGGTGTCGGCCAGGGATAGGGCGCGGATGTTGATACCCGCTTCGGAGAGAATCGCCGTGACTTCCGACAGGCGACCCGCTTTGTTCTCCAGAAACACCGATATTTGATTGACCTTCATCCAGCCCTCCTTTATATTTTTCGATTGTCGATAACGCGAACCGCTTTTCCCTGGCTGCGCGCAATGACTTTCGGTTCCACCAGCCGGACCCGGGCCGAAACACCCAGTTCTTCCTTGATCCGGAAAGAGATGGTTTTCTCGAGTTCCTGGAGCTTGCGTACCTCGTCGGAAAAAATACCTTCCCCCACTTCTACCTGAACCGTCATGGTATCCAGATTGTCCTGCCGGTCCACAATCAACTGATAGTGGGGGGACAGGCCGGGGATGCCCATTAATACGCTTTCGATCTGCGAAGGGAAGACGTTCACCCCCCGGATGATCAGCATGTCGTCGGTGCGGCCGCTCACCTTTTTCATCCGGACCAGGGTTCTGCCGCAGATACAGGGTTCCGGATGCAGAGAGGTGATGTCCCGGGTCCGGTAGCGGATGACCGGAAAAGCTTCCTTGGTGATGGAAGTGAACACCAGCTCTCCGCTTTCTCCGTAGGGGAGGGTCTTGCCGCTGGCCGGATCGATGATTTCCGGAATAAAATGGTCCTCGAATATATGCAGGCCGTTCTGAGCCTGGTGGCATTCCACCGCGACGCCGGGTCCCAGCACTTCGCTCAAGCCGTAAATGTCCACGGCTTTCATGCCCAATTTCTCCTGAATTTCCGCCCGCATTTGTTCCGACCAGGGCTCGGCTCCGAAGATCCCGTATCGAAACTTCAAGTCTCGAAAGGAAACTCCCATTTCGGCGGCCACCTCCGCCAGGTGTAGCGCATAGGAGGGGGTAGCTGTCATGATTGTCGGACCGAAATCTTTCATGATGGTGATCTGACGTCGGGTGTTGCCGCCGGAAACCGGTATCACCGACGCACCGAGTTTCTCGGCGCCGTAGTGTACTCCCAAGCCTCCGGTAAACAGGCCGTATCCATAGGCATTGTGAATGATATCTTTCCGGGTGGCTCCTCCCGAACTGAGGGATCTGGCCATCAATTCCGACCACATGGCGATGTCCCGCGCTGTGTACCCCACGACGGTGGGCTTTCCGGTGGTGCCGGAAGATGCGTGGATGCGGACGACGTTTTCCATGGGGACCGCGAACATGCCGAACGGATAATTGTCCCGAAGATCCTGTTTGGTGGTAAACGGTATTTTTTCCAGATCGGTGAGGGTCTGGATGTCATTGGGGGTGATGCCGGCCTCATCCATTCGTTTTTTATAGAAGGGTACGGTCGCATAGACCCGAACCAGGGTGGCCCGCAGACGCCGGAGCTGTATCGCGCTCAGTGCCTCGCGGGGCAATGTCTCAAATTCCATGTCATAAATCATTGAAAACCATCTCCCGAAAATTCCCGACGGAAAAGATATCCATCGGGAATCAGTTGAATTTCGGCCTTAATGCAACGGGCCGTTGAACACCGCTTTTCGTTTTTCCAGAAACGCCGTGGTACCTTCCCTGGCGTCTTCGCTGGCCATGCACAGGGCAAAAGCGTCTACTTCCATTTTGCATCCGGTTTGCAGATCCACCTGTATACCGGCATTGATCACCTGCTTGGCCGCACGCAGGGATACTTTCCCCTTGGCTGCTATGGCGGCCGCGGTCTTGGTGGCTTCGGCCATCAGATCGGCCGGTGCGGTCACTTTATTGACCAAACCGATTTCCTTTGCTTCGGCGGCGGGAACCATTTTCCCGGTAAAGATCATTTCTTTGGCGCGGTTGGTTCCGATCAGCCGGGGAAGGCGCTGCGTTCCACCGAATCCGGGAATGAGACCCAAGGTGATTTCCGGAAGGCCGAACATGGCGTTCTCGGAGGCATATATGAAATCACAGGCAAGCGCGATTTCACTCCCACCGCCCAAGGCATATCCGTTGACCGCGGCAATGACGGGAATGTCGAGGGATTGCAGCTTGTGGATGGCTTGCTGGCCCTTGGCGGCAAACCATTTTCCCTGCAGGGCGTTGCATTGGGCCAATTCGTTGATATCCGCTCCGGCGACAAACGCTTTCTCTCCGGATCCGGTCACAATCAATACCCGAATGGAATCGTCCTCCGCGACACTGTCCAAGGCCCGGGATAATTCCTCCAGCAGTTCACCGTTCAGTGCATTCAGGGATTTGGGGCGGTTGAAGGTCAGGGTGGCGATGCCTTTTTCCACCGAAAACAGCAGGTTTTGGAATTCCATGTCTTTCCTCCATTGGTTGATTCGATACTCAAGCTTATGTTGGTGCGAGGCCGGTACCGACGTGTGCGGGTCGGGGGTTACATCCGGCTTTTCCCCTGTTGGTGTCTTTCCACGAATGCAGCCGGGTTGGTATCCCGGATGTAACGGGAAATCCCCAGGCTGATCGATTCCGCCAATTGCTCCTGATATGGAGGAGAAATCAGCCGTTTGCATTCCCGTTCGTTGCTGATAAAGGATGTTTCCACCAGGATGGATGGCATCTGGGCTCCCAGAAGGACATAAAACGGCGCTTTTTTGACCCCTTTGTTCTTGATGCTGTTGAAACGCCCATTGAGGCTGGAAATCAGGCTTTTTTGAACGGTGTCCGCCAGACGGCTGGATTCGTGGATTTTGGCGCTTTGCATCAGATCGGTCAGAATGCTCTGGAGATCGCTGATATTTTTGGTGGATGTCGCGTTTTCCCGGGCTGCGACCAAAATCGAATCCTCGTCCGTGGCCAGGTTCAGATAGAACGTTTCGATCCCGTACGCAGCCGGATTGTGGGCCGCGTTGGTGTGGATCGAAATGAACAGATCCGCGTTTCGGGTGTTGGCGATGGCGGTCCTTTCCTCCAGGGAGAGATAAACATCGCGGTTACGTGTCAGGATCACTTCGCAGTTCAGCTGCTGTTCCAGCTTTTTTTGGAGGCGTTTGGCGATTGCCAGAGTGATGTCCTTTTCATACACACCGGGGAGAAAGCCGGGAGCGCCTTTGTCTTTGCCTCCGTGGCCGGGATCCAGAACGATGCGTTGGACACCCAGGGACAACTGCCGGGCGAGATCTCCGGGGGAGGCTTTGGAGCCCTTTTTCCCGGGGGTGTCTGCAGGCGGAGGGACGACCGGTTTGGCCGGGTCCGCTCCCCAGATATCCATAATGATTTTAAAGGGATTTTTCAGGGAGAAAATTTTATAGGTCTTGAATGATTTGATATCCGCCACCACACGGACCGAATCCAGGGTATATTGGCCGGCCCGTGCGTCCTGGATCAGGTTGTCATTGACCGAAATGAAGTTCTGGATATGTTTTCCCAGTTTCGCCTGGTTGATGTCGATATAGAGACGTTGTGGTTTTTCCAGCGCCGGATCCTGTTTTAACAGGTGATGGGTGAAGGTGGTTTCCTTGTCGGCATCGATGACGATCCGGGTGTAGTTTGGATTGGACCATACCCGGAGGTCGGTGATGTTGCTGGCCCCTTCGGCCGGGGTTCCTGCGACGGCCGGTGGTTCGGAAGGGGGCAAAGGGACAGGAACGGGGGCTGCCTGGTCCAGCGGCGGGTTAGGGGCGGCAGCAGGACGGTCCGATGGTTTTCGGTCTGAACTCAGTCTGGCGACGAGGGTTTTGGCTTTCGGGGAATAGCTGCTTTTGGGAAAGCGTTTGATGATCCGCTGAAACAGATCCATCGCCTCTTTCCGATCGTTGGGAGACTGGGAGATCTGGTACATCTCTTCATAGAGAAATCCCGCCATATACAGTCCCGCCGCTGCCCATTCCCCGTTCGGGTTGACCTGGTGAACCTGAAGAAATTTTTGGATACAGGCGAGCCAATTATGACGAAACTTTTGTTTTTCCGGGCTGTTGAGAAGACGGATATAACAGGAGTCTGCTTCCAGGTACAGGGATTTGGGGGAAGCGGCTTCCCCGGTGTCCACCGGAATCAGCGCCGGCACCAGAAACAGAAATACGGCTATGATGATGAATCGATGCTGCATCGGATCCTAATCAGGTTGAAGACGTTTTCTCTGTTCGATCATGGTTTTTCCTGTACTATCATAAAAAGTTCGTTCAGGCAATTCAGAGCGTCAAGAGGGGTCATGTGAAGAATGTCCAGGGACTGCAATCGGGTGATGACTGGGTTTTCGGGCGGCTGGAACAGCCGCAACTGCTCATGTGCCGACGGAGCGGGCCGGGGTTGGGCGGCTCCGGTGAACCGTTTCCGTCCGCTTTCGATATCCTGCAAAATGTTGCGGGCATGGCTGATGACCTTGTCCGGAATGCCGGCCAATCGGGCGACGTGGATCCCGTAGCTGCGGTTGGTACCTCCGGCGCACAGTTTATGAAGAAAGAAGATTTCGCCATCCTGCTCCCTGACCGCGATGTGGAAATTTTTCACCCGGGGTTTTCGTTTCTCCAGCTCGATCAATTCGTGGTAATGGGTCGCAAACAAGGTTTTCACCCCGCGGCCCTTGAGATCGTGGAGATAACATACGATGGCCCAGGCAATGCTGAAGCCGTCGTAAGTGCTGGTTCCCCGGCCCATTTCGTCCAGTATCACCAGGCTGTCCGGGGTCGCGTTGTGGAGAATTCCGGCGGTTTCCTGCATCTCGACCAGAAAGGTGCTTTGTCCTCCGGCCAGATTGTCCAGGGCTCCGACCCGGGTGAAAATCCGGTCCGTGATCGCGATGGAAGCCTTGCGGGCGGGGATGAAAGACCCCATCTGGGCCATCAGAACATGCAGGGCCGTTTGGCGGAGGACGGTGGATTTTCCCGCCATATTGGGTCCGGTGATCACCATCATCTGGTGCTCGGCCATATCCATGAACAGGGAGTTGGGGATGAACCGTTCGGCCGGGAGCATCTTTTCGATGACCGGATGCCGTCCTTCGTCGATGCGGATAATTCCCTCTTCGTTGATTTCCGGACGGGCATAGTTATTTTGTTCCGCCAGAACAGCGAGGCAGAGGAGACAGTCTACACGCGCCAGAAAGGCTGTGATCCGTTGAATTCGATCGTGCAGACGGGCCACCTCTTCACAAATTTCCAGAAAAATCCGGTATTCCAGATCCGTCCGGCGTTCCGCGGCACCAAGGATCTTCCATTCGAATTCTTTGAGCTCCTCCGTGATATATCGTTCCGCGTTCACGAGTGTCTGTTTCCGGATATAATGGGCGGGCACATGCGGTGCCTGCGCCTTGGACACTTCGATGAAGTAGCCGAACACCTTGTTATATCGAACCTTGAGTGTCCCGATTCCGGTGCGTTGCCTTTCTTCCGCTTCCAGCCGGGCGAGCTCGTTTTTTCCGTCCGTCCCGAGCCGGATCAATTCGTCCAGGCCGGAGTGATAGCCGGTCTGAATCAATCCGCCTTCATGCAGTGCAATCGGTGCATCATCCCGGATCGCGCGCTGGAGAAGAGCGGCCAGGGACAGCAAATCGTCCAGGTCTCCGGTGGAGTCGGTCCGGTACAGATCGGCCCGGAGATTTTCCAGCGGCTCCAGGATTTCCGGAATTCGGGCGAGCGAGGAACCCAGGGCCAGCAAATCCCGGGGCGTGCACCGCTTCATGACCACCCGTGTCCCGATCCGATCCAGATCCGCCACCTGTTTCAGGAACTTGCGTATATTTCGTACCATGGCGGGTTCCCGGCAGGCATCCTGAACCGCATCCTGCCGGCGACGGATTTCTACGGCGTTTCGAAGCGGATAGAGAATCCAGGTCTTGAGCAATCGGGCTCCCATGGAACTGACGGTATGATCCATGACTTCCAAAAGAGTCCCACGCTTGCTTTTGTCCGGAATGTTCTGAATCAGTTCCAGGTTCCGCCGGGAAGTTTCATCCAGAACGAGGTAATCGGACAGCGTGTAGGCCTGTATCCCCCGGATATGGGAAACCGGCTGCTTTTGAGTGCTTTCGACATGCCCGGCTACGGCTCCGGCTGCGGCCAGGCCGGCCCGCATTTTTTCGCAGCCGAATCCTTCCAATGACAGGGTATGAAAAAGCCGGATCAGGTTTTGCCGGGCGCTGTCCCGGTCGAAGGCATCGGAAGGAAGCCGGGTCGTCGGCACCTCCGCGAACCTGCGCAAAAAATCGTTCCATTCCGGTGAGTTGGATGATTCTTCCGGGATGAGGATCTCTCTGGGAGCAATCCGCTCGACTTCCTCTACCAGGGTGTGGAGATTCCGGATTTCCGTGACCCGGAAATCCGCGGTGGACAGATCCAGGCAGGACAATCCCCATGCCCGGGCGTCGCGGCACACGGCCAGGATATAGTTGTGAGAGGATTCCTCCAGAAGTTCGCTTTCGACGACCATACCCGGAGTGATGACACGAACCACTTCCCGTTTCACCAGGCCTTTGGATTCGGAGGGATCTTCCGTTTGCTCGCAGATGGCCACCGGAAATCCATGTTCGATCAGACGGGCGATATATCCCTGGCTGGCGCGACACGGGACGCCGCACATGGGGATCGGATTTTCGTCATTCGGGTTTCGGGACGTCAGGGCAATGTCCAGAACCGGCGCGGCCGTCACGGCGTCATCAAAAAACATTTCATAAAAATCCCCCATGCGGTAGAACAGAATCGCATCCGGATAGTCTTTTTTGATTTCCAGATACTGCTTCATCATGGGGGTGGTGGGGTTCGGATGCATGACCGGGTGCGGAATCAGAAGTCGGAAGGATCGGCAAAAGGCGGGAAACGGCGTCTTTTATCCGGCATCGGGGTTACGGGTTTCGGTGACAGGATCGACTTCTTCGGCCTCCACCGGGGTGACGGCGGGGGCAGAACCTTTCAGACGATCCAGTTCGGATTTCAATACCTGGATTTCTTCCTGCTGGGTGGCGACAACGGCGTTAAGGCTCTTGATGGCCTTGTTGGATTTGTATCGTGCCGTCAGGCTCGAGAAATAAGCAGCCAACAGACCGATCAGAAAGGCCCCAGTCAGGAGCATGGCGTACGAGGAGCTGTACTCGTATTGCAATCCCGGTATAAAGAAGTTGAGTTTCCAAGCGTGTGGTTCGACCAACTCGGGCTTGTTTTGGAAAAAAAACAAGACGACGATTCCGACGGCCAGGGCCAGAAGGGCCAGTTTAAATTTCTTCATATCCTCTCCGTCCGGTGATTCGATGGGGGTTCAGCTTGTCTTCAAGCTGTCGAAATGCGGTTTCAGTGTGGCATAAGTGGCCAGAAGATGCTCGGGAATGACACGGACATCGGCGAAAACCGTCAACGCGTTGGTATCCCCGAACCATCTGGGGACAATGTGAAAGTGCAGATGCTCCTCCACACCGGCACCGGCGACTTTTCCCAGGTTGAGGCCGACATTGAATCCGTCCGGTTTCATCGTGTGGCGTAGAATTTCGATGGAACGCTCGACCATGGATAGCAGGCATCCCATCTCCTCCCGGTTCAACTGGCCCAATTCCTGGATATGCCGGATGGGTGCCACCAGCAGGTGACCGTTGATGTAAGGGAACTTATTCATCACTACCATCACCTGAGTGTCCTGAAACAGGGTCAGTTCTGTATGAATCGTTTGCGCCAGGCAAAAAACGCAGCCCGGTTCCTTGTCATTCCGGATGTACTCAATCCGCCAGGGAGCCCACATGGTTTGCACGGTTGCCTCTTCTCTTCAGCCGCTACAGCGGCGCATTCTTCTGAATGTGCCCAAACTAACTCCCGGTAGAGTACGACGGCCCATGGAAAAACTCAACAATTTTTTCCTTGCAGCGGAACCAGTTCCATCTCTCCCCACACGCCCATCCGGGAGGCGACGACAATCAGGATCCCGGTAATTCCGGGTACGGATCGGCCGAAATCAATGGCGCCTTCGACATCCGAGAAAGACCTGACCCGGTTTCCGATGGCGGTTGCAGCGGCGTCCGCCAGAGCGCAGTCGTCGGACCTAACGCATACGGCGTCAGCCAGCCCGAAACTCTTGCTGTGACCGATTTTTCCGGAAGAAGTGCATAGACCGATTCCGGTGGTGGAACGGTCGATGCGCAGTCCGAATTTCATGCTGAGCGGCGAGGTTCCGGCAAACACGGCGGCGATGATCGGTTTGTGGGTCTGGATAAAGATATCCCCTCCGTTTTCCACGATCACTTCTTGGGAATGGGCCAGAAGATCTTTTCCAACGGCCTCGGCGATGGCTCCGGCGACGGAGGCCATGGGCCCGACCCCTGCCTTCGCAGCGGCAAAGGACATGGAACGGATAATCGATGGTGCGGGGCCCGGAGGATTCCAGGGAACGAGAGAATGCAGAAATTCGGGGTACTGGCTGATATAGGATTCGATTTGTCCGCGCCAGGTCAACACGCTTTCTCTGGCCAAATCATCCAGCCGGGTGCCGGTGCTGATGAACAGGTCGGTTTCCCGAACGGTTACGGGATAGGTGCACAGATGCCCGCCGGATATGCGCTGTCGGTAGGTTCTTCGTGTTTCCATGTCAGGTATGGTGCTTTTGTCAATGGTAATCGGTTTTCGGGGTCCGGGCCGCCTTTTCGGCGTGGCGGATTTTCAGCCCGCTGTCCCGGGGGACCCAT
>CAZTKB010000035.1:1757-18046 GCA_964614125.1 uncultured Desulfobacterales bacterium | reverse complement strand
CTTCCTCCGCTCCAACGGGAACGGAAAAACAAAGAATCAGAAAACTGATTATCACGAAATAAAGCCCCTTGTTTCGAACCGATACACATTTCATAAAACCTCCTGTCTGAGACGTTCATGTTGGTATACTTTCGATTTATCGACTTTTTGGTAGGATAACACCCCCCTTCTACCGGTCCTATCCGAATCCCGAGCCCTGTATGTTTCGGATGCAGTGGATTTGATGAATTAGGAGAGTAACAAGGTGCCTGTATGTACAACCGGTTCCGCGTGCAGCTCTTTCGGACTGCAATACTGATCCATTCAAAAAGACTTACTGTCCATTCGCCTCCAGGATAAAGGATACACCGTCCGATAGCTGGGACATCCTGCCGAGAAAGAGACTTCCTTTCGCAACGAACATGGCCCTCCGGATTCGTTTCGTTTTCATGGCTTCGATAGCATGACCTATGTAGGGAACAGCGGATGGAATATGTCCCTGAGTAGGACAATATCCGGGCATGCCACGTTTCTTGACAAATCCATCCATTTCTTCTTTCGTTTTTTCAATATGACCGTTCATGGCAGCCAATGCGGCCATGATTCCGTAATTGGTTGCGGGCGTATCCCCGCTTCCGGCTGGCAGGGTGATTTCCGGGTTATGCAATTCTGTAGAAAACTTATCGATTTCAGTCATTTTCATTCCGATTTTTTCCAAAGGCTTGATGATAAGGGAGGTCATGATCGATTGTTGGGCAGACCCGGCACCGACATCATGCTTCCCTAGGGCATCCAGCCGGATCATCGGACTTTCTCCGTCATCCTTGGTAATCAGAAAGGAAATTCCCCCCAGTACATCCTCCAGAATCGGCATGCCTTTTTTCAAGTGAGCTGCGTATTTCATTCCAATTTTCGACAAGCATCCGCCACCGGTAACCACCACATTTCGATAAATTCCTGATTCCACCAACCCGGCAGCCGTAATTAAGGCATGGTTTGGAGCACAACAAAAGGCACGCACATCGTGACCTGTGGCGTTGTTGCATCCGCACATTTCCGCCATTGCTTTTGACAGGCTTCCACCTCCCCGATTATAGCGATCGCCGATTGCGGTTTCGGTACAATCCAGAACAAATTCAACATCGGCTGCTTCCATACCTGCTCGTTTCAGCATATGTTTCATGGCAAAAACCCCGGATGCTTTTGCCATGAGATTTTCGAGAAGGACAATCGGTTTGAGAGTATCGTCCTTATCATGGTCGCGGCGGATCGATCCGACAAGGTTTCCGTGAAACCAAAGCGGTGCGGCGGATCCATTGGCTATTACCTCTTGAATTTTGGCTGCCGGCTTTCCCTGGCCGAGACGTTTGGCATGCAAATCGCCGACAAACGGATGGGATAACAATGCTTCTTTAACCGTATCGGTAAATTCCGGAGTCAACCACAACAGATCAAAGTCATCCGCCGCTTTCAGCCATCCATAGAATTCTTCCTCCGGTAAAATTTCTCCGAAGCCCCCCTTCCTGGTTCCGTTCTTCAACAGGTTGTCATACCAGGGCTTTGGAATATCATGGAGGTCTTCCGGCATCATATTTCCAATAAACACCTGGTTTGGCGCATAGTTCACCACATCCTCATAAGATCTCAATCGATCATAGATATCTTTTCTCACACTTTCATTTTCTTCTAAGTCTCTTTCCGGTTTGGATCCGTACGGTACAAAGTCCGGAACGGCTGCAAGGATATATCCCACCTCTTTAATGACAACGGCCATGGTAACTTTCCCCTCAGCTTGATTATTCGATGTTTTCTTGGATGACGGATTCGATTTCAGATATTTTCAAGTCATTTCCTTTGAGCCGTTTTACTTCCTCACCTTTTTTGTAGACCAAAAATGTCGGCAACCCGATGACACGCAAATTCAAGCACAATCTTTTATTTTGCGACGCGTCGATCCCTACCACCTTAATTTGATCTTTGTATTTTTCCGCCAGTTTTTCCACTTCAGGTTTCAATGCCAGACAAGGCACGCAACGTGGTCCCCAGAAATCGACCAGAACCGGCAGATCGGATTTCACCACCTCATTGTCAAACGATTCCGAATTCACTTCCTTAAACATTTTTATCTCCATAATTTTATTGATATCTTCAATTAGATATCATAGTATGAAAAAATTGGTCTTTATAATCCAACTGATTCTGTAAATAGGCAGCATGGTTTCCAATTTACATGGGAAACCATGCTTATAGGAAACGATTGGTTGGTTTTTGGACTCTCTGAAAGCCAGCAGGAAATGATCCTGCAACGAACCGACCCGTTGAAAGGCATGAAGAAGACCAGCGGAATCTATATTGATACTGGATCGGTTTTGTCCTGACCTTTCCCAGTACAACATCACTGGAAAGTGAAGATTCTGGCATGAAATTGTTGTTAATAACTACATTTTTCCGTCCAGAAGAAATATCGTCGGACCATCCACCTCCATTTGCAAAAGCTCCAAAGCCCTGCGGATGTACCGCCGCCGCAACTCCTTTTCCTGCTCCGGAGTCAAGGCCGAATTTCCCAGTGGACAAGGTACGGTTTGTCCCTGAAGAATACGATTTACTCCCACCATTTTCGCCACATTAGGTACTGCTGTTATCTGTACAACCGGAATCCCTGCTCTTTCAATTCCCTGCGCAATCGTTGCACCGCAACGAGTGGAAGACCCTCAGGTAGAGGTTAATATCACCGCGTCTATTCTGCGGGATTTGATCTCCTCTCCAATTTCGTTCCCCATTTCCGCGCAGCGTCTGGTAACTGTCGCATTTCCCGATGTTGAAAAAAAAGTGGAATGCAATTTACCAATTTTCCCTTCCCTGACCATTTCCCGAACAATATCCACCGGAACGAGACGATTGGGGTTTTGTAAAACTTCCACCGGAAAGTATCCCGTATGGGCGATTTCGTAGTTCTCTGAAGAAAAATTTTCAGGAATAAACTCATCCAATTCGTTGGTAGTCCATCGTAAGTTCCCACGCCCGGCCAACCCGGCCGGGTTGCCTTTGGGAACCAAGGCTCCATCACTGACGAGAGCCAGTTCAATCAATGCCGGATCCACTACCGGCAGGGGGGGCTCAACCTTATCAAATTTCGGAACCGAAACCTCACTCTCAAAAGGCTCATTTCTTACTTTGGCCAAAAGTTTATCGATACTTCTCTCTGCAGCGGTCTTATCGCAATACTCATTGCGTATAATCAGCCGATTGAAATAGTCATATTCCTCAGGCCTCGGCAAATTTTCACCGGACAGAAGGTATTCAGGAGCCTTGCCAAAAATCAGTTGAAAAGCCAGCCGTACCATTTTTTGGATGCTGGGTACCATATCCCGGGAGCTTTGCCCAGTCCGGCAAATAAAGGCATATTTCCGATACATATCAACTCCTGGATTCTCTTGATACATACCAGTAATCACGGGAATATGAAGCTGCTCTCCGATAGCCTTACATACCGCTCCACAGGCCACACCGTACCGGCCCGCCTCAAACGCCGGCCCGGCGAAAAATAAATCCGGAGCAAAGGGTGCAATCATTTTTACCGCTTCCTCGGCGGATTGTTCCGGATTTTTTGAAAAATAATTATCACCGCAAATCAGAGTAGCCACTATTTCGGCTTTGTCCCCCAGTTCCCTGGACAACGCCAAGCCTGGACCAACAGCGCCCTCCCTGACAACAAAGCCTGTATCCGCTTTATCCTCACCGCCTATTTGGCCAAAAAATTGGTTAACATAGTGAACTACCTTCAATTTTTTCATACCCATTGTTCCCTCCGCACTAGAGATTCTCAACAAATCTTCCTGTCGAATCCAACTGGATCAGTATTCTTTCACAATGATTTTGGCCCCTCCCAAATGATTGTGAACACCCGCGATAATGAATTGCTCCACGTCAATTGTGTTATCACCGGCATACTGGCTGATTGGATCCGGACAATAAATTTTTGTTTTTTCGTTCCCTCCCACAATCCGATCCGGTTTGGGAAGAATGCTTCTCTCCAACGTTGCTCCCACTGTGATGATCAGATCAATGGCTTCGCTGCTGAACAGCAACATTTCCGGAAGAGTGCCATCACTGATCAACGGTTGGATATATACGCTTGTTTTCACGCCCAGCTTTTCACACTCTTCCGCTACGGCTGCCAAGTCAACATGAGGCATGCCTCCGTGAATCTTGGTAAGAACAACACCATCTGCACCCAGAACGTTTTTGACCAGGCTCGAAGCCATCATGGCCTTTCTCATTCTTGCAACCGGCTCCATATTGGCTACTCCGCAAACCACCCCGGCAAAAATGAGGTCTTTCCCGTTCCTTTTGTACAATTCCTTTATGATACCGTGGTTTTGTACGGTATACGTATCCAGTGCACGGACTGTGTGGGCTCCCACGACTCCGCCATCAAGAACCTCATTCGGGTGGATTATCGTGGGGAGTAAATTACGAACATCGGTTCCATAAAAACATGCGTCGCTGATCCCTCGGTGGTCGTGCTGGGGACTGTAGAGTTGGTAATAATATGCTATTTTGGGCAGGTTGCTTTTTCTATCTATATTGGGGATGTCCAGATCAAATATTTCGACCTCATCTACCGGACAATCAGCGGATGCCCGCGCCAGATATGCAGCCGCCTTAAATCCGGCTATTTTGGCCGCATTTTCGAAATCGCGTTCTTCAGTATTGGAAGAAATCTGTGGGGAAATACAAATGTGTCTCATTTGTGAATAATGACTCATTCTACCGCCGGGGCCATACATATCCAATATCGCAGAATATTTTCTATTCGTTTGAGGATCGGCAACCAGGACGGTAACTCCTCGAAGAGATCGTGTCCGTCCTTTTCCGGCGGTTTGCATCTTTCCGACAAAGCCCGGGAAATCCGCCTCATACTGGTCAATCTTACATCGCGGCTGCACAACATCCATCAAATTCACAACACGTGTTTTTTCACCCGGATATATAAATTCCACTTTTACAGATTCGATACGGATATCTTTTGTCAGCAATTCCTGAAGCTCTGTAACATTCACGAAAAGTATACGGTCCTTAACCTCCGTTTTTTCCCCTTCCTGTATATCGACAATATCGATCGATTCGATTTCAAGCTTCATACAATCTCCTTTTTGTCATGCAACCGCCGTTCATGCATGTTGGCTGCATGACAAATCCGTCAATTTTGCCCAAGTTTATCCCGAATGGATCTAAACTCTTTTCCGATTTTTTCCGTATCAACCGTCAGCAGCCAAATACCCACACTTTCTTCATAGACCCTTTCAGGTATTGCTTTTTGCATTTCGGGTTCCAGGATATGATATACGGGGAGTCCCAACGAGACTCCTGCCAATGGTCCGGAAAAACTGGGATCGCCTGTTGTTACCGTTTCCGCCGATATCAGCGCACCTTCCAGGTCGCTGGCACCAAGTACAACAATAATGTTGTCTTTTACGTTACCGCCAACATTTTCAGCGATCTTCATGATCTGGGTTTGATTCTCCGGATCCATTGTTCCCGCAGCCGTTCAGACAAAACACTCTGTGACGGCATACACGACGTTTGCGCCGGCCTCCTCCAGGCATTTCGCAATGGATGGGCCTTGCACCCCATCGCGCTCTCCAATAATGATAGCTGTCTTTCCTTCCAGCCAACTCATACATTCCTCCTTCCATTTGGGGTTGTGAATGGTTGTCAATTGTTCACCGGATTTTAACCGTTTGCTATTTAGAACATTAAAACTGATTATGCCCGCCCAATTTATTTTCCGATTTTATCAACGACTCAGAAATTCTGCCGGCACATTCCATTATTTTGCCGGTAAATTTCTCTTCTAAATCCGAGATGGTGTATTCCATCGCCTGTACGGCAATGACAATGGCTGCAGTTGCGAACCCATTCTCATCCAAAACGGGAGCAGCGATACTCCGGTTACCGATGGACATTTCCTCATCATTCACCGCATACCCTTTTCTTTTCACATCTCTTAATACATCCAGATAGACCTCTCTGTCGGTAATTGTCCGCGAGGTCAAAGGCTTGAATGCAAGATCCTCCAAGATTCGATGGACTCTGTCTGGTTGCCCGAAAGCCATTAGCACTTTTCCCATGGCAGTGCAGTGAACCGGAATTCTGGTCCCCATGCGAATGTCAAATGGGAGATATCTTTTGTTCCGAAAACGTATCAAAAATATAATTTCATTTCCGTCCAGTACCGAAAGACTTACCGTTTCGTTCACTTCTTCAAAAAGTTTTCGAAGATGATAGGTGGCGATATCGCGCCAGCCCATACCACATACCGCTGGATAGCCCAGATGTAGAATGTTCGGGGTCAGATGGTATTTCTTGTTAGCGTCGCGCTGGATGTATCCCAGCTCCTCCAGCGTGTAGCAAAACCGAATCAAGGTGGATTTGTTGATGTTCATTGCCAAAGCCAGATCGGAAAGAGAAACCGGTTTCTCTGCCTGAGCAATAACCCGAATACATTCCAGTCCTTTGGCTAAAGAATGGATGAAATAGCGTGATTTGTCAGGATGTGAATTTTGCATAGTGAAACTCTTTTCTGCAGAATAAAACTTTATATTAGGGTTAATTGAATGAAATTCATTTGTCAACAGAAATTTATTATCAGAAGCACATTATTTGTTTCCCTCCTCGGTGAATACACTGGCCTAATGGATTAACGAAAATCTTTTCAGTCGGTTAAGGTAAAAAGAACATCAGATGATTTGAACAGTCCGGAAACGTAGAGTTGTTATCGGACAGAAAAAAATGATTGGGAAGCCGATTGAGTGCATAAACCTGCCACGTCGACAACATTCAGACAGGATTTTCAGAAAAACCGTTTGGACGATATTTGGCGAGAGGGGAATTGATATCACCCTGCGAAAAAACGCTTTTCAGTGGATCAGATTCACAGTGTTGCAAAATTCCAAAAAGGCGAAAAAAACGTGGACCGATTCATTTCCTGTCTCTTTTCGGATGGATACTCCGATGGAAAAAAGAAAAACGAAAAAAGGGGTTGCAGTGTTACCTGCAACCCCTTGATTCGCAAGTGCCGAGGGACAGAATCGAACTGCCCACACGGGGATTTTCAGTCCCCTGCTCTACCGACTGAGCTACCTCGGCCCAAAACATTTCTTTTCTAATCAATCCGGCGTTTCTTGTCAAGAATAATCTGGCCCCATATCTCCATAGACATACTGGATGAGGGCGCATCCGGCCACACATGCAGTTTGAGCCCGAAGAATCCGAGGCCCCAGCGAAACCGTCCGGAAACCATTCTCTGTCAAACGTCTGATTTCCGATGGGCTGAAGCCCCCTTCCGGACCGAACGCCACAAAAACTGATTTATTTTCTTGCCCACATCGATTGTCGGAAACCAGGGGAAGAGATTCGTTTTCATAACAGACAATTTTTTGGCCGCACTCCAAACTGGCGGAAATCATCCCCTCAAATGATACGGGAGCATGGATTTCAGGCAGAACCGTTCTCCGGCATTGTTTCAGGGATTCCCGGGCGATGGCCTCCCATCGTTTCTTTCGGTTTTCCAAACGTTTTTCTTTCGGAACCGGAACAGACCTTTCCGAAAAAAACGGGATCCAGGCAACCGCTCCCAGTTCAGTAATCCGGGGAAGGATCTCATCCATTTTGCTTTCCTTCAGGAGCGCCTGGGCGACGAACATTCGAATGGGAGATTCCGTGCCGGAAGAAAAACGCTCCAGCACTCGAAGATGTACAGCGTCCGACAATATTCGGGTAATGACCGCACGCCCTTCCTTTCCCACGCCATCCAGAACGATGATCTCATCACCGACCCGGCATCGAAGAACTCGTGTCAGGTGATGGGCCTCGGACCCGGTTATCACCGGGAATTCCCGTCCAATTTCGTCAGAGGACAGAAAAAAACGATGCATCTCTCGCCTCCGGTTTTATGGACAGGGAATAGTACCGTTCGACATATTCCCGATTTTTCGCCTGCATTTTTCCCAGCATGCTTTCCGTGGGATAGACTCCGTTTGAATCCGGAGATCCGGCCGGAAAACCCGTCAGAACTTCGATACCCTCCCTAATCGTTGTAATCGGGTAAATATGAAAATTCCCCTCCCTTACAGCCAAAACAACGTCTTTGCGAAGCATCAGATGGTCCACATTGGCCTGGGGTATGATCACCCCCTGCATCCCCGTGAACCCTTTTGCCCGGCAGACATCGAAAAACCCTTCAACCTTCTCGTTCACCCCACCGATGGGCTGGACTTCCCCCTTCTGATTGATCGATCCCGTAACCGCAATATCCTGTCGAATCGGAATACCGGAAAGACAGGACATGACCGCGTACAGTTCTGCTGAAGAAGCACTATCGCCGTCAATTTCCCCATAATTCTGCTCAAACGTAATGCTGGCGGTAAAAGAAACCGGATAGGCTCCGGCAACGACGCCTCCCAGATATCCGGACAGAACCAGAACGCCCTTGTCATGTGTTTTTCCGCTCAAACCGGATTCCCGTTCGATATGAATCACACCCGGTTTTCCCATATACACTTCCGCGGTGATACGTGACGGCCTGCCAAAGGTAATCTCTCCAATCTGATAGACGGAAAGCCCGTTTACCTGCCCGATTCGGTCGCCGCTCACATCGATCAGAACAGTGTGGTCGATATAAGACTCATGGACTTTCTGCTCGTATAAGTTGTTTCGAAACCGATATTCCTGCTGCGCCTTATCGATGGAGTTCTCGTCCACAACAGCCCGGTTCTCTTTCCGAGCCCAGTAGTCCGCTTCCTTGGCCAACCCCACAATGGGACCAAACCGCAGGGAAAGTTTTTTCTGATGAGACACCAGCGTTTTTCCATATTCGATTACGCCTGCCACCGCATTCGCGGTGAATGGTAGTAGGCTTTCGTCACGGCATAGCCGGGCGATAAAGCGGGCATACTGAATCATCACTTCCGGGTTCGCAGCCACCTCGTCGTCAAAATCCGCCCGAACACGAAATATTTTGCTGAATTTGGAGTCGATGTGTTGAATGGTTTCAAACAACTCGTAGCTTCCGAGCAGAATCACTTTGACGTCGACAGGTATCTGTTGGGGTCTGAGGGTAGCCGAGGCATATCCCAGATCGGTGTTCATTTCCTCAATGGCCAGCATCCGGTTTTGCAGGGTGCGTTTCAGGGCATCCCACACAAATGGATTCTGGAGCAACGGTTCCATTTCCATAATCAGAAACCCCCCGTCCGCTTTCAACAGGGAACCCGCCAGAACCATGGAAAAATCCGTATACGAAGCTCCTTGCCTGGAGCGCTTTTCCATTCTTCCGATCACATTGGGATATGTGGGATTGGCTTCGAAAATGACCGGTGCTCCAACACCTTCATGATGATCCACCAGAACATTGACCCGATATCGGGTAAAAAAGGACTCATCCTGGTTCGTTCCACCGTCTACCGAATCTTCGGATATATCCGGTGGCTCGAATTGATCGATATGCTCCAGAATATCGTTCAAAATATCATCCAGAAAACGGTTGATGCCCTCATGATCCCGGTATTCTGCACGAATCTGTTTATCACGCTCGGAAACCAGGAGCCGGGTGACATCTTCCGTGGCTTTTTGAATTTTCTCCGACGTCACTTCCGTAATCCGGTTGATTTCACGGAGACTGGCCTCAATCCTTTCCTGGATATCCAAAACATCGTTTTCGATTTGGATTCGCTTTTTCTTGGGAAGCCGTTGGAAATCCTCCTGAGTCATTGGTTTGTCGTTATCCATGGGAACAGCGTGGGTTCCGTTTTCATCGGAAACAACGGCCAACTGTTTTCCCGAAGCTTCTTCCTCCAGTTTTTCAAACAGAAAACGCTGTTGCTCGCCGTATTTTTTCCGGATTCGGGCGACACGATCCTGATAGGATTTTCCCTGCAGGATCTTGGGAATATCCCGTCGGATATTTTCGATGAGATGCTGGATGGATTTGGAAAAGGCCGAGCCTTTTCCGGGAGGAAGTTTCAAAACGCAGGGGCAGTATTCATCCAGAAAATTATTGACCATGCACCAATCGAAAGGAACCGGTAAGGTCTCCGCATGCCGACGTACAATATGGGCGACAATCGAGGACTTTCCCGTTCCCTCACTGCCAGTGACAAAAATATGATATCCCGGGCTTGCCATGTTCAAGCCGAAATCAATGGCTCGGACAGCACGCTCCTGGCCGATGACCTGATCCAGTGATTCAATCTCCCTTGTATCGGCAAAGGGGAGCAGGCTTGGGTCACAGACGCTTCGGAGAGCGGAGGCATCCAGTTCAACAGCACGGTTCATGAAAGATCCTTCCCAACACCTGTTTGAAAAAAAAGACCCCCATGAAAGGCTCATGGGGGTCTAGAATGGTACAGCCAGAAGAGCGGGGGGCTGGTATTACATCATGCCGCCCATGCCACCCATTCCGCCCATGCCGCCCATACCCGGATTCGGCATGGCCGGTTCTTTTTCTTCCGGTTTGTCCGCGATCATGGCCTCGGTTGTCAGCATCAGGGAGGCGACACTGCCAGCATTCTGCAGGGCAAAACGCGTAACCTTGGTCGGGTCGATGACGCCGGCCGCAATCAGGTCTTCGTACGTGTTGGTATCGGCGTTAAATCCGAAAGCGCCTTCGCTGTTTTTCACCTTGTCGATGACTACGGAGCCTTCGTATCCGGCGTTGTTGGCGATCTGGCGAAGCGGTTCCTCAATGGCTCTCATGACGACCTTCACGCCCAGTTTCTGTTCGCCTTTGACCTTCAGTTTGTCCAGCGCATCGATGCAGCGGACCAATGCCACCCCACCACCGGGAACAATACCTTCTTCCACCGCGGCACGGGTTGCATTCAGCGCATCTTCCACACGAGCCTTTTTCTCTTTCATCTCGGTTTCCGTGGCTGCGCCCACATTGATGACAGCAACGCCACCGATCAGTTTGGCCAGTCTTTCCTGCAACTTTTCCCGGTCATAATCAGAGGTGGTCTCGTCGATCTGAGCCCGGATCTGTTTAACCCGTCCTTCCAAAGCGGACCGGGATCCGGCACCATCCACGATGGTGCTGTTATCCTTGTCGATGGTGATGCGTTTTGCCTTCCCGAGATCGGAAAGTGCCAGGTTTTCCAGTTTGATCCCCAGATCCTCGGAAACAACCTGTCCACCGGTCAAAATGGCAATGTCTTCCAGCATGGCTTTTCTTCTGTCACCGAAGCCGGGGGCTTTGACAGCCGCAACCTGGAGAGTGCCTCTCAGCTTGTTGACCACCAGGGTGGCCAGGGCTTCACCATCCACATCCTCGGCAATGATTACCAGAGGCCGTCCCATTTTGGCAACCTGTTCCAGAATGGGCAGCAGATCCTTCATGCTGGATACCTTTTTCTCGTTGATCAGAATATAGGGGTCATCCAGATTGGCCACCATTTTTTCCGGATCCGTGACAAAATATGGAGAGAGATAGCCTCGGTCGAACTGCATCCCTTCCACGACATCCAGGGTGGTTTCCATCCCCTTGGCTTCTTCAACCGTGATAACGCCCTCTTTGCCGACTTTGTTCATGGCTTCGGCAATGATGTTTCCGATGGTTTCGTCATTGTTGGCCGAAATGGTGCCGACCTGGGCGATTTCCCGTTGATCCTTGATCGGTTTGCTCATCTTGTGGAGCTCTTTGACACCGGCTTCAATGGCCTTTTCAATGCCTTTTTTGATAGCCATCGGGTTGTTGCCAGCCGCGACCAGCTTCTGTCCTTCCTCATAGATCGAACGGGCAAGAACCGTGGCGGTGGTGGTGCCGTCACCGGCCATATCGCTGGTTTTACTGGCAACCTCTTTCACCATCTGAGCGCCCATGTTTTCAAACTTGTCAGCCAGCTCTATTTCTTTGGCAACGGTTACGCCGTCTTTGGTGACGGTCGGAGATCCCCAGGATTTATCGATCACGACGTTTCTGCCTTTGGGGCCCAGTGTTACTACAACCGCGTCTGCCAGCGTCCGGACGCCATTCAGCATAGCTTCCCGGGCTTTCATATCATACTTGATCACTTTTGCCATCTTATCTATTCCTCCGTATTCGGTTGATTACTCAATAACCCCAAGGACATCGTCTTCCCGCATGATCAGATATTCCTGACCATCAATTTTCACTTCCGTACCGGAATACTTTCCGAACAGAATCCGATCTCCGACTTTGATTTCCAAAGCCATGCGTTTGCCGTCATCCCCCATTTTGCCGTTTCCAACAGCAATCACCTTTCCCTCGGCCGGTTTTTCTTTGGCCGTATCCGGAATGATGATCCCGCCCTTGGTGGTGGTTTCTTCTTCCACTCTCTGAACCAGAATACGATCCTGCAACGGTTTCAGTTTCATTGCTGTTCATCTCCTTTTTTCATGTTACCAATTTTATATGTAATGTAGTCAAACTGTTATGCATCTACATGAGAAACAGATTGGATAAATCTTTTCAACTGCTGGCTGCCACCCCCCTTCCGATGGTGTCGATAGAATCGAAAGACTTACAAGAACCACCGCATCTCTCCGCCATTACCAGCGCTGGCATGACCAAAAATAGGGTCGAAAATCTATAAACGTCGGTCCAGCCGATACGGAGAACAACAGGACATGCAGATCGTGTCAGCTTTCAGAGCTACCGGGGCTAACGGCGGAGGATTCCGTTTTAGGCGAAGGGGCCGTTCCATCTGATGTTTTGGCCGCGGAGCCGGGCTTACTGGATCCGGAGGCATAATCGGTAACATACCATCCGGCCCCCTTGAGATGAAAACTGCTGTGGGATATCAGTTTGTGTAATTTTCCAGAGCATTTCTTACATGTTGTGAGCGGGCTGTCCGTGAATTTCTGAAGCGCTTCCTCGACAAGACCACATTCCGTACATTCATACTCATAAATGGGCATAACCGATCCTCCTCCATCTACAACAACAACCTGTTTTTCGATGGATCGAATTGTCGGACATCAAAAAAACGGCGGTCCGATCAGTTCGCTCCATCAGATCCATGGATCCAGCCCATCGGGGAACAGCTTTTCGGGCCTCTCCATCTACCTGGGTAAAAATAATTAACGTCTTCGTATTGTCAAGCAGGTGGCGAACAGTTTTTTTCCGGTTGCCCTCCGCCGGACCCGTTCAGCATGCTGTCCAGGGAAGTGAGCCATTTTTCGGAATGTGCCAGAACCTGGGACAATCCGGGAACATTGACCGGGGAAAGAATGGCCTGGGTGATCTCATGAACCCGCTTTTCTTCGATAAGCTTCTGCTCGTGGACCGCGTTAAAATTCTGAAGAAATTTGGTAAATCGAACCACATGAACCAGTTCGTGGGTCACCAGATACAACACAACCGGAAACAGTTCCAAGTGGGGAAAGAGAACGAGTTCCTTCAAAATCGCCGTGTCGTCCAAACATATCTTGTAGAAATCAAAGGTCATGGATCCTAGCGGGCTGCTCTTGGGCTTGGCCTCATAGCGGACCACCTGGGCAAAGGGGCCTTCCGGAATATCTTCGCTGACAAACTGGCATCGGGTAAGAACATCGTATCGAGGGTTGTTTTTTCTACCGGAGGGAAGCTTATAATAATTATACACCAGTTCTTCGGCCATGGAAGCCGCTTCCTTCATCTTTCGGATCTGATCGGGATCAAAGAGTTGTTTGGCGACATTCATCTCCGGCACGGGTTCCCGCCTGCCTCATCATGGCTCGTTTTCCGACAATATCGTAAAAAAGCGGTAAACGGTAACATCTTTTATTTGTAACATAATGGATATTTTTCCACAACCCAATAAAATTGTTGAAATTCATATCCGGTTGTGGGAGGATTACAGGATATGACACAAAAGTCTGTATTTTGGAAGAAAAACGGGGTGATCCAAATCGGCAGGTTATTTTGAACGGACAGGGGGTGATCGGTTGGGCAGTGTGATTAAAAAACGCAGAAAAAAGATGACGAAGCACAAGCATAAAAAACTGTTGGCTCGTACCCGCCATCAGAGACGGAAAGGCAAATAATCGAAATGCCTGCTATTTCCTCAGAAACTGTATAAAGCATCATAAAGCTTTATACAGTCGTCTGAGATACTGTTGCGTTCATCCATCAAACCCCGCGACGCCGGAAAAACCATTGGTGCCGGCGTCAGGGTTTGCTTTGGTACCCTTTGATATATTTCAGGACCTCTGAATCGGTAGACAGGACTACCGTACTGTCCTCACCCACCGTATCGTTTACGACCTCCAGTGATTTGATGAACGAATAGAACTCCGGATCTTTTCCAAACGCCGCCGCATAGATTCGGGTGGACTCGGCTTCCGCCTTTCCCATGATCTCCTGAGCCGTACGATACGCCTCTGAGGTGATCTGTTTCAGATCTCTTTCCTTTTCACCGATGATCTTGCTGGCCTCTCCCTTTCCTTCGGATCGAAATTTTTCCGCAATCTGCTTGCGCTCCGCGATCATCCTCGCATAAACCGATTCCCGGACCTGTTCCACATACCCGATCCGTTTGATCTTGACGTCCACCAGCTCAATACCGAAAGGGGTCAATTTGGGTTGCGCCTGTTCCAGAATCCCCTTGGTGATTTTTTCCCGTCCGGTGGTAATTCGAACCGTGCTTTCCTTTTTCACATCTTCCAGGCCGATCTCAAAGGTATCCAATTCCCGGTTGGATAAACGCACCGTCTCGATCAGACTGTAGGAAGTGATAAAGTTTCGGGTGGCCGGATCGATGATATCATCCAACCTTCCTTTCGCACTGACCAGGTTGTTTACTGTTTGAAAAAATTTGACCGGATCGACAATTCGCCACCGGGCAAACGCGTCCACCCAGATGAAAGTTTTATCCAACGTGGGAATTTGTCCGGGATCGCCATCCCATTGCAGCAGGTTTTTCGGAAAATAAGTAGCCTGCTGGATGAACGGGATCTTGAAATACAACCCGGACTCGACTTTCGGGTTCCCGACGACACGTCCGAACTGGGTCACCACAACCTGTTCGGTTTCATCGACAACATAGGCAGCCGAAAAACCAACGAACAGGATGCCCAGAGCGACGATCAGAATCAGACCTTTGCTTTTCATTTGTTCTCACCTGTCAATCTTTCGAGATTCAGTAAAGGCAGAATATTTTTCTGGTCGGAATCGATAATGATTTTGTTACCGATCTTCGGGAACAGGTTGTTCATCATTTCCAGATACAGACGCCTTTTCGTGATATCCTTCGCTTTTTCATACTCGCTGTACAGGGCAAGGAATCGGGTGGCATCTCCCTGAGCACGGTTCACCCTGTCCAGTGCATATCCTTCAGCGACACGGATGGTTCGTTCCGCCTCGCCCCGGGCATTGGGAATGGCCTTATTGTATTCTTCCTTGGCCTGATAGATGATTTTTTCCTTTTCCTGGATGGCCTGGTTCACCTCGTTGAACGAAGGCTGGACAGGCCCGGGAACATTGGTTCGTTTCATTTCAATGGTGACGATATTGATCCCGGATTCCGCATTATCCATTTCCTCCTGCAAAATATTCCGGGCTTCGATGGCGATTTCTTCCCGTTTGCTGATCACTTCGTTCACGCTTCGATCACCCACGACAAGCCGCATCGCCGCCTCGGACATATCCATCAACAACCGGCGGTTGTCATGAACCTTGAACAGATAGTTGTATGGGTCTTTGATACGATACTGGACGATCCAAGGAACCAACGCCACATTCAAATCCCCGGTCAGCATCAGCGAGACATCGTTTTCCTCTGCGTTCGTGGTAAAACGGCCCCTATCGGTTTCCGTCCTTCCAGCCGCAGAACCAAACTCCTCCTTATACACACGCCGCACCTTGACTTTGGTCACTTTCTCGATACCGACGGGAAGTTTGAAATTCAGACCCGGCTGCGTGGTCCGTACATATTTTCCAAACCGCTGGATGACCCCCACCTCATCCACATCCACCGTATAAAACGCGGAAGATCCCAAATAGAGCGCCAATAGAACCAGAACAACGATCGGCGCACCCGGAAACTTGATTTCCTTCAACTTTCCCGCCAATTCATTGAATTGCGGCGGTATGCCGACCGGTTTCTTGGATTGCTGCTGTTCCTTCAGTTTTTCCCAATCCCATGACATAACCACACTCCTCGTTTCGATTCCCCCGTTGCCAGAAAATATTCGTTTCCGAATATCCAACCGGCCGCCGAAATTGGGGCGGGGGGTCTATTTTTCATCCGGTCCGGCCGGTTCCGCAGGCCAAGGCCGTCCGAATCCCGTAACAGGACAGTAATATTTAT
>CAZTKB010000035.1:0-1657 GCA_964614125.1 uncultured Desulfobacterales bacterium | reverse complement strand
GTCCTGCTGAACTCCTGGCGGGAGGCAGTCGGCCCCGACGTATCGGAAAACACCCGGCCGGCCGGTATTCGGAAACACATGCTGCTGGTGTATGTCACCAGCCCGGTGTGGATTCACCACCTGCATTTTTCGAAACAATCGATCATCCGTCGGCTGAACGATCGCCTGGAAACCCTTCAAATAAAGGATATTCGATTCCGGATCGGTCCTGTATGACCATGACCGAAGTCGAGGAAAACTCCTGTTGGCAGGGCCGAATCCGGATATTGCAGTTTCGAAACGGATATCGTTTTTCGATCGATGCAATTCTGCTGGCATCTTTTGTCCGGCCCGGCGTTCGAGAAACCATTATGGACCTGGGCACCGGTTGCGGCATCATCCCGTTGCTGTTGGCATATCACCACCCGGAAATATCGGTTGCCGGAGTGGAACTTCAGCCGGATCTGGCAGAGCTTGCCCGCCAAAACGTCCGCTTAAACACTATGGAACATCGCATTTCGATATTGCATCAAGATATCCGCAACCTGCCTCTGGCATGGCAGCAAGGCGGGTTCGATCGGGTTGTCTCCAATCCGCCTTACCGCAAAATCCGTTCGGGAAGGATCAACCCCGCGGATCAGAAGGCCGTCGCAAGACACGAATTGTCCGTAACCCTCAAAGATATCGTGCACGCATCCGCCCGGCTGTTGAAAAAAGGCGGACGACTGGATATGATCTATGGAACCGATCGGATGGCAGATCTTATAACCGAAATGCGCCGACACCACATCGAGCCGAAACGAATCCGCATGATCCATCCGGACATCCTGTCACCATCCGCCATGTTCTTGGTTTCCGGTGTCCGGGGAGCCAACCCGGGGGGGTTGCGCGGGGATCCGCCTCTATTCATTCATGAGGCGGATGGACGCTACACTCGGGAAGTTACAGACATGCTGGCCCCGGAAGAAACCCCGACTGCAAGATCAGAACAGCGGATTGATCGCCAATCCGGTAATGACCTTCGGATAAAAATAGGTTGACTTGCGGGGCATGATTTCCCCGGCCTCCGCAATCCGCCGTACCTGGTCAATCCGGGTTGGGTTCAGCAAAAAAGTCATTCCATCATCAATGGAACGGACGAAACGGACGGCATCCATCATGGAGCTGGAATAAGCGATTCGGTTCTCGTCATCCAGATCGGTTGCACCAAACCCCAGAATATCCATCAAAACCAGCCGCGTCAGAACCGTCACATCCAGTGACAGCAGATTGTCGGTCAACGAATTTCCGTACACCTCTTTCATGACCCCGGGTTTCACCTGCAAAACCAGAACTTTTTCCTGTTTGGAAAAGCAGACGCCCATTACGGTGGTTTTTTCCGATACCGTTTGAAGGCGATCGGCCAAGAGCCGGATGTTTTCCGGCTTGGGTATCCATTCGATTGCGAAATATTGGGGAATCCGACTCAGAAATCGGTCGATCCGATCTTGCGTCACGCCGCGGATAATCCGATGAGCGGGCAGAATGACAAGCCCGGGATCCTCCATGGCGGCCAGATACATCATCACATATTGGGACGGATGATCCGGCGGAAAATCGGACGTGCCGGACGACATATGATTCCGGTAATTCAATGCCGTTTCATACCGATGGTGGCCGTCCGCGATAAACAGGTTCC
>CAZTKB010000034.1:0-18308 GCA_964614125.1 uncultured Desulfobacterales bacterium | reverse complement strand
TGGCGAGGCATACAGCGACTTGAACCCGCTGTTGCGATGGTTGTCTTCCTTCTTCCCCAACTCAAACATGACCCGTAACATGGGCGTATGTGTGGGTTGTTGTCAGCACTTGTTGGGGGAGGGTTGGGGTGGGGGTAAGGGAATGAGCTGTCGGCCCATCCGGAACTGTGACCGGTTCCCGCCGAATCGTCGATGCTGCTTGACAAAGTTCGGATGATGGCCTAATTCTGGTCGGAATCAACCGTATCGGCTCGATGCCGGAAACCGGAACGAATGAGGTCCTGGTTGCGGGGAGAGAAGCGGAATCGGTCAAATTGTATTCCCGGGTTTCCGGGAAACGGTGGTGCGGGAAGTGGGAAATGATAGTCGATCAAACCGGATGTATTACCGGTTCTTTGTACATGGTGGGGAATTCGTTGATCCCGGTATTTCTGCTGGATGGCGCCAGACCTGTCGTGGTGGATGCGGGTTTTTATTGGATGGGCGAAACGTATGTGCGGGAGTTGCGGCGGGTGTTGCGAAACCGGCAACCCGCTTGGTGCGTGCTCACTCATTCTCATTTCGATCATTGCGGATCGGTGGCCGTCCTGAAATCCTGTTTTCCGGGGATGAAAATCGCCGCTTCGGAAAACGCCGCCCGGACGCTGGCCAGACCCAACGCCCGGCGGCTGATCCAGCGCCTGACAGAGGTATCCCGGGAAATGGGAATTCAAAATGGATGGATCCGGGATGGAAACCATGAGTTTCAACCTTTTGAGGTGGAGCTTGTGCTTTCTCCGGGCGATGAACTGGAAATCGATCGGGACTTGACCCTCCACGTCGTGGATACACCGGGACATACGCGGGATTGCCTGAGCTATTATGTTCCGGAGAAGCGGATTCTGTTCTCCTCCGAGGCGGCCGGCATTCTGGATCAGACTGGCTATATTGTATCCGACTGTCTGGCGGACTACGATCTGTACCGTAGCTCCCTGCGACGGCTGGCGGAATATCCCGTCGACTGGCTTTGCCTGGGGCATCGGTATGTTCTGGGAGGTCGGGAAGCACGGGAATATCTTCGGAGATCGCTTCGGTACTGCGAACTGTTTCGGGACTGGGTGGATCGCGTCATGCAGGAGGAACAAGGGGAAATTGCACGGGCGGTCTCCCGGATCAAATATTTGGAGTACGACTCCAAGCCGGAACCCAGGCTGCCGGAGCAGGCATATACCATCAATCTGGAAGCCCGTATCCGTGCGGTACTGGGAAGAAAGGAGCGGTTCGGGGAATCATGACGTCCATCGTCGATATGCAGGTAACCATCGGAACCATGACCTTGAACAATCCGGTCATGACCGCCTCCGGTACCTTTGGTTATGGTTCCGAATTCGCCGGTCTGATCGACCTGAATCGTCTGGGTGCCATCATCACCAAAGGCTTGTCCCTTGATCCGGCCCCGGGGAATCCGCCTCCCCGGATTGTGGAAACGGCTTCCGGCATGTTGAACGCGATCGGCCTTGAAAATGTCGGGTTCCAAGCATTTGCCCGGGATAAAATGCCTTTCCTGAGAACCCTGTCCACCCGGGTGATTGTCAATATCTATGGGAAGCAGGTTTCCGATTATGCCGAACTGGCGGCCAGGCTGAGCGATACGGAAGGGGTTGACGCCATCGAAGTGAACATTTCCTGTCCCAACGTCAAAACGGGCGGAGTGGCCTTCGGGGTGGATCCTGCCGCCGCGTTTGAAGTCATCGACCGGGTCAGGAAGCAAACCGGCCTGCCGGTGATTGCCAAACTTTCCCCCAATGTTACGGATGTTACGGTGATTGCCCGTCAGGTAGTGGATGCGGGTGCGGATGCGGTATCTCTGGTCAACACCCTGACCGGAATGGCGATCGATATCGAAACGCGAAAACCCAAACTGGCGAACATCACCGGAGGGTTGTCCGGCCCTGCCATCAAGCCCGTAGCGTTGCGGATGGTATGGCAAGTGGCCCGTGCCGTTACGGTCCCCGTCATTGGGTTGGGGGGAATCATGACGGCTTCGGATGCCCTGGAATTTATCATCGCCGGCGCCGCGGCGGTTCAAATCGGAACCGCCAGTTTCGTCAACCCGTGTGCTTCACTGGATATTCTGGACGGTATGGAATCGTATATGCGTACGAAACGGGTGTTTCGGCTGAGTGATCTGAGAGGGACCTTGGATATCGGATGCTGACAGGGATTACCTGTCGATTCGTCCCAAAAACGATGAAAAACAGATGGTGATGGTAGAAAGGAGACCGAAATGGACTTTAGCAACTATGAGGAAGTCATTCGATTTGCAATCGAAAAGGAACAGGAGGCCGCCCAGTTCTACGAAACGGCGGCCCTCGAGGCATCCATGCAGGGAGCCAGAGAGATGCTCCTGGAATTCGCCGCTGAGGAAAGAAAACACGAAAAACTGCTTCAGGACGTGGATTGCACCGAGGAGTGCAAGCTGACCACCGGAGAATATCAATTTAAATGGATCAAGGATATTCACCGCAGTGATCTGATGATAGAGATGGAATTCCAGCCGGGAATGGCATACCGGGATATTCTGGCTGTCGCGATGAAACGGGAGGAAAAGGCCTTGAAACTGTACCAGGAATTGTTGGCTCAGGCGAATACCCAGACAGCCAGGAATGTATTCAAGCTGCTTTGCCAGGAAGAGGCGAAGCACAAGCTGAAGCTGGAGACCATGTACGACGATTTCATGAGGGAGATGGGGGACTGAAGTCTAACGGTAACCGATTGGATAAAGGGGTAGACTACATGAAACTTGTAATGAAAAATGCATTCCGTCTGTTGATTCTGGCATGGCTGGTTGGATGTTGGGCAATCGCCGCAAACGCGGAGCCGTTGAAAGCGGATATGCAGGCGCCGGGCTGGTCGTTTCCGGATGCGGACAACCAGATGTTCACCATGGAATCCTGGGCAGGGAAGGTACTGTTGGTCAATTATGTTGATCCGGACGAGTCGGATTTAAACGAGCATTTTACGGACGCCATGAAGAAAGCCAAGGACCAGGGACTGCTCAAAGAGGAAACGTACAAGGGGATTGGTATTGTCGACTGCAAGGCTACCTGGAAACCGGATGTATTGATCCGGTCGATGGCCGGTGCCAAAGCGAAAAAGTACAATACGGTGATTTTGTTTGACTACGATGCCTCCCTTCGAAATTCCTGGGGGTTGGCTCAGGATACGGCCAATGCGATTCTGTTGGATAAAAACCGCGTGGTCAAAGCGATTGTCCGGGGGAGAGTTCCGGATGATCAAGTGGATGCCATTGTGAAATTGGCGATAGACCTGCAGAACCGCTGATCGTGTTGACAACCTGCCGGCAGAATTGGGTTTTGCCCGGCAGCCGTTATGTACCCGGTGCCGAATCCGGCTATTGGTCTTTCAGGGTGGCCAAAGTATACGGTGGCGCCGGGCATTTCCCGTCTGAAGATGGATCATGTACCGAGAGTTTTCCACTGACGATCGCTTCCGTTGCCATCCGAACGCTGTTTTCCATGCGCTCGGACACCAGCGGCCGGCTGTACATATCCAAGGCTATCCCGACACCGTGGTCCTTGAGTCCGTACCACACGGGACCCGGTTTCCAGTTGCCGGAATAGGTGGCCATCAGGGCCGTATAGACGGCATTGTCCACCCGCTTGATCACAGAAGTCAGGATTTTCCCCGGAACCAGGTAGTTCTGGTTGACATCCACTCCGATTGCCAGCTTTCCTGATTTTCCCGCCTGTTCCAGCACGCCCTCCCCGGTGGTTCCGGCGGCGGCGAATATGATATCCGCCCCCTGGTCATAGAGTTTTTTTGCCAGGATTTTTCCGGTCTCCGGATCGGAGAAGGAATCGGCCATGGCTTCCAGCAGAAAGATGTCGGATGAGGCAAACTGGATTCCCTGGAAAAAACCGCACCGAAACCGCTGTATCGGGGGGATATCACGGCCTCCGATAAATCCGACCTGTTTGGTCTGCGTGGCCAACGCGGCCAGGATGCCGGCCAGAAATGCTCCCTCCTGCTCCTTGAACAGGAGAGACTGTACGTTGGGCAAATCGATTTCCGCATCAATGATGATGAACCGAGTTGCCGGAAACAAGAGGGCGGCTTCGCGTATCGCGGACAAATTTCCGAAACCGACCCCGATAATCGGATCGGCTCCTCTCTCGGCCATATGACGCAGCGCGGGCAGACGCCGATTCAAATCTGTTTCGAAGACCTCGACGAATCCGGTCTCGGTGTCTCGGAAAAACCGATTCAGTCCTTCCGAGGCCTGCCGGTTGAATCCGATATCGGTAGACAGCGAGGCATCATACAGGATACCGGGATGAAGGGGGTTCCGGTTTTGAGAATTCACTTCCCGGCAGGGGATATACAGCATCCCAACGAAAAGAAACAGGAAAACCAGGCTTCTCGATACATGAAAGGGTTTTTTCGGATGTTCCGGCGGCATGAAGTCTCTCCCTGTTTTATTCCGGGATTTTTCCCCCGCATTGATTACAGAAGATGGATCCGGCCAGGTTTTCCGAGCCGCATTCCGGGCAGGTGCGGGAAGCGGGCGGAATATCGACCGGTTTCCCGCAACGGGAACAGAACCGGTCTTTGGGAGTCAGGTTTTTTCCACAGCTGCCGCACTGGATCAGCACCAGCTGCTGATGTCCGCACTGGGGACAGAAGCGGGCATCCGTGGGAATCGGATGGCCGCATTCCGGGCATCCGGGAGTAGCGGGGGCTTCCGGCGCTCGCGGTGAAAATGAGGCCAGCGCCTGCATGGTCGGGGCGAACATGGCGGGCATCATCAGACCCAAGCCGGTGCCCATGGCCTGGCCGGCCGCCGCGTCTCCGGAGGCGGCTTTTTCAAAAGCCATGGCCGCTTTCATCTGCATGAGCTTGTTCATGTCCTGAATGGCACCCATCCGGCTTCGGTCATCGATTGCCTGCTGGACATCCGGGGGAGGGGTGATGGCGTTGATATACAGATGCCGAAGCCCCAGTCCGAAATGGCTGAGATCCTGGGTCAGCTTTTCGACCAGCTTCCGGGCCATCTCGTCGTAACGGGCTGGAAGATTCAGGATCGTATCCACCGTTTCTCCCATGTAGTCGTTGAACCGGGATACGATCACCCGGTTCAGGTACCCCTCGATCGCTTCCGTGGTCATCATGCCCTGGGTTCCCACCAGGGTATTGATGAACAACACCGGCTGAATGACCTGAATATTGAACACACCATAAGCCCGGAGCCGGATCAATCCCAGTTCGGAATCGCGGAAAGCCACAGGGTCCCGGGTACCCCATTTCAGATCCGTGAAGGTTTTCAGATTGACGAGGTAAACTTCCGCACGGAGCGGGCTGGTCATTCCCCATGGCACACTCAGGATTTTGGTCAGAATGGGAATATTGGCGGTTTTCAGGGTGTGTCTTCCGGGACCAAATGCCGCGACTGCCCGCCCGTTGTAAAAGAAAACACCGGCTTGGCTTTCTCGTACGGTAAGTTGAGCGCCCCATTTGATTTCTCCGGAACCGGATTCGGGGATCCGGTGGACCATTTCCTGCCCAGACTCATCGAACCATTCGATAACTTCTAAAAAGACCACATTGTTGGTTCCCATGCAGATTCCCTTTCCGCTTCCATGATCCGAAAACGCCCGGACACGGTGTTGCCGGCCAATAGCAAAACCCGGCCTTATGGATTACAGAACCAGACAGTCCGCGACCAGTTCCCACAGATATACCACCCGCAGTTCGGCCATGTCGTATTCGCGTTTGATCGCGTTGAGCTGGCCGTGACAGCTGTGGCAGGGGACCACCACCATCTCTGCCCCGGTTTCCCGGATTTGTTCCATTTTTTTCCGGCCGTACCAGATCCGCTCCGTGTTGTATCCGGTGGTCAGGGTTCCCCCTCCACCCCCGCAGCAGAACTGGCCGAGGCGGGAAGGCACTGTGTCCACCCAATTCTGTAGACATTGATCCAGAATCCAACGGGGTTCATCGAAAAAACCATGGCCGAACATTCGTTGTGCTTTTCTGCCGTAGTTGCAAGGGTCGTGGTACGTGGCGAGACCCGAGAACCGCGTTTTGTCCAGCTTGATCCGTCCAGATTGAATGTAATGGATCAAGAGGTCGAATACCGTATAAGTTCCAAATTGGTTCAGAGCTTCGGGATACCATTTTTCGAGACCAGACCTGGTCGCCAGATAGGCATGCCCTCATTCCGGCCACATCAGATGGCGGATTTTCAACCTCTCCATCTGCTCCACGATCCGGCCCGTCATGGTTTTCATGGCAGCATCGTCGCCGGTGAAATAGCCCCAGTTGGTTCCCTCCCAATTGATGGAGGATACGGTCCAGTCCTCCCCTGCCGCATGAAAAATCTTCCACCAGTGTTTCAGATCTTCGGTATGGGTGTTGACCAGCTTGTTGTGGATCGTGGTGAGAATGTTGGCGCCGACCTTGTCCACCGGAACCGTGAAACCTTCAAACCCCGGTTCCTCGGCGATTTCGGATGCGACATCTTCCAGGATGAACAGAAAGTCTTCGGTGGGAAGACCGAGATTGTTGCCGGTTTTCAATGCCGCCTCCAACCCCTTGTGCAAAATGCCAGGCACAGCCTCCCGGTCTCTCTGACCCCGGATGCGGCGGATCAGATCCGGAATGCGGATATCCATGGGGCAGGCTTGTTCACATTTGCCGCACAGGGTACAGATCCAGGGCCATCTGGATTCCACCGCGGAATCCAGGAGTCCCAGGGAGGTGAGGCGAACGATTTTGCGGGGATCGAAACCGTCCACACCCGCAACCGGACAGGAGCCGGAGCAGATGGCGCAGGTCACGCAGCAGTCCTGGGCAAAGGGCCAGTCCCGGAAACGGCCGTGTTCCCGGCCGTCAAGCCGGATCGGATCAGGAGGATTCCCTGTTGGTATGGTTTCTTCTGGTTGGGTTTGGCTCATGATGTCACCTGATTCAGTTGTAGGATCCGTTTTTCAAATTGTTGAACAATTTCAGAATATTCTGTTGGCATATTGGAGGCCAGGGTGGATTGGTGCAGCCGGTTTGGATCGATGCCGATCGCCCCCAGCCGCTGGCGGATCAGGTCGACGCGGTCGAGCGCGTAACGGTTGCCCCGGTGGGAATGGCAGTTGCCCTCATGACAGGTCAATACCAGCACGCCGTCCGCTCCGTTTCGAAACGCGGAAAACAGGTGGTCCGGGGAAACGCTTCCGGCGCAGGGAACCTGGATTCGTAAGAGGTTGGCGGGAAGGGATGCTCCGTTTTCCAAAGCCATGTCATGACAAACGGCGGCCGACCGGCTGCAGCAAAACGCCACCAACAGCGGGGTTTTGGTTGGAAGATGGTCTTGGTAATGCTGTTGCACCTGGCGGGCAACCGCTTGTTTGGTCAGATCCGGCAGGGTGACCGCTTCCCGGGGGCATTCCGCGGCACAGATGCCGCAGCGCTCACAGACATCCGGGATGACTTCCGGCCGGGCTCCCAGCACGATCGCATCATAGGGGCATACCCGGTAGCAGGTCAGGCATCGGATGCATTGGCCCGGATGGATAGTTGCCTTATCCCCCAAGGAAAAACCGGTTCCCTGAAGGATCATTTCCATGCCCAGGCAGATATTGGACACGTCCGTTTCGCTGCCTTCGGGCAAGGGGACCCCCCGGCTGGGGCCGGCGGCGAACACCCCTTTCCGGTTGGTGAAAACGGGCAACCGATGAACATTGTCCGCCTGAATGAACCCCTGTGCATCCGTTTCCAATCGCATGATCCGGGCAAGGTCTTTCAGCCAGGGGACCGGCTGGATGGTTTCATCGACCACTAACAGGTCTGCCGCCAATTCGTAACGGTCTCCGGTGATTTCATCCGAGAATATGATCTGTGTCGATCCATCGAAATTGGGGAGGACCTTCGGACGGGTTTCCGTAAATTTTACGAATACGACACCTGCAGCCCGGCAGTCCTGGTACAAGGACTCGAGTCCTTCGGCGGCCACTTTCAGGTTGCCTGTCAGAATATAGCTTTGTTTCCCGAAATCCGTCTGCAGAGTTTTGGCCGCATGCATGATTTCCCACGCCTGAATGGGATGGGTTTCGGAACACAGGTCCAGCAGAAATACGACGTTGGATATTCCGGACCATGGTTCCGGAGCGGAATTCGGTGCCGTTGTTCGGAATACCAAGTCGGAAATGGATAAGACGGATGCGCCGGGCGCCAATCCGTATGCGGAAAAATTCGGAAGGCGGTTGGATTCAGCGGCGATGACCACTCCTTGGACGGCAAATGTCTCGACGGTTTGTCCGGTGCGCAGCGTCGCCAGAAAATTTCCGGCGGTACCAGTGAACGCGGTCAGTCCGGTTTCCGGAAAAAAACGTGTCAGAGGCGTTTCTTCAGATGCAGTCCGGGATTCCGGAAGAATCGATTCCAACAGCTTTTCCGGTGTCACCAGGCATGTCGGAAATCCCCGGGACCGCAGCGCGCCGGCCGCCTGGCATGCAGTGGGTCCGTTTCCGAAAATCAATATGGTGTTTTTCAAGTTCGTCTCCTTATTCGGTCAGGATGAACCCCTGGCCCCTGTTGAACCGGAACCGGGAGGATCCGGCGGTCAGGGCCGAGGTTCATGGATAGTCAGGACAGCTTGAACCCACTGTCCAGCCACACGAGAACTCGTTCGGCTGCCCGGCTTCCGTCGGCGATGCTTTCCGCGATTCCCATGGGGCCGAGCGCGGATCCTGCCGGAAATACTCCGGGGTTTTGGTCGGGATCCGTTGCGACGGAGAAAAAGCCAGCCGGATTCCGGGCCGCCCCGAAACGATCGGCCAGCCAGGCATGGGTTTTGGATGGGGTCATGCCAATGGACAGAACCACCATATCCGCCGATATTTCCGCGTATTTACGTTCCATGGGATGGAAGAAACCGATGCGCAGGCGGCCTTCCGGGGTTTGGACCACATCTCCGGGAATGGCTCGGATTTGCGTCAGCTGGGGCTGAAGTGTCGGATAGATTCGATGGAAGTTTTTCCCGAACGTCTGGACGTCGATATAAAAAAACGCCACGTCGATTTCGGGCTGATGGTGTCTGATTCTCCGGGCCATTCTCAGGGCGGATGCGCAGCAGACGCGAGAACACCATAGATGATTCAAGGTGATATCCCGGCTTCCGACACATTGAATGAAAGCAAGGGTTCCCGGGATCGAGCTGTCTGACGGCCGGGAAACCTTCCCGCTTTTTCTCATCATGTCCTCGAGTTCCAGGTTGGTCAAAACATCGGGGAACTGGCCATAACCATAAGGCTTTTCACTCGGATCGAAGGGCTGGAACCCGGTCGCGAGGACAACGGCCTCCACGTCCCGAATTTCCGCGTTCCCGTTTCGAGTAAATTCAACGGAAAAACGGCTGGACCGGGTAACCTGCCGGATTTCACAATGGGTAAGAATGTCGATTCCCGGATCGGATTTCACTTGCCGAACTTGCTCTGGTACCATACAGGCGCCGCATGCGACGCATTCCGGGGATGCCTTGCAGGTAAACCTTCGGGCATGTCCGCCCAAGTCGCCGGACTTTTCCAGCAAAACCACGGAAACGCCGGAGCGGGCCAGATCCCTGGCGGCGGATAGACCGGCGGGGCCGCCGCCGACAACCATAACGGTCTGATTGCTGTTTTTCACGATGAATTCTCCTTGTACGAGCAAAACGGGATAACCGCTATCCGGCGCATGTCTCGATACGATCCGACAAAATTTTCAGCTTGGCCACGATGGTTTCAATCATTTCATGGGCGGCTTCTCGGCTCATGGAACGGATGCCGTCGGAAAGTTCTTCGATTTCCGTTTCCGGCATATCGGTGATCTTGTTGACCAGGAAGGCATCCACTTCGCCGTCCTCCAGCAGGAGCCCGCAGGCTCCGACCGCGCCGATACATTCGCCTCCGACCAATATGGGAACCACCAGTTTGATCAGGCCGGCGTCACATTCCTCGATCACCGGATTTCCGGACTGCCTGGCTTCGGATGCGATATTCATGTGGGCGACGGCACAGATGAAGGCCTGTCCCTTGGGGTTGGCCTTGATGGCCGGACAGAGCCGATTGACCCATGCCTTGTGGTCCGTGATCCGGATTCCCTCCGGATTGAATACATTGACATCGATATCATATTGCAGGTGGAGTTGTGTTTCGAATTCCTTCCATGTTTCCAAAGGGCAAATGTCGGTCAGGTTCATGAGATTCTCCAGGGGATCGGGCGGTGGCATACCGGTATGCGGGTATTCCGGCCGTCCGGCGGTTTCGGGTTTTTCACCCGGATTACAAGCGTGCAGTCCAACCTTCTACTCCATCCCTTAAAAAAATGAGGGAGGCATGTCAAACAAAAAACGTATCTTTACAAAGCAAGACGCGAATGCTACATATTTTTAGATTAACCAGGCGTTATACTTCAACACCAGCCACAGCCGCGGGAGCCGACCATGGAATATATCAAAATAAAATTCGGGAATGATGTCGACAGGCTCAACTCGTCCTTCCGGGAATCCGTTCAGGAAATGTTCCGGACCATGAATACCGGCTTTTCTTTGTGTGATCGGGCATGGACACCCCCCATGGATATTTACGAAACTCCGGAGGAAATCATTGTCCGGGCGGAAATCGCCGGAGTGGACAAGGAAAACCTGGAGGTGGAAATCAATAACAAAGCGGTGCGGATTTTTGGAAGACGATGCGAAATGCCGCGGCAGGACAACGTCAATTATCGCTTGGCCGAAATTCAGTACGGAACCTTCGAGCGGATTCTGTTCATGCCGTCTCCCATCGATCCGGAAGTCGTGAGTGCTTCCTATCTGAACGGGTTTCTGCAGATCCGTCTGGCCAAACAGCGGATGGATATCGTTCACAAAATCCCGATTTCAGGATAATGCCCCGTAATACCACAAATCTGCTGGATTTTGTCCGGCATGAGCACCGGGTATACGAAATGAAACCCGTCCAATGAATTACCGTGGAGGTACCTGATGACAGAAGAGCAATCGTCTTCCGAGATAACCGATGAAAAGAAAATAGAAATTCTTCCCATTCTCCCCCTGTTTGATGCGGCCTTGTTTCCCAAAATGGTTTTACCGCTGGTGGTGATGCAGGGAGAGTCCATTCAGTTGGTCGATGAGGCGATGTCCAAAGACCGCCTGATCGGATTGGTGGTTTCCAAAAAAACGTCGGAAGAAAATGCCAGCCCACAGGAATCGCTGTTTACGATCGGCACCAGCGCGATGATTCTCAAGATGGCCAAAACCCAGGACAATCGGGCCCAGTTGCTGGTACAGGGAATCAGCCGTTTTCATATCCTGGACTATGTCGACGGGAAACCTTATCTGCAGGCCCGTGTGGAAATGGTGTCGGAAAAGGAGGCGGACGGCACGGAAATTGAGGCCATGATGGCCAATATCGTCCGGCTGTTCATGCGGATTGCGGAACTGACGCCGGGTCTGCCCCCGGAAATCGGCGCTATGGCCAAATCGATCACCGAACCCGGCATTTTGGCGGACATGGTCGTTTCGACCATCAATACCACGACGGAAGAAAAACAGCGGGTCCTCGAATTGTTCGATGTCCGGGAACGATTGCGGGAAGTGACCCGCCTGATTAACCATCAGCTGGAAATTGTGGAATTGGGAAACAAGATCCAGAGCCAGGTCAAAGGAGATATCGACAAAAGCCAGCGGGAATATTACCTGCGCCAGCAGCTGAAGGCGATCCGGGATGAACTGGGCGAAAAAGACGACAGCTCGGTGGAAGTGGATGATTATCGAAAAAAGATCGAGGCCAGCAATCTTCCCGAGGAAGCCAAAAAAGAGGCGGATCGCGAATTGAACCGCCTCGCCCGGATGCATCCGTCCTCGGCCGAATATACCGTGGCTTCCACCTACCTGGACTGGCTGACTGCTTTGCCCTGGCATGAAGTCACTCCGGATAACCTCGACATCAAAAAAGCCCGAAAAATTCTGGACGATGATCATTTCGGACTGGAAAAAGCCAAGAAGCGGATCATTGAATATCTGGCGGTCCGAAAGCTGAAACCCGATTCCCGGGGTCCGATTCTCTGTTTTGCCGGCCCTCCGGGAACCGGTAAAACTTCTCTGGGCAACTCCATCGCCCGTGCCCTGGGAAGGAAATTTCACCGGATTTCCCTGGGCGGGGTTCGGGACGAGGCCGAAATCCGAGGCCACCGCCGGACCTATGTCGGTGCCTTGCCAGGCCGGATCATTCAAGGGATCCGTCGCGCGGGGACGAAAAACCCGGTGTTCATGCTGGATGAAATCGACAAGGTCGGCAGTGATTTTCGAGGGGATCCCTCCTCGGCGCTGTTGGAGGTCCTGGATCCGGAGCAGAATTACCATTTCCAGGACCATTACCTGGATGTCCCGTTCGACTTGTCCCATGTCATGTTTATCACCACTGCCAACATCCTGGACACGATCCCGCCGGCCCTGAGGGACCGGATGGAAGTACTCCAGCTTCTGGGTTACACCGCCGATGAAAAGGTCAAGATCGCCAACCGATATCTGATTCCCCGGCAGCGGGAAGCCCATGGCATCCAACCCGAACAGATCTCTTTCACCATGGGGGCGGTCAAACATATTATTTCCGATTATACGCGGGAGGCGGGGCTCAGAAACCTGGAACGGGAAATCGCGACCATCTGCCGGAGTGTTGCCAGCCAGATCGCCGAAGGGTCGATCGAAACTGCTGTCATCAACCAGAACACGTTGTCGAAATACCTGGGACCTGTACGTTTTATTCCGGAGACAAAGGCGCGTATTCATTCGCCGGGGGTTGCTACGGGATTGGCCTGGACAGCGTCTGGTGGAGAGATTCTCTTTATTGAGGCCACGGCCATGCGGGGATCCAAAGGACTGACCTTGACCGGCCAGTTGGGCGACGTCATGAAAGAATCTGCGGCAGCTGCCTTGAGTTTCATCCGATCCAACGCCACTTCTCTGGGGATTGCCGAGGATTATTTTGAAAAACACGATATTCACATCCATATTCCGGCAGGCGCTATTCCCAAGGACGGGCCTTCCGCCGGGGTCACGATGCTGACGGCGTTGACTTCCCTGTTGACAGGCAAAATGATCAAGAAAGACTTGGCCATGACCGGGGAGATCACTCTTCGCGGGCAGGTGCTGCCGGTGGGAGGGATCAAGGAAAAAGTTCTGGCTGCACACCGGGCGGGAATCAAAACCCTGATTCTCCCGAAGTGGAACGAAAAGGACCTGGATGAAATCCCCAAAAAGATTCAAAAGGATATCGATTTTCATTTTGTCGACAAAATGACGGAGGTGCTCCGCCTGGCATTGGAGAAATAAGCCGCGGAGACAAGGCATGGATCGGCCGGTGATGGTGACTGAGGGAAAGCGGCTAGCAAGACGGGATGCGGTTTTTTCCTTACACGGATGGCTGGGGATGGGCTGTTTGCTGCTCTGTGGGATCGCAGCCGGCTGTGGAAAATCGCTTCCGCCGACCCAACCGCCTGTACAGGCTGCCTTGCCGCCCGCTCGTCCGGAATTTCCGAAACCCTACAAGGTCCTGGGACAATGGTACCAGCCCCTGCCGGATGCCAGGGGATTTCGGCAGACCGGAATTGCGTCCTGGTACGGGAGGGATTTTCACGGGAAAAAGACCTCCAACGGCGAGATATACGATATGTATGCCGAATCCGCGGCGCACAAGACATTGCCGCTGGGGACCGTTGTTCTGGTCCGGAATTTGGAAAACGGCCGGGAAATGCAGTTGCGGATCAACGATCGGGGACCCTTTGTCGCCGGAAGAATCATTGATCTTTCCTATGCCGCGGCCCAGAAGCTGGGAGTTGCCCAGCCCGGAACGGCTCAGGTGGAGGTGGTTGCCGTCGGAACCTCCACCCCGGAAACCGAGTTGACTTCAGATTACTTTTATACGGGAAATTTCACGATTCAGGTGGGTGCGTTCCAGAACCGGGAGAATGCTCTCAGGCTCCACCGGGAACTGGATGCCCGCTATCATAACGCCCACATCGTTCCGGTCACGGAAAGGGGAACCACCCTGTATCGGGTTCGGGTGTCTCGCTGCAGCACCTTGGAAGAAGCGGAGTCCTATGAAAGCCATTTCCGGCAAAACGGCTTTTCAGAAGCGTTTGCGGTGGCGGAATAACCAGACAGGAGGCAAGCCCTGCGAAAACGCGTGGTTTTTCTGGATCGGGACGGTGTGATCAATGAGGATTCTCCCGCCTATATCAAAAGTTGGAACGAGTTTCGACTGATTCCCGGCAGTATCGAGGCCATTCGTCGGCTGGCCGGCGGCGGTTTCGCCGTGATTCTGATCACCAATCAATCTGCTGTGGGCCGCGGCCTCCTATCTGAACCTGTCCTTGACTCCATGCACGAGAACCTGAAAACCCTCGTCGCCAATGCCGGCGGGACCATCACCGATATTTTTGTTTGCCCGCATCGACCGGAAGATGGCTGTGATTGCCGAAAACCCCTTCCCGGGCTCATTCATCAGGCCCGGCAAAAATATGGGATCGACCTGACGGATGCGGTAATGGTGGGAGACAGCATTCGGGATATCGAGTGTGGAAAACAGGCGGGATGCCGGACTGTTCTGGTCAGAACCGGCAATGGGATCCAGGCGGAGGCTTGTCTGACACGCCGGGGAATTTCGCCGGATGCGGTTCTGGCGGATCTGGCCGAAGCCGCGGAATGGATTCTCCAACGATGAATATCGGACGCGAGTCGATTACCATCGAAGGAAGCATTGAGAGGATTACTTTCCATAACCCGGAGAATTATTATACCGTCGCGCGATTCCGTATGGCCAATCCGGCCAGGGTCGTCACGGTGGTGGGATTTCTGCCCCGCCCGGCAACCGGAGCGAATTTATCCATCACGGGATTCTGGGATGAGCATGCCCGGTATGGGCAGCAATTGAAGATCGAACGGGTCGAACCGCGCCTGCCGTCCACGGTGGAGGGGATCCGGCAATATTTGCAGTCCGGTTTTCTTCAGGGAATATCCACGAAAAAAGTCGGCCGGATCATCTCCCATTTCGGCTCGGATACCCTGGATATCATTCAGAACTCTCCGAAACGCCTGATGGAAGTCGAAGGAATCGGGCCGGTGCTGGCCAAACGGATTTCAGCGTCCTGGAAGGAACATCATGTAGCCCACGATTTGATGCGGCTTCTGGAAAATGCCGGGGTTCAACCTTTTCATGCCGCCCGTATCCTGAAGGAATATGCAAATGAGAGCGTGGAAATATTGACGCAAAATCCTTACCAGGCCGCTTTGGATATGCCGGGGGTCGGGTTTTTAATCGCGGATAGTGTGGCCCGGTACCTGGGGGAATCTCCAGACCGCCCTCATCGGGTTCGCGCCTGCCTGTTGTATATCCTGGAACAGGCCGCGGGGGAAGGGCATACCTGCATCGGCAAGACGGAGCTCTTCAAACGTGCTAGCGATCTGTTCCACATCTCTCCGGATCAGGTGGATCCGGAATTGGACAGCCTGATTCAGGAACAGGAACTGGTTTCCGACCGGCATTCCAGCCTGGATGAGACCGTGATTTCGATGCAACTCCTGCATTCTTGCGAATGCGGCATATCGGATCGGATTCGTGCCCTGCAAGCGGTTCCCCTGCCCGAATCCCGTCTTGGCCGGGAGGATATCGAGAAAGCGGTGCAGACACGTCTGGCCATTCAGCCGTCTGCAGAACAATTAGCGGTTCTGGAGGATATTTCCCGCCACTTGGTGGCGGTTATCACCGGAGGACCGGGAACCGGAAAAACGACGCTGATCCGGTCCGTCTGTGCGGTATACCGGATGGCGGGAAAGCGGATCGCGTTGGCGGCTCCCACGGGAAGGGCGGCTCGGCGTTTGGCGGAAGTGACCCGCATGGCAGCGCATACGATTCACCGCCTGTTGATGTACGATCCGGTCGAAAACCGTTTCGTCAAAAACCGGGATGATCCCATCGATGCGGACGTGGTTATCGTGGATGAAGCCTCGATGGTGGATGTGGTGGTGATGTACCACCTCGTTCAGGCGCTGCCTCCGAAGGCTCGGCTGGTTCTGGTCGGAGACCGGTTCCAGCTTCCGTCCGTCGGGCCCGGTAATGTCCTGGCGGATCTAATCGACTCCGGGGGTATCCGGACATATGAGTTGACCGAAGTGTTTCGGCAGGCCGCCCAGAGTCCGATTATCCGAAACGCCCATCGGATCCGACATGGGGAAATGCCTCTCATGGAACCGGGCGTAGACCCGAATGATTTGACCGAATATTATTTTTTTGAACAGCCCCACCCCGAATCGGCACTGACATCCATCGTGAATTTGTGCCGTCACCGGATACCCGATGTCTTCGGTTTCGATTCCATCCAGGATATCCAGGTGATCACACCCATGCACAAGGGGGTCGTGGGCACGATTCATCTGAATCAGGTATTGCAGCGGGAACTGAACCCTGAATCCGGGGGCATCGATGCGTTTGGGACTACCTACCGGAAGGGCGACAAGGTCATGCATTTGAAAAACAATTATGCCCGGGAGATATTCAACGGAGATATCGGACGGATATCCGATATCGACCCGGGCAAAAACCGTGTGTTCGTGGAGTTTGACGAGCGGACGGTGACTTACGATAAAGACGAACTGACCGAGTTGACGTTGGCGTATGCTATTTCGGTCCATAAATCCCAGGGATCGGAATATCCGGCAGTGATTCTTCCGGTCACGAATCAGCATTATGTCATGCTGCAGCGGAATCTTCTGTATACTGCCGTTACACGGGGGAAAAAATTGGTCGTTCTGATCGGATCCCAAAAAGCGTTGCAACGAGCGGTCGACAATGACCGGACTCACCGAAGATTGTCCCTGTTGAGAGAGAAACTGAAAAATCTATGAGCCGAAAATACCCTGTTCTACACTGGAATGGAAGCGACGGAACACCGGATTATCAGAAACTGATCGAGGAAGAGCCGCTTGCCATCCGGGTGGACGGGAAGCCCTATACCGTGATGATGCGGACGCCCGGGGAGGAAGTCGCTCACGCAGCGGGTTTTTGTCTGACCGAAGGGATTGTGGACCGGCCCGAAGATATCGAATCCATTGCCCGATGTGACGGGGAACGGTCTCCGGTGGTCACTGTCACGCTGAAGCCGGAGAGGCGCCGGATGATTGAGGGTTACATGGATCGCCGGGGTTACATCAGCCAAACCAGCTGCGGCCTTTGCGGCAAACAATTGGTGGACGATATCCAGACCCATATCGAATCCTTCCAGGATACGACGGTGCTGGATATTCAGACCGTCATGAAGTGTGTGGAGGAGATTTCCGAACACCAACCCCTCCGGAAGGTGACACGTTCTTCCCATGCCTCCCTTCTTTATGATGCCCAGTGCCGGTTGTTGTGCGCGGCGGAAGACGTGGGCAGGCACAACGCGCTGGACAAGGCGATCGGGAAGCTGTTTCTGGGTGGAATCATGGATCAGGCCAAGCTCTTGATCCTGTCTTCTCGAATCAGCTATGAACTGGTTCAAAAGGCGGGGAGAGCACGGATCCCGGTGGTGGTTGCGGTTTCCAGACCCACGACGCTGGCCGTGGATCTGGCAATCAGTCTGAATATGACACTGGCTTGTCTGTCACCGGGATATGGGATGTTCCTTTTCTGCGGGAGGGAACGTTTGGGCTTGTAGATAAGGTGGGCCGCTATCAGGCCTTCTTGTTTTCCTCTATTTTTTCAGGCTCTTTTTTCTCCTCGTTGGTTGCATCCTTGAAATTTCGTATGGCTTTGCCGATTCCGCCGCCGATTTCCGGAAGCTTTCCCGCACCGAAAATGATCAGCACGATGACCAGAATCACTACCAGTTCAGACATTCCCAATCCAAACATAACTTCCTCCTATTCTTGAGAAGGGCATTCCTCTATTTCTACCATCAGTCGAATGAATTCTTTGGTTTTCAGGTATCGGTCCACGGATGCCTGGTAATCCATCCATCGTCTCCAGGATTCCAGCCAATCATCGTTTCGCCAGTAATATCGTTCGTTTCCTTTTCCCTGGAGCCGCTTGATATAGTCCCGATATTCCTCCAGGCAGGTTTCACAGAAACGATAGGGAATGGGGATGGAATGGTTATGGTTGGGATCGGTTTGGTAGAATTCGTCCCAATTGATTTCCATTCCGCATTTTTCACATCGGGAAGAGCATCGGGCGCATAGGTAGGATTGGCGAACCACCAGCGCCTTACGTTTGCGGATCAGAAAATCTTTCTTGTCTCGT
>CAZTKB010000033.1:7529-18338 GCA_964614125.1 uncultured Desulfobacterales bacterium | reverse complement strand
GACGTCCGAAAGAAACACCGATACGGAAATCCAGCTCGCGGAGACGATTTCCCAGCAATTGCGAAATGTAAGCAACCGCATCCGGGTAATTCTCCCGAAAAAGGAAATGCGGGCCGTGGTCGAAGGTGATCCCATTCCATGTCAGGCTGCGGGACAACCCGCCGATGGAAGGGGTTTTTTCGACGATAGTGGTACGGCTTCCCTCCTTTTGCAATACCCCTCCCACGGTAAGCCCGGCGATCCCCCCGCCGACCACAACGGTATTTTTCGGAATTTCAGCCGGTTTTTCCGGAAAAAACGGGTGGTCATCCCAATGCCGATGGACAAACATTTCATAGAGATACATGCAGAAATGCTCTGGCCTGTTTCGAATATAGCCGTCCAGGACATCGGCATATTCCTGAAGAATATCTGGGATCGGCCGGCCAGCGGTTTCAATTGGTTTTTCGATGACCACCCGGGCAAACGGATTTTCCTGTATGACAAATGCCGGAATCAAAACGGCCCCCGCGGTTTGGGCCAGTTTGACCATTCCCGTGTTCAGAGTGGCTGACCGATTCATGAGATGAACATCGGCCCAGCCTAGCCCTTCGCGGCCGGTAGAAGGAAGCAGTACAATCTGATTCCGGCGCAATGCGGACAAAGCCTCCCGAACTTTGGACCTTTGAGCCAGATTAATGAATGTGGCCGGCATTTTCCCCTGGATATTCTGGAATTTGATGTCATACACCTTCTGATCCAGCGGCGTTCGCCCTTCGGGCGTGTCGGCGTGAAGTGCAATCTGGTGAATCGGATACCCGCGGTGCCCCAAAGCAGGCATGATCAGTAAATACGGTCCAAAATGCGGGTTCAAAATGACCGCCCCCTGGCCGTGTTCCAAGGCTTTTTCCAAATGGTGCAGTCCTTCGACGGGTAACAACCGGGGGACTGTTTCCGGAGTGAGAAACGGGAGAAACATATCCCGGATATGGAACCCCACATACAGCCTGAAACTGACCTGGACAATGGCCTCCAACTGAGTCGCATTCATCTGTCGACCGTACGACCGCATCAACTCTTCCCGGAGAATTCGTCGTTTATTCCGCTGAAACCAATAGGCTCCCGCAGCGAGGATTGTTTCGATTATCGGAATCAATCCCACGCCGAACAGCAGAAAGATTCGGCGTACGACAGCCCACAACAGCAGACGAAGCACATCCACCAGGTTTTTCTTGATTTTTCTCAGCATGCGTTTACTCCAGATATCCCAGGTTCCGAAGAACCTCCGCAATTTTCTCTTCTTCTTCCCTGGTCAGTTCCCTTCCGGGCGGAGCGTTTCGAAGACTTTTCAAGGTGGTTTTCACTGGATTTTTCGCAATCAATTCCGGTGAAAACAAATCCATCAGAACGATTCCATCCATTTCGTGAAATACCGGAACTTCAAAAAAATACAGGATGGTTGGGGCGACATCCAGAATGGAGGCCCTGTTCAAGGCAACTCCCTGGTTGATGTCCGGCCCCCAGGCCATAAAAACACCGTCCGGGTGATGGTCTCCTTTCCAATATACAGAATCTGTCATAATGATATTCCCGGACACCTGATCCTCTATGGTCGGCATTCCTGCCCCATATCCCTCCCGAAACTGAACGACAAGGTCCGGAGCTTTCTCCAGGTGATCACCTGCAAACACCTCTTCTTTTCGATAGACCCGATCCACCACCGAGGTACGGGTTTGGGGATCCTGAAGTCCGGAAAGCCCGGATTGAAGGGATGCCACGGTGGCCGCAACCTGATCATTCGCCAGAATGCCGGCCGGTTCGCGGCCCCGAACATTTAAAAACATATTCCCGGCGGAGGACAGGGCGGTGAATGCACAGGTCTGGTCCCAGACAACTCGATCCAGATATTCCCGCTGGGGAGAACTTCTCCGAATGATCTGCCGGAATCGGCTGAACCGTTTGGGGGGTCGCCGCACCAGGTACCCCTCCGCCTCCAGCCATTTATCAACAAAAACAACTTTTCGCCGCCTGGTGAATCCATGATCCGATACCAGCAAAACGGTGGCACCGGGTATGGACAATACCTCCCCCAGAAAACTGTCCACCAGGCCATACACATCATGAATAAAATCCGGGTCATCCCAGAACAGATGGGATGCGATGTCTGTCTCTCCGAAAAAAAGAAAATTGAAATCCGTTGCATGCCGGGTCAGAAAATACCGGTTGACCCGAATCCGGTATCGAATCAATTCCAGGATCTCATCTTTTAATCGGTCGACAATCTTCCGGGGATTCACATCCAGCACAGAAAGGTAGGAACCGAAAGTCTGGTTCAAGTCTGATGCCAGTTCAACCGGGTGGGTATAATCCGAAACAATCGGAACCCCCTTTCGGCTGGGAATACCCAATCCGGAAACCATCACACCATTGACCGGATCCGGAGGGTATGTGAGCGTACACCCCACAACCGTTACCCGATATCCCGATTCCCCCAAATACATCCAAACCGGGCTAGCCCTTCTCCCGCGGGCGGAGGCTACAGTAAAAGCGTATTCACCGGGTATGCGTTCGGTAAAATCATAAATTCCATGTTTTCCAGGATTTGTGCCGGTTGAACAGGATGTCCAGGCCACCGCGCTGATACACGGTATGGTGGAAGCCAGCAACCCGCTGACTCCTTCGCCCATCAACCGTGCGAAGTTGGGGAGTCTGCCTTCTCCTGCAAGAGGCGCAATAATATCCATCGTCGCGCCGTCCACACCAATGAGAAACAATTGTTTTTTCATAATAATCCGTTGACCTTATCATTTCCGGATTTCGGATCCAGCCCATGCCGGACCAGCAGCGCTTTGATTTTGGTCATTTTTTTTCCGGTACGTTTTTCAATCATTTCCACCATCAGAAGGTCATCGACGGAAAACGAACCGAAAATCCGGAGAAACACCAGAAAAAGTATACCATATAGTACCCCGGTTACCAGAATTCGCCTCCACGGATCCGTCCAGGTTTCCGCCACCCAGATCCAGAAACCATCCACCAGCAACAACGCCACCCCGGAAGACAGGATCGTTTTCACAAAATCCCGGCTGCACATATGAATCCGGGAAATCCTCCACAGCCTCCAGGATATGAGAATCTGATAAAAAGCGGTGGAAAAGGCAGTTGAAACAGCCGCACCCTCAATTCCGAACCGGGGAATCAGCAAGGCACACAGAATCAGGTTGACGACAATGGTTACCATGGCGGATACCATCTGCTCACGGGAGTGTCCCGAGGCTGTCAGCATGGTCGTATTCATACTGAACATTGCAGAGACAACAAAACCGACCACCAATATTCTCAGAACATAAGCACCCCTCCCATATTCCGGACCGAAAACAACTCCCAGAATTTCCGAGGGGCAGGAGATAATTACGGCAGCCAGCGGTATGGACAAAATAAAAATCCATTTAGTCACAATCCTGTAGACCTTTCTGGATTCTTCGTGCCACCCGCCGGCGATCAGGCCGGTTGCAACCGGAAGAAAAATAAATCCGGCCGATGTAATAACCGGGTTAAACAGCCTCGAAACAGTGGATGCAGCCCCATACAAACCCACATCCACAGCTTGCATGAAAAAACCGATCATGAGCGTGTCGATATAGGTCAGCACCATCCACATAATCGGAAGAACCGCCATGGGAATGGAAAAAGAAACAATTTTGCCGACTGGTATCGATTCCTTTGCCGGCGTGAAAATTCCGTATCGGTAAGAACGAATTGCATATCCATAGGCCAGAGCCGCTGCCATACCACCGGACAGGACATACGCCCACACCACGTTTGTTTCCGTCAAACCGGAGGCGGCATACATCCAGAGAACGAGGATGAACAGCAAGTTCCGTGCAATATCCAGAAATAGAACCTTGGGCAGCCCATCTCCATGCCCACGACCGATTCCGACCACCATATCCAGGAAGGCGGAAAATGGAATCACCCAAGAGACAATCCCCAGCAGGAAACCGATACCCGGTATCCCATGAAAAATACGGCTGCCAAAATTCTCAGACAACACATGAAAAATTCCGCACATGATCATCGCGGCGACCAGCCCGATACGGGTTATTCGCAGCATCACGGCACGGGCGGAACAGGTATCTCCTTTCCCCAGGAAAAAAGCCATATACCTGGCCAGACCGATGGAAAGGCCGAAATTGGCAACCAGGCTCATCAGCCCCGCTGCCCCCATACAAAGCGAAAAGACACCAAAAATTTCCGTGCTGGACAACCGGGTTATGGCAACTTTCCCGCCAAACGCCAAAATAGTTCCTGCCAGCGTTCCCAGGAAAATAACCATCCCCCCTCGCACCACCTTCTTGACAGATTCATCCGCCCGATCAGCCACGCGACTGCCCCTTTGAAGCCTTCTCATGGCTGGCTACGGATGCCATCGCCCCCATCACACCGACCATTACCCATAAATGATGGAAGGTATAATTCAATTCCACCAGAGAATGAATGAAAAACATTATCAGCGCACCGATTAGACAAGCCCATCGGCGGGAAAAATACATATCGGTTTTCCATGGAATGATTCGGCCGTCATGTATCAGACGAATACCCAAATATAAGGTAAAAAGAAGAACGCCGATAATTCCTCCATCAAAAAGAACGTCGAAATAAAAACTGTGAGCCCCGGGAACCGGATCAATAATGCTGGCATACCCGCCGGTTCCACTTCCCCACCAGTTATCTTCCAGAAGAGAATGGAATCCGGTTTCCCAGTATCCGAGCCGGGCGGTCCAGGAAGCGGCCGCCACCTTGGTGCTGGCCGTCAATCTCTGCTGGTTCAATACCACCATGTTCATTACATAGACCCCGACAAACGATGATATCACCAGACCGACAGCTGGAACCCATTTGGCCCGCAGTTTGGGTTCAATCCAAATTGTAGCCAGCAGACCAAGAAACAAGGCTCCGACAGCGCCTTTGGAAGCTGCGATTAAAATCGCCATAATACACAAATATCCCGTGATCCCCAAAAAACATTTCATTTTCCATCCGGCATCCGTCCACCTGGCCATCAGAAAAAAAACGACCATTGCCAGTGTATTGGACGCGGACTGAGGGGGGCTGAATCCTCCGATTCGACGATTTTCTGTATAAATAGCTATTTTAACCAGAAACCGGTCCCAGAGTCGGGTTTCATAAAGGGTACCGTACCAATAAAAAGAAAAAATCATGATGCTTGCCCAGATAAAACCGGAAACCGCCACTACGATAAAAATAATTTCCAAGGTTTCTCGTTTGATAACCCCGTTTTGAATGATCTGCATGATCATCAGGCCCAGGATGAGCATCGTCATCATGTTGATGCCGTGGGCAGCATCCAGTGTCCAGAAGAAGGACACAGAGAAAAAAAAGAGAATTAAAAAAAGCAACCACTGTTCAACCGGGAAAACATCCCTTCCCGAATCTCTCAGTACGCAGCGACGGAGCACCATGACCATCCAGGATATCAGAAATATGACGGCTCCCAGAGGGTACAGTTCATGGGGTTTCCGGGTTAGATTATCATAAATAAGGTTCATGGAACGGATGGGGGCAAGAAATATCGTAAAGCATATACCATAGATGGGATACAGGTAGACCAGCAGGCAGTAAGCGGACAGGACTGCCAAACACAGGCCGGCCCACGCGGAAAAAGCCGTGACTATCCCCAGAACGCATGCAACCAACAGCATGGCGATGTCTCGGCCGTTTTTGGTTATGGAAACCATGTGCAATCCGGGGGATCGGCTGAACCGGGTCATATTAACTTTTCCGTTCCCATTACGTCCCTGTTCGGCCGGTTCCTGGCGTATCCACTGATATGACGACAGGAGTTTTTGTCAAATGCAATAATACATGACTGGTATCGGTACTGATTTTCCTGTGTTTGAAAGCCGGTTCTTCCTGAGGTTTATTTGCAGGAGAAGAAACCAAAGGGACCATTTCCATGACAACCAGTTTTTGAATGCCGGGAGGAAGATGAATTTCTTCGGAAACACCACCTTCCTTATCCGACCATCCCACCCAAACGGGAAATCCTTTTCGGAAAAACTCTACCAGGATCACATCCTCTTCATCTTTCAGGATACGGGTTCTGGACGTCTCAAAGCCGTCCAGAACCGAAACCAGTTTTTGCAACGAATAATAGGCCGGTTTTTTTCTCTCTTCGGGATCCATCAGCGGTACTTTCTCGAACGGATCGACATGGAGTGGTTTGGCTCCGTCAGATCGTTTTTCGATCAACCCGGACCAGAAAACCTTCCTTACCCCCAGAGAAAAGGAATAAACGAAGCGTTTCACCAGGTCAACGGCATGATCCCTTTCCGGTTCATACACTCCGGCGGTCTCCATCACCCATATCGGTGTAACGGGAAGCCCATATTTAACACAATATGCCCGGATCTCTTCGATGTGCCGTTTGATTTCCCGATACTGATTTTTCACCGGCCCATCTCCTCCGGCCATCCAGTGATGATCCATCACATCCCATCTGAGATTTCCTGCGGACAGGGAGATCTCACGGAAAAACGCGTCCATGAAGGTAAATGGATCGACGGGAAGTCCATCATACCCGCGTAACATGGAAAGAATGACAACAGCAGCCGGATCCACAGATTTGATGGCTTCGTACGCGGCAATAACGATTTTTGCATAATCGGAACCAGAGCCCTTGAAATACCGAACCGCCATCGCCTCATCTTCCACTTTCCAGCTGGTGACCGGATACAGCAGACCGGGCATATCGTTCTTCCCATCCAGGTTGTATCGATCCACGGCCTTGCGTATGAAATCCTGATACGCTTTCATATTTCCGGGGAGAGCCGGAGTGACATACCCGCCCTTTCTTCCCGAAATTGGTTCCGTAGCGTGCAAAATGAAGGAAAGATGGATATTCCGCGCCTGGGCATTTTGCACCAGACGATCATACCGGGTCCAATCAAACGAACTCCATTCCCCTTCCGAAGTTATGTGTTGAACCTCGTTCCAACTCATGCCAAACGGACCGGCCGGTTCCATCCAGGAAATTCCCAGATCGTTCATAACAGCGGAATAGGCATCAAACCAGGAAAAAAGATCAATCCGAAACATGAAGGGGTCTTTAAAACCGAAACAGGAATCCCGGGAAGCATCCATGGTGGCCCTGTCAAAAAGAACGGACATGGGGGGAGGAGGCAGCGGGAGATTCCTTCCGGTCGGCGTGCGCCCCGGATTCGAAATTTCCGGAGCCGTATCACGCCACAAACCGCCTTCCGGTATACGAAGCGAATCCAAAGCAACCACCTTGACAACCCTGCCCGGAGGCCCGATCAGTCGGACCTTCCTGCCGGGCTTGATTTCACCGGGTACGAGCACCTGCTCGGAAAGAATTCGGGTTCTAGGGTCAATCGAAAAAACAACCATTTCGTGTACTGTCTGTAACCTATACGGAGAAATCGACATGATTCTCCCGATCCAGGGTCCCCCGGGCCTCTTTTCTGGGATGGGTGGTAAAGATTGTTCGGGCATCCGTACTACGGAAATCGCCTGAATGGTTCCAGAGGATTCCAGATGCCCATGAAGAACAACGGATACTCCAGGCTGGATATCGGAAGCAGCCGCAATGGACTCCTCGGCGATCCGCTGGACCCGAAAAAGTTCGACAGTTTCACGCCCACCGCCGATCAGATCCACATCCATCCTGCCTTCGGCAATCGAAGACACTTCTCCGATTCGCACCATTCCCGAAGAAGGCATTCCGCCTGCCCCCGGTTGAGGCGGCTGGCCAAAAGCACCGATGCCCCATGTCAGCAGGACTGCCTCGAGAACAATCCACCACCAAAATGTTCTCATGCATCATTCTTTCTGGAATGCGGTTGTAATTGACCCTTACCGTTTGACGAAACCGGAAAGAGGAGGCCGCTGTCAGGAAACCGGTTCACCACGATCCCGGCAAGAGGAACTTGAGCGTTTTTCATCAAACTACCCGCCCATTCGACCAGAGCAACGGGTGTTCGGCCATAAGACACCACCAGAACGACCTGTTCCATCATTTCACCCAACACCATCGGATCGGTGCATTCTGATATCGAGGGAGCATCCAGAACCAGCAAATCATACCGGCTTTTTAAATACCTCATGGTATTGGGCAGCCATTCCGAATCAATCAAATCCGGAATCCTGCCCATATCCGGACCTGCGGGAAGAAAATCCAACCCCGGTTCCCTCGTTGAAACAATCCGAGTATCAATTGGAATGGATTCCACATAGGATCCATTGATTCCACCGTCGGCACCGGTTTGAAAAATTTGATGAAGAATTGGATTTCTTAAGTTGAGATCCACGAGCAATACCCGTTTTCCCTCCCGGGCGAAAAGAACCGCCATGTTTGTGGCAAGCATTGACTTCCCTTCGCCTGGATGGACACTGGTGATCAGGATCCCTCCGGGCACACTGAATTCTCTTCGAATTTGTTTCAGATAATTGCGGATAGCCCGTAAGGGCTCAAGTGTCACGGATCCTTCCAGGGAATATTCGAATAATACCGCCCGTCTCCCCAGCCTATGGTATGGAACTGTTCCCAGAACCGGAGCAAAATTTTCCAGACGAATCACATCCTCAGTAGTTTTAATGGAGGTGTCCATCTGGTCGATGATGAGGGAAAACACCAAGCTGACAAAAATCCCGATAAAAATCCCGGCGATCAGATTCAGTGGTTTTTTGGGCCAATTGGGCTTATAAGGAACCGGAGCATAATCCGCCACCCGAATGTGGGAGAGGGTCATTTTCTCGGCAAGCTCCAATTGGCCCAGCAGTCCATAGAGTTTTTGATACGCATCCCGATTCGACTCCAGGTCGGTTTCCAATTTCGTACTGCCGAACTCGATATCCGGAATTTTGAGCAACATTTCCTTATAGGCATCCAACAGCTTTTTCATGATCGATTGTCTGACCTTACCGACTTCAATATCGACGGCCGTATCCAGTATCAACTTTTCCAGCTGGTCATACAAAGGATCCACCGAGGATATTTTTTCGGAATTCTCCATCAGATTCCGTTTTTCCTCCTCCAGAAGCCGCATTACCGCGGCCAACTGCATTTCCAGGCGCCGGTATTCCGGATGCTTCGAGGTCACCTCCGACGATTTGGCTTGAATATCCAGTTGTATATCCGATAATTTGGAACGAAGATTTTTTATTTCGGTGTTAAGTGTATAGCTTACCGTCTCTTCTCGAAGTTTTCCGACTTTCCGAATTTCGAAACGAGCCTTTTCCGATTTTGTCTGGGCATCCAGTATATCCTGTTGATTGTTTTCAATGTTGGTTTTCAGGGTTTCGATTTTCTGGAGAAGGTTTTCCGTCTCAATGGAAATCTGTACATACCCGTTTCGAATTTTGTAATCCCGCAACTCCGAGAGGCTTCGATGGTATCGGTCCCGCAGTTCTTTCATCCTGTCCTCGGTCAGAAGTCTGGCCTGATGGTATTCATCCTGCGTAATCCGAACCTGATCCCGAATGAAAAGATCCGCAGCCATATTCGCAATCGCGGCCGCTTGAGTGGCATCACAGGAATAACCCCTCACTTCCATGATATTGGAGTCATCTTTCTGTTCGGCTTTCAGGTGGGGGGAAGGGAACAACAGCTTGACAAAGTAGTTCTCGACAAGCTTGTCATACCGCATTTCTTCCCCTCCCCACGTCCGCAGTTGAAATGTACGGATGATTTCCTCTAAAATTGAACGGTTTTTCACCATCAACTCATCCGTGTCATACACATCACTCGTAGAGTCCGCAGAACCGCCCACCGCACTGATATTCCCAGTTATACCGATATTATAAATCAGAGAACGGACCACAGAGGATCCTTTATTCACCAGTATCTGGGCGGTGGCTTTGTAATAGGCTTTTTGAACAATGGTTCCCAGAACAACCGCGGCATAAAAAATCAGGAATACCGCCGACATGAGACACCATCTTCTTCTGAAAAAATCAATCAGTTTCAGTAGATCCATACGACCATCCCAATTCCATGTGTCATGGCATCCGGTTGTCCGCGGAATTCCTCCATGAAATATTTCCTGTCTTTCCGGAAGGTCAGGGGCCTATGACAATGCCTTTGTCAGTGGTATTTCCCCGCAACGCTTCCTCCACATCCGGCCCCAGAATGATCGCCTGCTCAATCGAGAGAATCGGTGCGATAATGGCGGAGAGCCTCCTGGCGAATCTTTCAATATTGGAAATAACGCTCGGCGGAACAAAGACAATGTCTTTGTTTTGTAAATACAAGCCCGGGCTGAAACTCCCCTTTCTCATCTGATCGAAAATATTCATATTATAAACAGAAACATTTATTTTGCCCTCTTTCTCTCGGATCAGCATCACCCCGTTTTGATTGGCATCTGTGGTAAACCCCCCGGATTGTGCGATCGCCTCCCAGATCTGATAGGGGCGATCCAACGTAACAACCCCCTGAGTTTTCACTTCTCCCATGACATACGCCTTTTGGCTGTTCAAGGTGATCGCATTGATATCTACCATGGGATCAACCAGGAATTCCTTCAGGCGTACCTGTAAATTTTCCGAAAATTGGGCTGGAGTCAGTCCGGCCGCCTGAATATTCCCAACCAGTGGAAAGTTCACCATTCCGGTGGGATCAATTTTCAACGTTCTTTCCAAATCGTCGTTCCGGTAGACTTTTACAATGACCGTATCCCCCACTCCAAGCCGGAACGAATCCGTACCGGCCCATGCCGGTTGTTCGGCAGTCTCTTCTATGGGAATTCCGGAAATCGAAGTCACATGACCTCCACAGGAAAAAAGAAA
>CAZTKB010000033.1:0-7429 GCA_964614125.1 uncultured Desulfobacterales bacterium | reverse complement strand
AGTTGATAGGTGCCAAACGCCGGGTCAAAAGGCGGTTGATCGGAAGTGAGCATGTTGGCGTTACTTTCCCAAATCCCAAAACCTGATTCGGATTTTTCCGGGAACCACCAGCCATGGTCAATGTTCACCACATCTTTCCGGATATCTTCGGTCACAACCGCGCGCATTCGGATTTTTCCACGGGGGGATATAATCTCGACCCAATCTCCATCAACGATATTTCGAATGCCGGCGGTGTCCGGATGGATTTCAGCCGCCGGAAATGGCCTTTTTTGTCGAAGAGATTCAATCTGACGCAGTTCACTGTGGAAATATTCAGCGCGCCTTCCACCCGTCGTCAATACCAGTGGGAACCGACCGGCCATATCCGGCCGTGAAACCGGACTTTCCGGGGGCTCCCGGTATACCGGAAGCGGTTCATAGCCCATGCGTTCCAGTGCCCGGGAATACAGCTCCACCTTTCCCGAGGGCGTCCGAAACCCTTTTCCCTGATATTTGTAATACCGATGGGGAGGATAAACGATCCCCTCCCTTTTCAAATCTTCGAACCGGATTCCCAGGGGTTCCAGCCGGTGATTCAGGATGTCCTCCAGGCTGTCTTCATGTCCGGGCAGTTTCAGCCGGCGGGCCAGATCGATCATGATCTCCTCGTCCTGGCGGCATTCTTCGAATTGCAGAACCCGCTTTTGGGCGACAACCGCGTTTTCCGAGACATACGGCAACTCCATGATCTGATTCACCTCGGGCCAGAATGCCGCCGGCAGCACATAGTCGGCCAATGCCGCAGTAGGTGTCATAAAGAGATCCGTCACCACCAGTGTATCCAGGCTCATCAGCGCCTGGTACACCATACGGGGATTGGCCACCGTAACCAGGGGATGGCTTCCGAATATCATCATTGTCCGGACCGGATAGGGGTCCCCGGTCAAGACCGCCCGGAAGACCCCGGGGACATGCGCGGAAGGAATCGCAGAACGGAAACCACCCAATAAGGAGAACTCCGCAGCTCCAATCCGTTTGGCCGCCGCTTCCCGGGAAAGGGAGTCCCGCAGAACCGGATAGGGTTTGAGAATATTCATTCCCAGAATATCGCCGCCCGGGCAATCGATATTCCCGGTCAGCCCCCGCAGAATCGCAATGGCCCGAACTGTTTGCAGGGAATTGGGGGTCTGCTCGATCGCAACGCCCCATTCGATCACCGAAGGTTTATCGACGGCATACCGTCTGGTGGCAGTCACAATATCAGCGGCAGGTATTCCGGTGACACTCTGGGCCCATTCCGGGGTACAAGATCTCACATGCGCGCGCAGCCGCTCTACCCCGACCGTCCAGCGGGAAACAAAATCCGTATCGGACAGGTCTTTTTCCAGGATGACATGGATCATGGCCAGCGCCAGGGCGGCATCCGTACCGGGGCGTATCGGAAGCCACATCCGGCATCGTCTTGCGGTCTCGGATTTCCGTGGATCCACGCATATTCCGTAGCTGCCTTTTCGCAAGGCTTCCTTGACCGGAAACGCCAGTTCGCCGTCCGGGCCGGTGACAACCGGGTTATGCCCCCAGAACAGGATCGTTTTCGGATTCACCGGACCAGAATAATCCGCGTTCACGAAACCACCGTATGTCAACCGGCTCACCGTAATCCGAGGAAGAAGACAGTTGGCCAGTCCGGGCTCAAACCAGTTGGGGGTGCCCAGAGTGTTGGCGAACCGGATCACATGCATAAAATGGTGCCGGCCTGTCCCCTGCCCGATGGCGATGGATTCCGGGCCTGTTTTTTCTCTGGTTTGACCCAAACGTTTGGCGATCTCATCCAGGGCTTGTTCCCAGCCGATTTCCTGCCAACGTCCCTGCCCACGATTCCCGACCCGTTTCAGCGGCACCCGGAGTCGAGCCGGGTGAACCATAATTTCCGGACTGGACAACCCCTTGACACACATCTGGCCCCGGTTGAACAGGGTACCGGGGACCGGACGAACCCGGGTCAAATTACCGTCCCGTACATGAAGATAGGCCATGCATCCGCCGTGGCAAATGCGGCATACACTCCGAAAAACCGTCTCCTCTTTCGACACGGTCAATGGGCTCCGTTTCGATACGCCGTGCCTGGTAATGTGATGCAACCCCTCATCAGGCGGCCTGAGATTCCTGCAGTTTTTGCCAGCAGATCTTTCCGCCGGATGTTTTCGGAATTTCGGAACGAAACTCGATCACCCGCGGCACTTTGGATTTGGCCAAACGTTGTTCACAGTATATCCGTACATCCCGTTTGTCGACGGACGCTCCCGTTCGAACCACGATAATGGCTTTCGGAACCTCCCCGTGCAACTCATCCAGCTGTTTAACCACGACGGCTTCCAAGATATCCGGGTGTGCCAGCAGAGTTTCCTCGATCTCCACCGGATAGACTTTCATGCCGGCGACTTTCATCATTCCCTGCCTTCGTCCGGCAAAAAAATAATATCCATCCGCGTCCGTCCAAAACATGTCACCGGTGAAAAACCACCCATCTCTCATGCACCGGTCGGTTTCCACCGGATCCGAGAAATACCGGGAGACCACTCCGGGACCACGAAGAACCATTTCTCCCACTTCCCCGGGCCTGACATCTTTTCCGTCATCATCGACAATCCGGACCCCATAGTGGGGAATGGGTTTTCCAACACTTCCGGGTCTGGTTGGAATGTTCGAAGACATGGCCAGCGCAATGCCGCTGGCTTCGGTGCTTCCCCACACGGGAACGATCCGCTTCCCGAAACGTGTTTCAAAATCATTCAACAGGGCCGGGAAAGTATGCATACCACCGCTTTCCGGAAGCCTCAGTGTCGACAGATGGAAGGGGGAGGAATCATGCAGACGGACCAGGGTCTGATAGAGAGAGGGAATCGCCATCATGCAGGTGACCTGGTTTTCCGCCACACATCCGGCTATCGCCTTGGGCGATACTTTGTCCAATAAAACCAGCGTTCCCCCCAGGTACAAGGGGCGGGCAACCAACTCATGGGGATGTGCATACACGGCAAAAAGGCACAGATGGATATCGTCCGGGGTCAGGTGAAGGGCCTCCACGGCGGCCCGGGTATTCCAGAATATATTGGCGTGGGTGGCGACCGCACATTTGGGACGTCCGGTTGTACCGGAAGTAAGGTTCAGATATGCCGGTGCACTCATTTCCGGAAAAATGGAAGGAGAGTGTTCTTTTTCATATGCCATCACACGATCCCATGCAACCCCCAATTCAGGGGCAGGTCCGCCTGCGACAATCGAACCCAGAAAGCCCGGGGAAAAACGTAAAGACATAAGCACATCCCGGTAGGGTTCCGAAACGATCATCACCTCCGGAGCCGCAAGGTCCATCAAGAGCTGGAGATGAGAGACCGGCTGATTGAAATCGATTGGCAAAGCGATCGCGCCCGCCCCCGAGACACCCAAAAACGATATAATAAACTCCGGCGTTTTGTTCATCATCAGGCCCACCCGGCTTCCCGGGCGTATACCCATATCGATCAGAAAATGGGACAAGGTCTTTGTTTTTTGATGCAAATCAGAATAAGTTATCCGCTGATCGGAATAAATCACCGCCGGTTTGTCCGGAAAATTCCGAGCGTTTTCGGCCAGCATTTCCATCATTGTCTTTTCCAATACCGGTTGCATCAGCGACTCCGAATCATTTATCGTTTTAGCCATGTTCCCAGAGGACCCTTCATGTGGTTTTCCGACTGTTTTTCATTTATATCACAAGCCGACCAGATCCTACAGTACAGGAATCTTAATAGGCATTGGTCCGCCAGGCTCCTTTATAAATGGTTGCCAAAAGAATATGAACATCACTCCAGACAGACCACGTTCGAATGTATTCCAGGTCATATTGCAGCCGTTTCTCGATTTTCTCCAGCGTGTCCGTTTCCCCTCGGTATCCATGAATCTGCGCCAAGCCAGTAATGCCCGGCTTGACCTTGTGTCGCAGCATATATCCGGGCAACAGCCTCCGGTATTGTTCATTCATGGCCGCCGGATGCGGGCGAGGCCCGACCATGGACATGGATCCCGCCACCACGTTGAATAGTTGGGGCAGCTCATCCAGGCTGTATTTTCGGAGAAAGCTCCCGAACCGGGTCACCCGTGGATCATTTCGGGTTGCCTGGCAGAATTCATACCCATCTTCACACACGGTCATGGTCCGAAATTTATACACTTGGATGGGATGACCGTTCAGACCGTATCGCCATTGCCGAAAAATGACCGGACCCGGACCCGACATTCGGATTGCCACCGCAACAAATCCCAGAACCGGTGCCAGAACAACCAGAAAAAAAAGGGAAACCACCAGGTCGAATGTTCGTTTGGTCAACCGGTTTAAGCCGATCAGCGGAGACTCTTCCAAGGCGACAACGGGCAAATCCTCAAAATAAGTCAAATATCCCCCGATCATCATATCGATGAACAGAAAGTCCGGGATGACATAAATCGATACGTTGGAATCGCTGAGACACCGTAAAATTTCCGGTATCCGGGCCTGTTCCTCCAGGGGCAGGGCAATATACACAATGTCCACATGGTGCGTGGTTAAAAAAGAGGAAAGGTGGTTTATTTTCCCCAGGAGAGGATATTCCAAGATTCCGGAGTTCCGGTCATCAAAAAAACCCAGAAGCTCTGTTCCGGACCACGGGTTTTCACGGATCCGATTGGCCAATATCCTACCAATATCATTGGCTCCAACGATCACGATATTCTTGATGTTCCACCCTTTCCGCCGCAACACCCGAAGGATGGCCCGAATCAAGGACCGTTGTAGAATCACCAGAACAGGCCATCCGATCATCCATTGAACCAGAACAAGCCTCGAAAACCAATGGGAAATGGAGAAAAAATACACCAGGACCAACAAAATGAAATACACGGCGGCACACGCCGAAAGGATCCTGGACAGTTCCTGGCGGGGAGAGGAAAATCTCCAGGAACGGTAGATCCCCAGATGATGAGCCACGATCAGTATGAGGCAGAAAAGGGAAAGGGCTACCTCTCGCGGATAGGGAGGACTCACCCCGTGATACCAGGAAATCAGCAGGAAGGAAACGGGCCCTGAAAGCGCATCCAGAGCCCGCAACAGGAGAATCAAAAACGGCTCAACCGATCGATATGTCATCCTTTGTGAGGTGGAAGCGGTATTCACGAGGCCACATGAATCCGCTACAATAATCGGAATGTTTGAGAATTCTTCACAAAGGATGCCCACCGGAAATGAACAGGATCAGAAACCGAATTGCCCGATTTTTTACCACTGATGGTAACAAAAATCAATATGGATAGGAAATCCGAAAATCCAAAATGCCGGAAAAGGTCTATTTTTCCTTGAGACGGCACTCCTGATCCCATTCCGGGCAGGCTTCCTTCATGGGTTTGGAATACTGCAGCATGCATTCCCCGCATTCCAGGTCAATATTCGGAACATCTCCGTACTTCGCCTTGATTTCTTCGGGAGTCATGACGGTCAACTGGGAGCATCCGCACTGCGGGCAGGCTGTTTTGATGGTATAGCGTTTGGACATGTTGATTTCCTCCTCGTATGGAATAAACGGAAAGCACCGGAACCGATTCCCCCCGATCCGGGCACCCTTTGCAGCGATTCTTTGTTTCAACCAAGGTAAGACGATGTCTTCCGACGTAAGCCGAAACTGTCTGATTCCGGTCATTCTATGAACAATTTTTTCACCAGGTCGTCGGAAATACCGGATTCCTTCGCCACTTCCGCGACTGTCTTCCCACTGGAATACGCCAGTCCGGCGATTCGGGCCGCATGATCGTACCCGATATCCGGCACCAGCAAGGTTATCATGGCCAGACTCTGCCGGATGTGGTTCCGACACACATCCTCCCGGGGGCGGATTCCTTCCACGCAAAATTCGGTGAATGCGCGGCATGCCGAGTCCAGCAGGGAAATCGACTGAAGAAAGTTATGGGCCATGACCGGCATCATGGTGTTCAGTTCGAAATTCCCGCCTGTCCCGCAAAGGGTAATGGTGGCATCGTTACCGATCACCTGGGCGGCGACCTGAAGTACGACCTCGGGAATGACCGGGTTGACCTTGCCCGGCATGATGGAAGACCCAGGCTGAAGATCGGGAAGCGCGATCTCGCCAAGCCCGCAACGAGGCCCAGATCCCATCCACCTTATATCATTTGATATTTTAACTAAACTCACGGCGATGGTTTTCAAAGCCCCACTGGTTTCGACCACGGCATCGCGAGCGGATTGGGCTTCGAAATGGTCCTGTGCTTCCCGAAGGGTCAATCCAATCTCTTGGGACAGAAACCCGATAACCCTGCGTGCGAATTCCGGATGCGTATTGATCCCATTTCCAACGGCCGTCCCTCCCAGGGCCAGTTCCTCCAGATAGGGCCGGCATCGTTGGATTCGATCGATTCCATGGTGAATTTGCACGGCATACCCGGAAAATTCCTGCCCCATCCGGATCGGAACCGCATCCTGGAGGTGGGTGCGTCCGATTTTCGGGATTTCGGAGAATTGAGCCGCCTTACGAGACAAGGCGTTATGGAGGCTTTCCAAAGCCGGAAGAAGGTCATCCCGCAACAGTAACAGGGCTGACAGATGCATGGCGGACGGGAAAACGTCGTTGCTGCTTTGTCCCCGGTTGACATGGTCGTTGGGATGGACCGGAGACTTCCCGCCACGAACACCGGTCAGTATTTCATTGGCACGGGCGGCAATCACCTCATTCAGATTCATGTTCGTGGATGTTCCGGATCCGGTCTGAAACACATCCACCACGAACTGGTCCGCCATTCTTCCCTGAATAATCTCCCGGGCGGCCTGCCGAATTGCACCGGCCAACTTTTTATCCAGGATCCCCAGATCCTCGTTGACCAGTGCCGACGATTCCTTGATCCGGGCCAGGCTTTCAATCAAAACCGGAGGAAAAGTCATCCCACTGATGGGAAAATTCCGAACGGCCCGCTCCGTCGAAGCACCGTAATAAGCGGCGGATGGCACTTCCACACGCCCCATGGAGTCATATTCTTCCCGGAACATATCACCCTCCCGTTCATTCCGTGTGGCATCAACAGTCATCATCATACCCAGTCTTTTCTGTTTTCCTATCGCGGAATGCAAAAAAACTCAAGAGGATTCCCGGAATCCGTCGCGGGTTGAACATCTGCATGGCCAAATCGGGGTGCACCGTGGACAGACACGGACGGATCATGGGGTACCTCGGGCCAAAGAACCGGACCGGAGGCAGCTTGTCCCACTTTTATCCCCCCCACCCCGACCCTCCCCCACCAGTGGGGAGGGAAAAAATCGTGAGCCTGAGCCATCTCCCACCGGTGGGGAAGGAAAAAAATTGATAGACCTGCCCCAGCCCGCAAGGGGGTACCAGCCTTTCCGCCGGAAAGCCGGAACGGGGGACCT
>CAZTKB010000032.1:0-18374 GCA_964614125.1 uncultured Desulfobacterales bacterium | reverse complement strand
CGGACGGCAGGACATAAAAAACGTCTGCCCGCCTGAAACGCTTTTACCCCCCCCCACCCTGACCCTCCCCCACCAGTAAGGAGGGAAAAAAATGATACCCCTGACCCTTCCCCACCAGTTGGAGGGGAAAAATTGCTGACACTGGCACAACCCCACCTTCCTTGATCAAACCGGTAGATAGCTGCGTTTTTCTGTTGAAAGACATCGGCGAAAGGGTTAGAAAGTGAACCTGTTTGAAAACCGGGGAAATGTGGCAAGGCTGCTCCCGACATCATGGAAAGGAAGAATAGATATGGTTCGACAGGGGCCTTCACCGGAAGACGCTTCCCAAAAACGGGAACCCCGGATTCGGATCCGGTTTGCCACCCGGAAGGATATCTCGATCATTCTGGGGCTGATCCGGGATCTGGCGGAATACGAGAAGCTTCTTTCGGAAGTCGTCGCCACCCCGGATATCCTGGAAAAATCCCTTTTCGGCCAGCGGAAAACGGCAGAGGTTCTGATCGGTTTTTTCGGAAACGAGCCGGTATCCTATGCTCTTTTTTTCCATAATTTTTCCACGTTTCTGGGAAAGCCGGGAATCTACATCGAAGATTTGTATGTGAAAAAGGAATTCCGGGGGAAAGGAATCGGGAAGGCGTTGTTTTCCCGGATTGCGGGCATTGTTCGAGAAAGGGATTGCGGACGCCTGGAGTGGGCTGTGCTGGACTGGAATCAGCCGGCCATTCAATTCTACGAGCACCTGGGAGCCAGGCCGATGAAAGGGTGGACCGTGTACCGGCTGATCGGAGACCACTTGGAGCAACTGGCCGCAACAACCGTTACCGATCCGGGATCGGGAACACCGGATAAGGGGATATCATGAAAACCAATCGGTTTATGCCGAACATCAACAGCGTGGAAGAACTGAAACTTCACCAGTTAAAAGGACTGCAATGGACAGTTTCCCACGCCTATAACCATTCACCGGAATATCGGAAAAAGTTCGAAACGGCGGGTGTCGTTCCGGATGACATCCACAGCCTCGAGGACATCGTCAAGCTGCCGTTTACCACTGCGGATGATCTCCGGGATGGGTATCCATACCCTCTCCGCGCCGTTCCCTTCGAGGACATCGTTCGTATTCACTCCAGCAGCGGGACTACGGGAACCCGAAAAAATCTCTGTTACACCCAGAAAGACGTGGATGATTGGTGTCATTTTTTTGCCAGGGCCTATGAAATGGCGGGAGTCACCGCCTCGGATCGTGTCCAGATCGCCGTGGGATATGGCGTTTGGACGGCGGGGATCGGTTTTCAGCTTGCCTGTGAACGGGTAGGGGCGATGGCCCTTCCCATTGGGCCGGGAAACGTCGACATGCAATGCCAGTTTCTGGTGGATTTACACCCCACCGTGCTGTGCTGCACCGCATCCATGGGTCTGTTGATGGCCGAAGAGGTTCACCGCAGGGGGCTTTCCAACAAAATCAACCTGAAAAAGGTGATCTACGGTTCGGAACGTGCTTCGGTTTCCATGAGAAAAAAAATATCCGAACTGCTGGGAAACGCGGAACTGTTTGACATTACCGGGATGACGGAATTGTATGGGCCGGGAACCGGAATCGAATGTCCGGATCATGACTGCATCCATTACTGGGGCGACTACTATATCCTGGAAATCATCGACCCGGAAACCTTGAAGCCCATCCCCGACGGTGAGTGGGGGGAAATGGTGGTCACCACGCTGTGCAAGGAAGCCGTTCCGCTCATCCGGTACCGCACCCGGGACATCACCCGGATCATTCCCGGCCCCTGCACGTGCGGAACCTTGTTGCCCCGGCATTCCCGAATCCGGGGACGGACCGACGACATGTTCAAGTTCCGGGCCGTCAACATCTACCCGTCCACGATCGACCAGATCATTTCTTCCGTTCCGGGTTTGGGATCCGAATACCAGATCCACCTGTACCAGGATGAAGCCGAACGCGGCGTGATGCGGATCATCGTCGAGCAGGCACGAGAAACATCCGATGAACGCAGGGAGCATCTGGCCAAAGAACTGGTTTACCAAGTCAAGCGAAAGGTGCTGGTGACTCCCCTGGCAGAGATCGTTCCGTACGGCTCCCTGCCGCGGTCCGAACGAAAGAGCCGGCGGGTGTTTGATTCCCGGATCCAGGACGCCATTGTGTAACCGGGGGTTTGGGACCCGGCGGGATTCTTCGCATCACCGGTCCTTCCCGTCTCCGTCCAACGTTCCCCTTGGCCCGGACGGTTCCCGGACTCGGGACAGCAGCATAAATCCTGCAACAAACAGCAATAGAATCGACCCCATACCGACCCGGGAAGCGATTTGACCGATTCCCGTCATTTCCTCCGGAAGGGTGTGGGAAGTGATCAGCAGGTTCCGGGCAAGCACGGCGACACCGGCGACCAGCGCCGGCCCCACGATGGCGGCCATTTTGCCGGTCATGTTCATCAGACCGTAATACCCGGCAGACCATCCTGCCGGGATAAACCGGGCGAAATACGACCGGCTCAGGGCCTGAATCCCTCCCTGAATACACCCGATCCATGCGGCCAGAAGATAGAAATCCATCTTTTCTTGCATCATGCACCCCCAGACAGTGGCGGCCATATAGCCGAGTATGGCGACATGAATCGATTTCCGCTCACCGATGGCGTGGGAAAGCCTCCCAAATAGCAACGCGGCCGGAAATCCGATGAACTGAACCAACAGAAGGGCCAGAATCAAATCCCGGCTTTCAAAACCGATGGAAAGTCCATAATCCACCGCCATCCGGATGATCGTATCCACTCCGTCCATGTAACACCAGTAAGCCAGCAGAAACAATCGGGCGGATCTGTCTTTCAGCACCTGAGCAATCGTGCCTTTCATCCGAACCAGTCCCTCATGAACGGATCGGCGCCACGGCATCGGTGCGGTGGAAGCATCCGAAGGAACCCATCGAGCAGTAAACAGGGAAAAGCCGGCCCACCAGAGGGCTACCGACAGAAAGGAATACCGAACCGCCTGTGCGGCATCGGACAGGCCGAACCAGTGGGGGCGCATGGTCATGGCCACATTGATCGAAAAAAGAAGCCCTCCGCCCAGGTATCCCATCGAATAACCAAGCGCGGAAATCCGATCCCGGTTGGCCGGATCGGATACCGTAATCAAAAGGGAATCATATCCCACGTTGGCCGCGGAAAAACAGATCACTGCCAATCCGTAGACAGCAATGGCCGCGAGCTGCCCCCCCTCGGGGATCCAGTATAACGAGGCGGTGCACAGTGCGCCCGAATACGCAAAAACCATTAACAGGCGCTTTCTGGCCGATCCGGCATCCGCCAGTGCACCGATCACCGGCGCCAGGACCGCCACGCAGAGGCTGGCGATCGAATTCCCCAACCCCAACACGGCCGTGGAACCAACCGGATCCTGGCCGGCACTCCAATACTGTTTAAAAAAAATGGGAAAAAATCCGGCCATGACCGTGGTGGCAAAGGCGGAATTGGCCCAGTCATACAAAGCCCATCCCCATACGGTTCGGGAATGCCGGACTCCGCTCACCCCACCCACCCCAGGCTCGCCCGGTTACCTGCCTTCATTTCCATCGTTTCAGGAAATCGATCAGCAGCCGGACCCCGAAACCGGTCCCTCCGGCTCCGCAGTAGGCGTTATCTTTATTGATCCACGCGGGTCCCGCGATATCAATATGGGCCCATCTTGTATCGGCCACAAAATCCATCAGGAACAGGGCGGCGGTGATGGCTCCTCCCCCCTTGGAACTGCTCTTGTTGCAGATATCCGCATGTTCGCTTTTCAGAAATTCCTGGTAATCTTCCGGAAGCGGCATGGGCCAGCATCGCTCCCCGACCACCCGGCTGCTGTGCATCAATACGTCCGATAACTCCCGGTCATTCGAAAACAGCCCGGCGATCCGCTCTCCGAGCCCTACCACGCAAGCTCCTGTCAGCGTAGCCAGATCAAGAACCAGATCCGGGTTGTACCGCTTTTTCAGGTACGAAATGGTATCCGCCAGGATCAGGCGGCCTTCGGCATCCGTATTCCCGATTTCGACGGTTTTTCCGGAAAACGTAGTAATGATATCACCCGGACGGGTGGCGGAACCGGACGGCATGTTTTCCACCAGGGGAAGGGCGGCGACAATCCGGCGCGGAAATTTCAGCCGGGCCGCGGTGATCAGGGCGGCTGCCACAGCGGCCGCACCGGACATATCCATCTTCATGTCTTCCAGGGATGTTGCCGACTTGAGATTGATTCCCCCGGAATCGAAGGTTACCCCTTTTCCGATCAGCCCCAAGCCGACAGAGGCCTGTTCCGGATGATAATCCAGAATCATCAGGTGTGGAGGGGAATCGCTTCCGGCTCCCACGGCCAGCATCGCCCCAAAGCCAAGTTCTAGAAGCGCGGGTTCATCCAGAACTTCCACCGTGACAAAGGATTCGATACCCTGGTGCTGTATCTCCTTTTGGATCAAATCCACGAACCGGTCGGGTCGTTTATGGTTCGAAGCCAGATTGACCCATTCCCGGGCCAGCAGGGTCCCTTCGCAAACGGTTTGGACCTCTTTTGCCAACCCGGCATATCGATCGACATTCTCCGAAGAAACCCAGAAGCCGATGTCGGTGATGGAGGGATGCTTGGGCTTCTTGTAGCGCTGGAACTGGTAAGAACCCAACACGGCACCCTCGAGAAGGGAAACCAGGATCTCGTCCCCTCCTATGCCGGAAACATCGAAATCCGGTACGGCAAACACGACAGAAGAAACCTCTTTAGATATGCTTTTCCGGATGGCTTTTCCCGCGGCTTTCCGAAAGGATTCCAATGATAGGGATTCCGCTTTTCCGACACCGATCACTAGAACCTGGTTCGCAGGAAGTCCCTGGGGCCGAAAAAACACCATTTCATCGTTTTCCGCCCCGGTGAATTCCTTCCAGGCTTTCGCCTCTTGCACCAGGGAACGGACGGCAGGATGACCATGTATATCAAGGGAACCCTCCCATACGGGTACAACCAGCATATCCATCCGGGTTTCCACCGGATCCAACACCATCACTTGAACCATCCTTCGTTCTCCTTCTCGGCCTATCCCCAGGGAATGAGTGCGTTTCAGGTAACCACCCAGAGGGCACAGTTATTGGCCTTGTTCAGTACATACCGGGAAACGCTTCCCATGAAAAACGCACGGTCGATCCCGCTTCGTCCGATGACGAGGGTCCCGTGTTTTTCCTTTTCCATTTCCTCCACAATCGCTTTTCCGGGATTGAAACGTCTTTCCACCATCTTCAACCGGATCTGGGCCTCCGACAATCCGGCTTCCTGAAATCGTTTTCTGGCCAATCCCATAAAATTGTCAATACACCGGCGGTCGCCTTCCACCAGGATTTCATCCAGATCGGCCTCCGCGGTGGAATCCAGATTGATCTGACAGTAATCACCGAACCGTTGGGTGACATGGAACAGGGTGACCACGATCCGCTGGTTCCCGGTCAGCATGAAGCAGAGGTGGTCCACGGCTCGAAGGGAACTTTCGGAACCATCCACTGCGATCATGATCCGGTCGGATGGGACCTCTCCATCCACAATCCACAAAGGGATCACCCGCGAATGTTCGATGAGATTGGACGTCACGCTTCCGGAAAACGCTTCCTGAAGACGGGAAATGCCTCGCCTGCCGATAACGATCGCGTCAAACCGCCCATGTTCCGCCGCCGTGATGATATCCCGGGCGGTTCCATTGACCCGCGGGTGGGTCACGACTTCGATATGGTCCGGGCTTACCCCGGAATCGATCATAAATGTTTTCAGTTTGTCCAACAGGTGAAAGGCCGCCTCGGTATTTTTCTGAAACACCAGATCCAGTTCCCGTTTCTTTTCCGGATGCCGCTTGGCCTCCTCAATCAGGTAGTGGGATATGGGGCGCTGAACATGAAGCAATGTGTAGTGCAGACGATCCACATCCGAGGCGACGTTCATCGCATATTGAATGCAGGACCGGCATTGCACGGATCCATCCACGGCAATCAACACTTTTTTTTTCATCGATCGTCCTCCATGATGGTCGGTGTTCGTAAGTTACTCGGACGGAATTCTAACAGAATTTCGTTTCATATCCCCCGATTTAATCCCGATCCGTATCGCGACCCGATGTCGGCCTGGATTTCCGGATCCGCTCATATGCCTCCCGCCGACTGATGCCAAACCGTTTGGTCACCTCCTTGGCCAAATCGGGAAGTTTGCCCGACTGCATGGTTACCATATCCCGGAGCACGGTTTCAAGACAATCCGCAGGCTCAGACGGCATGAGGTCGCATCCGGCCACAATCAGGGTGATTTCTCCGCGGATCGCTTCCCGTCCGGCGACTGCGTCAATCAGGTCTACCACGGTGCCGCGAAGGATCTCTTCATGCATTTTCGTGAGTTCCCTGCACAACACGGCCGGACGGTTTCCCATCCGCTCTCCGAGATCCCTCAACAGGGCCAAAACCCTGCGGGGAGATTCATACAGGACAATGGTTCGCCTCTCCTAGTGAAGGCTGTCCATCCACCTCCCGCGGGAGGAACCTTTCCGCGGAGGGAACCCGGCGAATACGAAAGAATCGGTTGGAAGCCCGGAGACACACAAGGCAGCCAGAACCGCCGAGGCACCGGGGACCGGCACAACGGGAATACCCTCATCCACCGCGGACCGGACAATCACATGCCCCGGGTCCGAGACCAACGGGGTACCGGCATCCGAGACCAACGCGATGGATTTTCCCTCCTTCAGCCATTGGACCAGATCGGCAGAGCGTTCCCGCTCGTTGTATTCATGACAGGAAATCAAAGGGGTCGGGATTTCATATGCGGCCAGAAGATTGCGGGTATGGCGGGTGTCTTCCGCCGCGATCAGGTCGACATCGGCCAAAACCCGCAGGGCCCGAATGGTGATATCGTCCAAATTTCCGATCGGGGTGGATACGACGTAGAGGATCCCGGGGCAAACAGAGCGGCCGGAATCAGCGGTACGGGACTTCGAAGGCATTTTGGATCAGCTCGATATGGGGCGGACCATCCTCGAAATCGATGGCCACCACATCGAATCGGGCTTTCCGGTTGAGTTGTCGGGTGGATTTCAAATAATATTGAGCAGTTCTGGCAAGTCTCTGCTGCTTCCGGGAGGTGACGGCATACTTCGAAGGTCCGAATTCATGCGATTTCCGGGCCTTGACTTCGACAAACACCAAGGTATCGCCATGTCTGGCGATGATATCGATTTCCCCCATGCGGGTCCGGTAATTCCGTTCCAGAATCCGGTAACCCTGCCGGGTCAGGTGTTCCGCCGCGTATATCTCGCTGGTTCTTCCAAATTCCTGAGAGGGAGTCTGCATTGCCGGTCCGCCACGCCTGTAAAGCTTCGCCGATGGATGGGGCAAGGTCCGAAACGGAGAATCGCCGCTTTGTGGTGTTGAGTCGGATACCCCTTGTGCTGGAGAAACCCATATTGTGGATACTCGTCATGATAGCGGTCCATCAAGCGATCCCGGGTAACCTTGGCGACAATGGAAGCGGCTGCGATGGAAGCACTGGATCCATCCCCCTGGGGTATGCTTTTCTGAGGCAAGGACACGTGGAGGGGGACATTCCCGTCAATCAGGAGATATTCCGGAGCGGGGAACAGATTTTCCACCGCCATTTTCATGGACAGAAGAGCTGCCCGCAGAATGTTAATCCGATCGATCTCCACAGGATCCACGATGCCGATCCCGACACTTCCGGCCTGGTCATAGATCTGGTCGTACAATCTTTCCCGTTGTTTCGGACGGAGTTTTTTGCTGTCATTGATACCAGGGATACAAACGCCCATCGGGAACATGACGGCGGCGGAAACGACCGGTCCGGCCAGAGGCCCTCTCCCGGCCTCATCAATACCGGCGATCCGGCAAAAGCCCATCTCCGCCGCCTCCTTTTCAAAACGCCACAGATCCGGCATGACGACAGCAACGGATCAGAACCGTTTTTCCTTGATTCGGGCCGCTTTTCCGCGCAATTTTCGGAGATAGTAGATCTTCGCCCGACGGACGTCACCCCTGGACACCACTTCGATTTTGTCGATAATCGGGCTATGGAGGGGAAAAATACGCTCCACACCCACCCCGTAGGATACTTTCCGAACCGTGAAGGACGCATTGGTGGTTCCGCGGCGCTTGCTGATTACGATCCCTTCAAACACCTGCACGCGTTCCTTTTCTCCTTCCTGAATACGGACGTGGACCTTGACGGTATCTCCAGCGGCGAATACCGGAATATCCAGCCGCATCATGTCATTCTGGATCTGTCTGATAATCTGCATACTTTCCTCGTAATTGATTGATTGATGATGGTTCATTATGCAAACTGGGGATTTTCCCCGTCAGGAGATATCCCCCTTTTACCGGAGTACACCGAGCATCCGTGAGTCGTCAAGATACACCGGAGCCTGATTCCGTGCCATTCGTGTCTTCTCCGGATCCTCTATCCAACCAACCGGTCCAGCAAAATGGAAACCGCCGATCGAACCGACAGGTGGTTGTAATCCGCCTCCGCCCGTATCGGTGCCAGAATGTGGTCGGATCGGGATATGCATTCCGGAGCCAATCCCCATGCCGTACCGAACAAGAGCAGATGCGGGGTTCCTTCCCGCAGCCTCTGTTTCAAGCCTTCGATCGCGAGCGCTCCCGGATAGGGCCTCGCACTGGTAGCGACGAGTACTGCGGGGGCATGTTCCCGAGTAACGATATCCTCCCGGCAGGATTGGATGGAATCCTGAATCGATACCAAATCCAGCGCTGTTTTTCTGTCCGGATTGAAAACGCCGCCCACTCCCGCGGTCCAATGAGACACGATCCGACGCACCAGGATTTTCTGATCTTCCAGAGGCGTCACAACATATACCGCCCGAACCCCGTAGGTGCGGGCGGCTCTGGCCAGATCATGGATATCCAGATTGGTCACCGCAGAGGCGATGACATCTCCGTGCTTATTCAGAACCGGGTGATGGACCAGCGCCAAATACAGATTGGGCGAAAATGATCTCGTCAATTTCCCGGCGCCATTTCTGCAAAATAGTGAGTTCTATCGGGCTGAATTCCCGGTGGCGAAGCAAATCCGGCCGTTTCAGAAAGGTTCGGATCAGCGAGGATTCCAGCCGCCAGGTATCAATAGCTCGATGGTTGCCGGACAAAAGAACTTCCGGAACATCTTCCCCTTCAAAAGATCGGGGCCGGGTAAAATGCGCGTGTTCCAGCAACTGATTTTCAAAAGAGTCTTTCTCGGCCGATTCTTCGCTTCCGAGGGCTCCAGGTATCAGACGGATGACGGCATCCATGATTACCATCGCGGCCATTTCCCCGCCGGTCAGGATATAGTCCCCGATCGATATCTCCTCATCGATGTAGTTACTGCCGATCCGTTCGTCAATCCCCTCGTACCGCCCGCATACCAGTATGATTCCCGGGCACCCGGACAGCTCATGCGCGACGTGTTGCGTAAATTTCCTGCCCTGCGGACTCATGAGAACGCAACGCGCATCCGGTGCATGGTCTTTGGCCCATCGGATGGCTGCGGCCAAAGGTTCCGGCTTCATCACCATCCCGGCCCCTCCTCCGAACGGCCGGTCATCGGTGGTTCGATGCCGGTCGGGTGCGAAATCCCGCAGATCGATTGCCACGGCGGACACCTGCTGCCGGAGAATCGCCCGGCTCACGATGCCATAGTCCCACATCCGTTCAAACATGCCGGGGAAAATGGATATCGTGAAAAATTTCATCCGGGATCCGATTTTCCGGAAAGCGCCGTTTCACAAAGACCTTCCGGCAGACTCACCAGAATACGGTTTTCCTCCAGGTTGACTTCGCGAACAACAGCCGCCACCGCGGGAACCAGAATTTCAGAAGCGTCCCGTCGAACCACGAAAACATCGTTGCCGGCGGTCGGAATGATGGAATCCACCAATCCGATCCAGTCCCCCTCCACGGAAAATACCTTCATCCCGATCAGATCGAACCAATAATAGGATCCGTCTTCCGGTCGAGGGAGATATTCTTTCTGGCAAAAAACCGCTGCCCCGATGAGCGCTTCCGCCTGATTACGATTCGTGACCCCCTTCAGAGCCAGGCCGAGGGAACGGCCGATCCGCTTGACCTCCCGGATGCCATAGATCGATTCCTCCCCCCGGACCGGTGTGATGCGAAGATCCCGTATCGTCCGAAACACTTCGTCGTTTTCACAAAAGGAGTGCACACGAATCCACCCACGGATCCCGTGAACCCCTGAAATGCGGCCGATCTCCACCCACTCATCCTGCTTCATCCCGGCAATGAACCTATTCGATGATTTCCAGGACTGTCCGTTTATTCAGCTTGGCGGAAGCCGCCCCCAAAATCGTGCGCATGGCTCTAGCGGTTCTTCCCTGTTTCCCGATGACTTTTCCCAGGTCTTCCTTTGCCACTTTCAGTTCCAGGACAGAGGTCTGGTTCCCTTCAATCTCGGAAACCATCACCTGCTCCGGATGATCGACCAATGCCCGTGCAATGTATTGGATCAACTCTTTCATCGCACCTTCTCCTTTCGCCGGCAACGGAAAACACGGGATATCGAAAAACTTTGTCAGGACGGTTTCAAGGATATACCCTGATTCTTCAAGAGCGTTTTCACCGTGTTGGTCGGGATGGCTCCCTGATCGAGCCAATAACTGACCCGTTCCACGTTCAGGCTGACTTCCGCCGGTTCCTGCAACGGATTGTAGGTTCCCAGCATTTCCAGGAACTTGCCGTCACGGGGACTTTGAACATCGGCCGCAACAACCCGGTAGAATGGACGCTTTTTGGCACCATGTCTCGCCAATCTGATCTTTACTGCCATAATCGAAAACTCCTTTAGAATCTCAGCATGTTACGGGTAATTCCGCGCATGCCTCCCTTGTTGAATTTTTTCATCATTCTAATGACCTGGTCGTAATTTTTCAACAGATTATTTACATCCTGGACCGTCGTGCCGCTTCCTCGGGCGATCCGTTTCTTTCGGTTGCCGTTGATAATCGTATATTTCTGCCGTTCCTGGGGTGTCATGGAATTAATAATGGCGACAATCCGCACAATTTCCCGGTCATCGACATCCATATCCGCAAACGCCTTGTGTTTGCCGATCCCCGGAATCATGCCGATCAGGTCTTGGAGGGAACCCATCTTCCGGATCTGGAGCATCTGGTCACGGAAATCTTCGAGCGTGAACTGATTTTTCCGCAACTTTTTCTGCAGCTCGACGGCTTTTTTCTCATCCATAACGGATTGGGCCTTTTCGATCATGGTGAGGACATCCCCCATGCCCAAAATCCGTGATGCCATCCGATCCGGATGGAACGCCTCAAAATCGCCCAGTTTTTCGCCCACCCCGATGAATTTGATCGGTCTGTCTATGACTGCCTTGATGGAAAGGGCGGCACCGCCGCGGGCATCCCCATCCATCTTGGTCAGAACAACCCCTCCGATATCCAGCGCCTGGTGAAAAGACTGCGCCATATTGACAGCATCCTGCCCGGTCATGGCATCCGCTACCAGGAGGATATCTGAAGGCTGGACCGCATCCCGGATCCGGACCAGTTCATTCATCAACCGTTCATCGACATGAAGTCTTCCCGCTGTATCCAGAATGACCGTGTCTGCGCCTGAGGCCGAAGCCTGTTTCCGGGCATCCGTACAGATCGCCACCGGATCCATTTCCGGTAGTGTCGGATAGACCGGAATGGATGTCTGCTGTCCCAGCTTAACCAGCTGATCAATAGCCGCCGGACGGTAGACATCCACTGGAACCAGATACGGTTTTTTTCCGGCTTTCCGAAGATACACCCCCAGCTTCCCCGCCGTGGTTGTTTTTCCGGAACCCTGCAGTCCCACCAGCATGAGGATATGCGGTGCACCTCCGGCCAAGCGAATCTCTTCATGCCGGGATCCCATCAGCCGGGTCAATTCCTCATTGACAATCTTGATCACCTGCTGGCCGGGTGTCAGGCTTTCCATGACCTCCTGGCCCAAGGCACGGGCTTTGACATCCTCGACCAGTTTTTTTACGACCCGGTAATGAACATCCGCTTCCAGAAGGGCCATCCGAACCTGTTTCATTCCCTCCTGGATGTTGCCTTCAGTCAGTTTGCCGTGCCCTTTCAGCTTCTTGAACACGGCGTTCAATTTGTCGCTCAGGTTGTCGAACATGCGCTCCACCCGCTCGTCTCTACATGATTCCCAGCGATTCCATCCCCTCCGAATGCCTCCGCCACACCACCAAACCCGTATGGCAATAAAAAGGAAGAGGATCTCTCCACCCCTTTATGCTTCATAAAAAATAAACAATTGAAAATAGATGGATCACTGTGGTATGTCAATAAAAAAATCAACAGATGGCCTGCCAAGGGGCAATTCACCGTGATCATGATACACTCAACCGATATCAAGGAACTTTCTATCTCCCAACTGGAAGCGTGGCTGTCGGATCGCGGCTTTCAGCCATATCGCGCCGCGCAAATCCAAAAATGGATCTACTTGCGCCAGATGGACGATTTCAGCCAAATGAGCGATATCGGAAAACCGTTGCGGACATTGCTGTCGGAACATTTCACCATCGAACGGTTGAATCCGGAAAAAGTGGATGTCTCCTCGGACGGCTCCCGAAAATACCTCTTCGGCCTTCCGGACGGAAACCGGATTGAGACGGTATGGATGCCGGAAAAAGATCACAGTACCATCTGTATTTCGAGCCAGGTGGGCTGCGCCCAGGGCTGCCGTTTCTGCCTGACGGGGAAAAGAGGTCTGGTTCGGAACCTGACGGCCGGAGAAATCATTGCCCAGGTCCGGGACGTACAGACCCTAGTGGAAAAGCCGGAGAAACTGACCAATATCGTTCTGATGGGAATGGGAGAACCCCTGGCCAATTATGATGCCGTCGTTCAGGCCATACGGGTTTTGACGGACGCGGCCCACGGTATGGGTTTTTCCACCCGTAAAATCACCCTCTCCACCGCCGGTCTGGCTCCGCGCATTCCGGATTTGGGAACGGATGTCACCGTCAATCTGGCTGTATCTCTCAATGCCGCGGACAACGAAACCCGCAGCCGGCTGATGCCGATCAACCGAAAATATTCCATCGAGACCCTTCTCGATGCCTGCCGGAGGTACGCCCTCCGCCCCCGCCGCCGGATAACCTTTGAATATATTCTGATGGATGGAATCAATGATTCCCTTGCAGATGCCGCAAAACTGGTAAAGCTGCTTCACGGTATCCGCTCCAAGATCAACCTGATCCCTTTCAATGAGCATCCCGGCTGCGAGTGGAAACGCCCGAAATCCGAAGCCGTACTTCGATTTCAGGAATATTTGACATCCCGCAACCTCACGGCAATGATCCGCATCAGCAAAGGGCAGGACATCCTGGCTGCATGCGGCCAGCTTCGGGCCATATCCGAAGCCGATTCCATTCAACAATTTCAATAAAAAAATATGAATCATTTTATTGATACCGTTTATTCAACTTGACCTATCTCCGCAATTGCTATAATTCAACACCCATGGTCCGTTAACATCCCCTTGTGAACAGGGAACATGAACAGGTCTCTGCCACCACTTTCTGCATGGAGAGTGGTCGATACCGCCAGGAGAACAACTCATGACCCGATCTACCCGCCAATTGCCGTGGATATTTCTGTGGATTTCGATTGCCTGCATCCTGGTTCCGGCGCCACTCGTTTCCGGATCCCCGTTGGAAGGCACTTCCGCTGCCATACCGGAAACGTCAACCCCCGAGGCGCTACCGGCGGGTATGCCGGACAGTCATGGCCCATCCATCGGGGAAACCCTGCCGTTATGGAGTTGTCTTCCGTTTGCCGGAATGCTTTTGTCCATTGCGCTTTTCCCGCTGCTCGCCCCCAATTTCTGGCATCACCATTTCGTCAAGATATCCGCTTTCTGGGCCTTGCTGATGGCGCTTCCTTTCCTCTACCAGTACCGGATGACGGCGTTGCATGAAATCCTTCATATTCTTCTGGCGGACTATGTTCCGTTCATCATCCTCCTGTGGTCTTTGTACACCATCTCGGGGGGAATTCTCCTCCGAGGGAGCCTTCGGGCCACCCCGGCCGTTAATCTTCTGATGCTGGGCATCGGGGCCACCATGGCTTCCTTCATGGGAACCACCGGTGCCGCCATGCTGATGATCCGCCCCTTTCTGCGCGCGAACAGCCACCGAAAGAACCGGGCCTTCATGGTCGTATTCTTCATTTTCCTGGTGGCCAATATCGGCGGATCCCTCACCCCTCTGGGTGATCCGCCTCTGTTTCTGGGCTTTCTGCACGGCGTACCCTTCCTGTGGACGTTCAAAATCCTGCCGCATATGCTGATCGCGGTGATCACGCTGATGGTGGTGTATTTTATCCTGGATCTGTACTGGTATCGAAAGGAAAAGATCTCCGAGCAACCTCCCCCCCCTGGAAATCCCGAACCATTAAAATTGGCCGGATGGCACAACTTCCTGTTTCTGGGCGGTGTGGTGGCGGCCGTTCTTTTCAGTGGAATGGTGGACCTGGGGGAGGTAAACACCCTGGGCATCCATCGATCCATACAGGACTGGGCCCGGGACGGATTTTTGATACTCCTGGGAATCCTGTCGCTCATCACGACGCCCATCACCATTCGGGAAGACAACCACTTCACCTGGTTTCCCATTCAGGAGGTCGCCTACCTGTTCATCGGTATTTTCATCACCATGATCCCTTGCCTGGCGATCCTGAAAGCAGGCTCCCAAGGACATCTGGCTTTTCTCATCAACGCGGTTCAGACCCCTGCTCAGTATTTCTGGGCCACCGGGGTGCTTTCGGCGTTTTTGGACAATGCACCGACCTACCTCACCTTTTTCAGCACGGCACTGGGATGCCATTATCCGGGAATGCCCGAACCGGAGGCAGTCAGCTGCCTCATCGGCCTGAATCCGATTTTCTTGCAGGCGATATCTGCCGGCGCGGTATTCTTTGGTGCGTGCAGCTATATCGGAAACGCGCCGAATTTTATGGTCCGTTCCATCGCCGAGGAATCCGGAACGGCCATGCCCAGCTTTTTCGGATACATCTTCAAATATTCCCTGGTTTTTCTGATCCCGGTTTTCGCAGTGATTACCCTGATCCTTTTTTGACCCAACCGACATAAAGGCAGGCGAACCCATGGAAAAAATAGAAAAAATCCTGTTTCATACACGGTTCCGGGAAATGGCGTTCCAAGCGCTGGAATCTCTTCTGGATTTACAGAAGGCCGGACTGAAGGAAATCGTTTTGACCCATATTGTACCGACGGAAGACGTATCCTTCGTTCCGTATGGAGGATTTCTCAAAGAGGAAGCCGAGCGTCTGACTGAGGCGGCGCGGATACGCTTCGCCGACTGGCAGGCCATGCTCACCCAACACGGTGTCGCGTCCAAAGTTCGGGTGGATGTGGGGCAGCCGAACGCCAAAATCCTGGCGATCGCCCAGGAAGAGCAGGTGGACTGGATCGTAACGGGGCGCAAAAAACGGTCCGTGTTTGAAATGGTGTATGTGGGATCCCACCTCCTGGACATTCTCCGCCGCAGCGAAATTCCGGTCTTGATGGGAAAGTTCTGCGTAGACTATGAAAAAGATGGAAAAACCTGTTCCCGTATCAATCAGCATATATTCGAAAGGCCGATGCTCGCGACAGATTGGTCGGAGCCTTCCGAACATGCACGAAACCATCTGCTGTCCTTAAAACCCCTGATCAAAAGGGTTTTGCTCATACACGTTCTGGACGAACGAATTACTCGGGGCAGAGACAAAGCGGCAATCCAGGAATTGGAGACAGAAAGCCGGAATCTGTTGGATTCCTGGAACAGCTGGTTCGAAAGCAACGGAATTTCGGCGGAAAGTCATCTGACTGCAGGCAGGGCTGTTTCCGAAATCCTGCAGCTTTCCCGGAACTATCAGGCGACCATGATGGTCCTCGGAAGAACCGGAAAGGACTGGTTCGAGCAATACTGGCTGGGCGGAGTTTCCCACCGGGTCGCGGAACAATCCGAACTGCCCATATTGATCGTTCCCTAGGCGTGAGGCAAATTCGTGCACCGTTTTCTGAAAAACACCCATATCGCCATAGTTGGTGCCGGAAATTTCTGCATTGAATTCATCAAGCTTCTGATGCACCCGGAATTTCACCAACGGCAGGTACGCGTCCTTTCCGTTTCGGATATCGACCCGACGGCACCCGGCCTGTTTTTCGCCAGAGAAAACGGGATTGAGGTAATTGGTGACTACACGGAATTGTTTCAAAACCAACGCCTGGATCTCATCATGGAACTGACCCGGGATGAAACCCTGGCGGAAAAGATCCGCAAAACCATGCCGGCCCACCTGGATCTGATCGATCATTTCGCGGCCATGATCCTGTGGGACCGCCTCCATATCTTCCTGAAACACCAGGAATTCCTGGCCGGCCTTCGGGAAGCCGGGATTCAGGATGAAACGATTTTTTCTCTCATCTCCTCCTTCTCCAATTCCGTTGCACAAATCACCGAAGAGCGATGCCGGTATTCCCAGCAGATGGAAAAGGAAATGATCCGGCAACAGCAAACCATTTCCCAGATCATCCAGGGAAGCACGATACCGACCTTTGTGATCGACCGGAATCACCGGGTCACTCACTGGAACAAGGCGATGGAACGGCTGACCGGGTATCCTGCGGCCGAGGTGGTCGGAACCACCCGGCAATGGGAACCGTTCTGGGATCGGGAGCGTCCATCCATGGCGGATGTGATTCTGGATCAGATCGGAACCCAGGAAATCCAGAAACTCTACGGCGCCAAATGGCGGAAATCAGTTCTGATCGAAAACGCGTATGAAGCCGAGGTGTTTTTTCCCAAACTCGGGAACGAGGGAAAGTGGTGTTTCTTCACCGCAGCACCGATCAAAGCCGTGACCGGCGAAATCATCGGTGCCATTGAAACCTTGTGGGACACCACGGAAGATAAAAAGGCGGAACAGGAAAGAGAGCGACGCACTCGGGAACTCAGCACCCTGTGCACCATCTACTCCGTTTTGAATACCCCGGACGATATTTCCGGCAGGGTCCAGAAAGCGATTGAAGAGGTAAAACGCTTTCTGGGCGCGGATTGTGTCTCCATTTTCATGGCGGACCAGAAAGGAGGCTTCCGTCTGCAGTACCGGAATCAGGGGAACGACACCTCCTGCACCGATCTGCCGACCCCCATTTTCGCGGAATTGTCCAGGCAGGTAACGGAATCCGGAAAACTGATGATTGTCAATCACCTGAACGACCGTGACACGTCGGACCGATCAACGGAAATCCCCCAGTCTATTGCCGTTATCCCGATCAGCACCAAAGAGCACAAATCCATGGGTGCCATGGTAATCGGTTCCCGTATCGCCAACCGTTTTTCCTACGGGGATCAACATATTCTGGAGCTGATCGGAAACCGGATCGGCGCAGCGATGGAAAACGCGGTTTTGCAGGAACAATACATCAAATCCGAGGAGAAATACCGATCCCTGTTCAACAACGATCCGAATCCCATTTTCATTCTGGATCCCGTCAGTCATACCATTCTGGATGTCAACCAGCGGGTCTGGGACTGTTACGGGTTTCACCCGGCCGAGCTGATCGGAAAATCCTTTCTGACCTTGGGGGATGCGGGAGATGACGAAATCCGCCGGCATATGGAAGGACTCGATATCGATCAATCCGTTCTCATCCCGAAAAAAAGGCATTATCGAACCGGCTCGACCCCGTTTTTTGTGAATATTCACATCCGCCGGTCCCGATACGGGGATGTGGATGTCATGATCGCATCCACCACCGATATCACGGAAACCATCGAAAAGGAGACCCAACTCATCCAGGCCGGGAAAATGGCCACTCTGGGAACCATGGCGGCCGGAATGGCCCATGAACTGAACCAACCGCTCAACGTCATCCAGGTTTGCGCGGATTATTTCATCAAGATGACGGAGCGAAAAATGCCCATACCCGAAGAGGACCTGGTATCCATTTCCCGGGATATCAGCCGGAATATCCGGCGGGCAACGGAAATCATCCGGCATATGCGCGATTTTGCCAGACAATCCGATGTGGTGAGATCCCGGGTGTGCATCAACGATCCGATCCGCGATGTATTCAAAGTCCTGGGGCATCAAATTAAAGCCCACCAAATTTCGCTCGATCTTTCGCTCGATCCGGAAAACCCCTGTATCCTGGCGGATCATAACCGTCTGGAGCAGGTATTCATCAATCTGGTATCCAATGCCATCGACGCCCTGGATTAAAGACAAACCGATGCGCGGGAAGTCC
>CAZTKB010000031.1:0-18428 GCA_964614125.1 uncultured Desulfobacterales bacterium | reverse complement strand
ACAGGAGCTGACAGCCTTGTTCACACCGCTGTCCATGCCGGTGTCGAAATTTGTTTCGCCAACCCCGGCACCACCGAAATGCCAATTGTGGCGGCCCTGGATCGGACACCCGGGATACGGGCCGTGCTCGGCCTGTTCGAGGGTGTCTGTACGGGTGCGGCCGACGGATGGGCCCGCATGAAAGGCCGGCCTGCCGCCACCCTGCTGCATCTGGGCCCCGGTTTTGCCAACGGCATCGCCAACCTCCACAACGCGCGGCGGGCACGGTCCCCGGTCATCAACTGGATCGGCGACCAGGCCACCCGGCACCTCGCCTTCGATGCCCCCCTCACATCGGACATCGCGGCCCTTGCCGGCACGGTGGGATATACATATGAAGTAAAATCCGCCGGGGAGATGGCAACCGCCTGCATTGCCGCAGTGGAGGCGGCACTCGGTCCTCCGGGAGGCGTGGCCTCGTTGATCGTTCCGGCGGACTGCCAGTGGGAACCGGGTCCTGAACCCTTGTCCGTGGTCCCTTCTCCCGCAATGGCCCACCCCTCCGGCTTTGCCATCGAGGAGGCGGCCCGAATGCTTCGAAACGGACGCGGCGGGATTTTGCTCGGCGGCAATGCCCTGACCGCTGCCGGCCTGCGTGCCGCAGCACGGGTGGCATCCGCAACCGGTTGCGGTGTCTGGATTGAGACCTTTCCCTCCCGCCAGGAATGCGGAAGACATTTGCCCTTCTTTCCCGCCTTGCCGTATTTTCCGGAAAAGGCCGTCGAGGCTTTGGCCGGGATCACCGTCCTGGTGCTGGCCGGCGCGCGGGATCCGGTCGCCTTTTTTGCCTACCCGGACCAGCCTTCCCGGTTCCTGCCGGAAACCGCGACCCTGTGTACACTCGCAAATCCGGAAGCGGGCATGGATGCGGCATGGGCGTTGGAGGCGCTGGCCCGGGAATTGGGCGCGCCGGACGGCGCCATCCCGCCACGACCGGCTGCGGTTTTTGCGGCGGATTTCCAGCCCCTCACGCCCGACAGCCTGTGCCGAACCATGGCGGCATTTACCCCGGAAAACGCAATTATCGTCAATGAAGCAGCCACTACCGGCCTGGCCTGGAATGCGGTGTACTCGGCGCAGGCATCCCCGCACACCCTGCTCTTTCTGACTGGCGGTTCCATCGGCCAGGGACTTCCCAATGCCCTGGGTGCCGCTCTTGCATGCCCGAACCGGCGCGTCATCGCGTTTCAGGCCGACGGCAGCGGACTGTATACTCCCCAGGCGCTCTGGTCCATGGCGCGCGAGAACGCGGACGTGACGATCGTGGTGTGCGCCAACCGGCGCTACCGCATCCTGCAAATCGAGCTTGCCCGGGCCGGAATGGTAGAACCCGGTCCCAAAGCCCTCTCTCTCACCGACCTCACCCGACCTGCCATCGACTGGCCGGCGCTGGCGAGGGGATTCGGTGTGCCAGGGTGCATTGCGCACACGGATCAGGAGTTGGCCGACGCCCTGAACCGTTCATTTTCCGGACACGGACCATACCTGATCGAGGCGGTTCTGAACGGTTAAATCTTTGACCCTAACTGTACCGGATTCCAGAACACGTATCTGTTTGACAAAACTCTTTGTTGCTATAAAATTATGTAACCAAATGAAATTCAATGAATATTGAAACTTGTTACAATAAACAGACAGGAAAAAACCTATCCGCCAAAAATAAGCCGTCATTCCGCTTCTGATCACCTCAGTAGTTCCATTATGATGGGAGACCGATATGGACATTGTAATTGACACAAGCGCTTTAATGGCAGTTATTGTGGGCGAATCAGAACGAGAAAATATCATTGCAATTGCCTCAGGCCATACATTGATTGCACCCGGTTCAATACCTTGGGAAATTGGTAACGCCTTCTCGGCAATGTTCAAACAAAAACGAATATCACTGGAAAATGCGCAAAAAGGAATAGAAATTTTCCACAGCATTCCTATCAGGTATGTACCTACTGACTTTCCAAATGTTTTGCGATTATCCAGAAAAATAAATATGTATGCTTACGACGTATACCTGTTGGATTGCGCAAGCCAATACAGATCCCCCCTGTTGACGTTGGATCTCAAGTTAAGGGCTGCTGCCAAAAACATGGAGATCGAAGTGCTGGAGGTCTAAAATGGAAGTGTATACCTATTCAGAAGCCAGGCAAAAACTTGCCATGGTCCTTCAAAAGGCGGAAAGAACAGGCAAGGTACTGATCCGCGGGAAGGACGGTCGATTTTTTGCCTTGATCCCTGAGCAAAGTGTCAATTCTCCGTTAGATGTGCCTTTCATCAAAGCGGATATAACTACAAAAGAACTTATCGATATAATAAGAAAAGGTAGAGAAAGATAGCAATATCAGATTTTCATAGACACATTTTTTTCACATAATGGTTCCCATATTTCCGGACGACATCAAGGTGCTGCAGGTCATGGCATCCTTCTTTTCGAAGTGTTTATCAGAAGCAGGACAAGTACCATGTCCTACTGATACAAAACCGGATTTTTTCGAACAGGTGGATGAGCAGATGCCCGGATGAGCGCCGATACCAACAACCGGCTTTTCGATGACTTCGAACGCCTGGAACGGGAGCGTATCGGAGCCGGGAAACACGAGGAATTTCATAAAATGTTGGATACATGGAACCGGCTGTACCTGGGCTGATTTTTCTTCAACCATGGCCTGCCGTCACAGGTAACGGCAGGCAACAAGGAGGATTTGTTTATGGCTACCAATGTAACCATTGAAACCGAAGAATGCATCGGCTGCCAGAGTTGCGTGGAGCTCTGTCCCGAAGTTTTCGGATTTGACGAAGACAATGAAAAGGCTTTTGTCAAGGAATCGGCGGATCCTTCCGCCTCCTGTATTGAAGAAGCCGTCGACACCTGTCCGGTGGAATGCATTCACCAAGAGTAGGGCGGTTTTACTTCAGGAGCTGTCCTCACCGGGTAACAATTCGATCGGCGTGTCTCCCCTGGCTTCTTTACACCACATCCGCCCCTCGTTCTACCAGAAGCTCTCTCAGAATGCCCCGATGACAGCGGGCCTCATCCGGGCAGTAGCATCCAAGGGACATGTTCGTCCGGTGAGACAACGCGGCCAGCAAATCCAATTCCCTGACGGCACCGGATGCCTTCAGTTCCGCCAGGAATTTCTTCTGGAAGACCTTCCATGACCGCTCGTCATCGGCAGCCCGGATTTCCTTGAGCAACACTTCACTGGGAGCCAGATTCGGAAACCAGACATCATAAAAATCCTTCCGGGAATAGTCCTCTTTTCTGACGCCCCGGGGAGGTCTTCGCACCGTCCCGATCCGCAATCCTTCACCGTCCGCTCTGGGACTGCCGAGCCGTACAATCCGAATGGTCACTTTCCCTCCTCATTCCGGATAACAACCGGTTTCCTTCGGCAGGACAAGCGCTTTTGTCCGGAATATGCCGCCAGTTCATTCAAATTCCTGTTGTGTTTCTCGCCATTTTTCACTATTTCCCTATCAACACGGAACAACAATGGACATTTTACCGATTATTTCCTTTCGACGACAGGTCACGCAGCACCTGTTTCCAATGGGGGAACCTCGCCGATGAACCCAACCATCCATACACTGTATTTCAGCCCTACCGGCACAACCGAAAAAATCGTCGCCCGTATCGCCCAACGGTTGGCCAGAAACCGGGATGGAAGCGAAACCATCCATTCCATCGATTGTACACTGCCGGAGGCACGAAAGAAACCCATTTCCTTTGACAGACAGGATCTGGTTGTCACAGGGGTTCCGGTGTACGCGGGGCGCGTACCGAACGTGCTGCTGAAATTCCTGCACACCATTTCCGGTAACGGAGCCACCGCCGTTGCCGTCGTGCTTTACGGAAACCGTCATTATGACGACGCGTTGATCGAATTCACGGACATTCTGACCTCCACCGGCTTTCACGTGGTGGCCGGAGGGGCTTTTATCGGGGAACATTCTTTCTCGACCACACTGGGCAAAAACCGCCCGGATGATCTGGACATAGCCGTAGCACTTGATTTTGCCGACAGGATCCATGAGAAACTCCAAGCACCGGGAGAACCCCCTTCGGTCGTCGTAAATGGTAACAGACCCTACCGGGATTACTACCGGATCAAAGGCCCTGATGGCACTGTTGTGAGTATCCTGAAGGTCACTCCCCGAACCAGCGATGATTGCATCGATTGTAAGCTTTGCGCCGAAGTCTGCCCCATGGGATCCATTGATTCAGATGATGTTTCCCGGATAACAGGCATTTGCATCAAATGCTGCGCCTGCGTAAAAAAATGTCCGGTCGGGGCAAAATATTTTGATGACGAGCACTATCTGCGTCATAAAGAGGAACTGGAGGCCGCCTTTACCCGGATCCGGCGGGAGCCGGAATGTTTTCTCTGATCACACCCGGACGGTTTCTTTTCCGCCATCCGGCCGCAAAAATACACAGCTGCCAGGAATAGACAGCCGTCTGTCGAATTTCGACCGGCGGAAACATTTGAGCTTGCCATTATATTCTACATCGTATACTAAGTGATGGTATAGGATCATACCGATGATTGATTTTGAATCATGCCCCTGCTCGGGCAAAAACATGAGCACCTTGGTCGCGCCATGGATCCTGCTGACTCTGTACCATCATGCCGGAACGCATGGGTACGAGATCCAGAAGCTCATTCTCGGGGTACTTCAGGAAATGGATCTGGGGTTGAATATCACCGGTCTCTATCGGCATCTCAACATGCTGGAAAAACGAGGGGTGTTGACATCCACGTGGGACACCGGCGAGCCCGGACCGGCCAAGCGCCGGTATTACCTGACCGAAAATGGGAAGGAATGCCTCTGGCGTTGGATCGGAACCTTGGGAACTCAACTGGTCCTGATCGGGAAATTTCTGGAGGAAGCCCGCCGGGTGTTTCCCAATGCCGTGTTGCCCCGGGTGGTCCAAGACCGGGCAGACGTGGAAACTCCCTGACACGACTAGCTCCCCAAGGTGGAACGCCCTATGGAATCGACCGCCAAACGGATATTTTTTCGGATCGCTCCATTGCTTCTGATTCTCGGGGTATGGCAGGCCCTGGCCATGGGGGTCTGGCATTTCCGCGGCGTGGCTTTTCCCACCCCCCTGTCCACCATGGAAAGGCTGGCCGTGGCCCTGACCGGAAAACCGGTCATGGACCATTCCTTGTTTCGCCATATCGGTGACAGCCTCGGCCGGTGGGTGTACGGCTTTCTGATCGCCTCCTCCGGCGGGGTGTTTTTCGGCCTGGCCGCCGGCTGGTGGCGAACTCTGGGAAGGCTTACCTCCCCTGCGGTACAGGTTCTGCAGCTGATACCCGGACTGGCCTGGATTCCCGTGGCGCTGCTGCTATTCGGCGTGGGGGAAAACGCCACCCGGTTCATGATCGCGGTTACCGCATTCGCTCCTATCACGATCCATGTGTCGGACGGGGTCAAACGGGTGAATATCCACTTCATTCAGGCGGCCCAGATGCTGGGAGCCGGAAACCGTACGATTTTCCTGCGGGTTCTCTTGCCGGGAGCATTGCCGCAGATCATCAGCGGCCTGCGCGTGGGCCTGGGGAACAGTTGGCGGGTGGTGGTGGCGGCTGAAATGGTGGTAGGCACCGGATCCGGGCTGGGGTACGCCATTGCCCAGTCCCGCTGGACGATGGATTACACGGCCTCTTTTGTCTGCATTTTCGCCATCGCCATGATCGGCCTGTTCGTCGAACAGGCGGTGTTGCGGCCCCTCGAACGATACACAATCCGGCGGTGGGAACTGCGCCACGGGGGGGATTGATCCGTGATTGTCTGCCAGGGCATTTCGAAAAGCTTTCCCGCAAAAGACGGAAAAAACGACTGCTGGATCCTGAAAAACGTGGATATCACGGTTGAAGCCGGGGAATTTGTCTGCCTGCTCGGCCCGAGCGGATGCGGCAAAACCACTCTCCTCAACATCATCGCCGGGTTCGTTTTTCCCACCCATGGGCAGGTCCTGTTCAACGAAACCCTCGTGACAGCCCCCGGGCCGGACCGGGGGGTCGTATTCCAGGATCCCACCCTTTTCCCCTGGCTTACCGCGGCCCAAAACATTGCGTTCGGCCTGATCAATATCGGAGTGGACAAGACACAGCGGGATGCCAGGGTAGCGGACTGTCTGCGCCTGGTCGGGATGGAAGACAAGGCCCGTTCCTACCCCCATGAGCTGTCCGGCGGCATGCGCCAGCGGATCGCCCTGGCCCGGGTTCTGGCCCTGGAACCCCAGGCCCTGCTCATGGACGAGCCTTTCAGCGCCCTGGACGCCATCAGCCGGGAACGCCTGCAGGATGAACTGCTGGATATCTGGGCACTCCGCCGGATCCCGGTGGTGTTTGTCACGCACAACGCCGACGAAGCCGTATACCTGGCGGATCGGATCGTGGTCATGGGACCTGCGCCGCACAGTCTGTGTCATATCGTGCCGAACCAACTGCCGCGGCCGCGCCGACGATCCTCCCGGTCTCTGGCCGACATGGCTGCCATCGTACGGGAGCATCTGAACCGGCTGCCATGCTGCCTGGCGCCCCTGTTCCGGTTTCCAGAAGGGTAATGTTAGAGAAAGTCGGAATATGGTCGTCGAAAAGCTGGAAAGGAGAAAAATTTTGACATGAAATCGCAATTGACTCTGAGACAATCTGTGGTTATCCACGCCAGATTCCGGATCCGGGCATTTGTTTCCACCATCCTGCTGGCATCCAGTCTGGTGTGCCTTCCATATCAGGCCACAGCCGAAACCATGCCCCTCATCCGGCTGGCATACGGCAACAAGATTCAGTATGCACCCCAGATCGTCGCGGTTCGGATGAAAATGTTCGAACCTCAGGGACTATCTGTCCAGCCGCTGATTCTGGCGACCGGTCCCCAGGCTGCAGAAGCCCTGATCACAGGTGCGGCCGATGCCGCCGCCATGGGCGACGCGCCGGCGGTGTTCGCCTCGGCCTCCGGACAAGGCCTGAAAATCATTTCGGCCTATGGAACCAGTGAACACATGCACCGGATTGTGGCTGCAGCCAAATCCGGTGTGCACGGGCCGAAGGATCTGGTCGGAAAACGGGTGGCAATCCAGTTCGGCACCAGCACCTACGGGGCATTCCTGCTTTTCTGTCAAAAGCACGGGATATCCAAAACAGATCTGAACCTGATCCACCTGAATCCAACCGACATGCCTGCGGCCATGCAAAGCAGTCAGATCGACGCGGCAGTGGGAAGTGAGCCCTGGCCCAGCAATATCGAGGAAACGGTTCCCGGCAGCTACCCCGTAACCTCCCTGTCCGGATTGGGGAATCAGTACCCGCATGTGATGGTGGTTTCTCGAAAACTGGCCACCCAATCTCCCGCAGCGGTACAGGCATTGCTGCAAGGTCTGAACCAGGCGATCGATATGATAAACCGGGAGCCGGACAAAGCCGCTGCTGTCATCTCCGCCGCGACCGGCGTGCCGGTGGAGCGGGAACGGAAAAACCTGGGGACAATCGAATGGAAACTGCGCCTGGACGCGCCGATCCAGGACAGCCTGGCACAAACCGCCGACATGTTGAAAGAGCAAAACAAACTGCCCGCCGAAGCGGACATTCGCGCCGCCCTGGACACTACATTTGTGGATCGGATGCCCTGAGCCGGGCAGGAAGGGACTGCACACCGCCTGGCACCTCCCTTTCTCGGACGGCGGCCGGCACGGTAACAGATCCCTGCAGCGGGGCCCCCTGCCTCAGGCGTCCCCCTCCTGAATGTGATATCGTTTCAGTTTGCGCCATAAGGATACCCGGTCAATGCCCAGAATTTCGGCGGCCCGGGTTTTGTTTCCTTCCACCTGTTCCAGGACCCATTCGATGTACTCCCGTTCATTTTCCTCCAGGGTCATGAAACCGCTTGCGTGCCGGATCTTGCCGGCCATCTGGCAGATGTCTTCCGGCATATGCTCCATCCGGATGGTTTGGCCGGTGCAGAGAGCCACCGCGCGTTCCATGAAATTTTCCAGTTCCCGAACGTTTCCGGGGAATTCGTAGGACAGCAGCAAATCGACAACTTCATCGTCAATGGCGTGGACGGTTTTCCCTTGGGACACGGCGAATTTCCTCATGAAATGGAGGGCCAACAGCAGGATGTCGTCCTTGCGATCCGCCAGGCGGGGAACCTGCAGACTGATGACATTCAACCGATAGAACAGGTCCTGGCGGAAGGTCCCTCCCATCACTTCCTGTTTCAAGTCCTTGTTCGTCGCCGCAATCACCCGGATATCCACCGGAATTTCATCCGTTCCCCCCACACGCATCAGGATTTTTTCCTGCAGCACCCGAAGCAGCTTCACCTGCATGGGAAGAGGCATATCGCCGATTTCATCCAGGAAAACCGTGCCTCCGGAAGCAGCCTCCAAAAGCCCCTTTTTCACGCCCCTGGCTCCGGAGAAGGCGTCTTTTTCATGTCCGAAAAGCTCGTTATCCAGCAATTCCTCGTTGAAAGCGCCGCAGTTGATCGCCAGAAACCGCTTGTCCGAACGCAGACTCTGGTGATGGACGATTCTGGCCACCAGTTCCTTTCCCACCCCGGTTTCTCCCAAAATCAGCACATTGCAATCCGTCGCGGCAATCCTGGAAACCGTTTTCTTCAACCTTTCCATCTGCGGACTCGTACCGATCAGTTCCGGAACTTTCTGCTGGTTTCGAATCCGCTGGCGGAGATCCTGTACTTCCTGCTTCAGACTCTTCTTTTCCAGGGCCTGCCGGACCTGAACCCGCACCTCCTCGATCTGATAGGGTTTGGTGATATAACTGAAAGCACCGTTTTGCATGGCCTGAACCGCGGAATGAATGGTCCCAAAACCCGTGATGACAATGACTTCCGTGTTCGGGAACCGCTCACGCCCTTTGGTGAGCACCACAAACCCATCCATGGCAGGCATCTTCAGATCCGTGATGATCAGATCCGGCTCCACCCGTTCGAATTCCTGAATCGCGGATTTTCCATCGTCCACGGCAATCACCCGGTACCCATCCCGGCGAAGAATATATTCCAGATTTTCCCGGGCGATCCGGTCATCATCCGCGATCAGAATCAACTCTCCCGTATTCATTGGGATACCTTCTCTCGTTCCGGCCGCTGGATCGGAAGCCGAATCCGAAACCTTGCCCCTCTCGGTTCCCTGTTTTCGACATAGATCGTACCCCCATGCTGCTCAATGATACCGTAAGTAATGGCCAACCCCAGGCCTGTTCCCTTGCCTACCTCCTTGGTGGTGAAAAAAGGATCAAAAATTCTTCCCATGGCAAGTTTTTCAATCCCCGGGCCCGTGTCCTCCACTGCCAGGACCGCTTCCGATCCGGACTCGTCCAACCGCGCGGCAATCCGGATTTCTCCCGGAGGGCTCCCAATGGCATGGACCGCATTTTCAATCAGGTTCAGCAAGACTTCCTGCATGCGCTGCGGATCAAGCTCCAGCACCAGGTCCTCCGGAATATCCGTTACGATGTCAATTCCGGACGGCACCTGGCAGGACATCAGGCGAATGGAGCGCTCCGCCAGCATGCGCAAAGAAACCGACATCTTACTGAATTCCTTCACCCGGGAAAATTCCAGCAAACCGCGAACGATATCCCGGGCCCGGTTCACCTCCTGAACGACGTTGGACAACATTTTGAGAACGAAATCCTTCTGTTCGGAATGAAACTCCTCGATGGCGATCTGACAGGATGTGGAAATGTTGTTCAGGGGATTGTTCAACTGATGCGCGATCCCGGAGGTGAGCGTACCCAGGGAAGCCAGTTTCTTGGCCTGAATCAATTGGTCCTGGCGTTTTTTCAGTTCTGTTACCATGCGGTTAAATGCTTCGACCACGCGCTGGGTCTCATCCCGCGTATCGGCGACCGGAATGGGCCGAAAATCTCCGGAGGCAATCTTATGCGTGGTTTTTTCGATGATGCGCAACGGTCGGATGATTTTTCTGGCTACCAATGGGATGAGGGAAGCCCCCAATAACAGGAATGTCATCAGGGAGCCGATCAGCTGTTGTTTCAACGACTGGATGATTTTCAGAATCCGCTTCCGTTCAAAAGATACCAACTCCTGGGAAGAGTCGACCAGAGTCTTGCCGTATTCACGCAGATGCTCCTCGATATTCGCCTTTTTCCGCGGCTCCATATGGCTGTCGCCTTCGGCCATCCGGCGAATCTCACGGTCATAGGCCAACAGGGCTTCCTCGATCTGAACCAGAAGGGGCATCCCTTTAAAGTCCGCCAGTTCCGGTTTGATTCTTTCCACCAGCGCATTGCCGTCCGCAACATATCGCTGGTTTTCGGAAAAATCTTCCTGTGACCCATACAGCAGGTAGTTTTTTTCATACCGCCGGATTTCCAGAATGATGTTGCTGAGATCATCCGCGATCTCGACAAAGTGCTGTTTCCGTTCGATCTCGGTCAGATAGCGATAGGACAGCGCGCCCGTGGTGCCGATCACGGCCATACAGAGGACGAAACCCAATATAATCTTTTGCCGGATATTCAGGTATACGGGTAATTTCAGCCGCATGACGCCTCCAGGCCATCACTCCGTCGGGATGAACATTCCACAGCCATTTTCCATGCCCCATCCGTCGGCATTGCTGTCAGGGCTTTGACCCCGGGGAGGTCAACACTGCCTCGACAACCTCTGCCATATCCTCAGCCATTCGAATTTCCAGACCTTCCCGAATGTCCTCGTCCATGGCTTCCACATCCACCCGATTCCGCTCGGGCAAAATCACGGTGTGAATGCCGGCCCGCTGGGCGGCCAGCAGTTTTTCACGAATCCCGCTGACCGGCAGGATGGCGCCGCTCAGGGTCAGTTCTCCGGTCAGGGCTGTCTGGGGTTTCGGCGACCGGCCGGTCAGCAGGGACAGCAGCGCCATTGCGATGGTGACACCCGCGGAAGAGCCTTCCTTGGGAATCGCGCCGGCCGGAATATGGACATGAATATCCCGTCCCTCAAAAAAATCGGGATTCACGGAAAGTTCTTTTGCGTGGCTTCGGATATAGCTCAAAGCCGTCTGCGCAGACTCCCGGAGAATATTGCCCAAAGAGCCGGTCAGCGTCAGCTGCTGATTGCCTCTCATGATCCCGGCTTCCACCGAAATGGTTTCACCACCGAATTCCGTCCACACCAATCCGGTAACCACCCCGATCCGTGATTCTCCGGCCGTCAGCTGGTGGCTGTATTTCCGAGGTCCCAGAAATTGTTCAACCCGGGTGTCGGTGACCTCAATCGGATCGGTGCTGCCGTTTTGCTGCACGGCGATCCGGGCCAGCTTTCGGCAGACGGACGCGATTTCCCGCTCCAAGTTTCGCAACCCGGCCTCCAGGGTGTAATCCCGAATCAGCCGAAGTATCGCCTGGTCGGTGAATGAAATCCGGGAATGGTCCAAACCGTTGGCCCGCAGCTGACGGGGAACCAGATAATCCAGGGCGATCCGCAATTTCTCCTTTTCCGTGTATCCGGTGAACTCGATCACTTCCAGGCGGTCCCGCAAGGCCGGCGGCAACCCCTCGATTCCGTTGGCGGTGGTGATAAACATGACCGTCGACAGATTGAAGGGGATATCGAGATAGTGGTCCACAAAACGGCTGTTCTGTTCCGGATCCAGGATTTCCAGTAACACGGAAGCCGGGTCTCCCCGAAAATCCTGTCCGATCTTATCGATTTCATCCAGCATGAATACGGGATTGCACACACCGGCCCGCCGGATTTCGTTCAACACCCGGCCGCTCATAGCCCCGACGTAGGTCCGCCGATGACCGCGAAGTTCCGCTTCATCCCGAAGCCCGGCCAGGGATATCCGAACGAATCGACGTCCCAACGCGTCGGCGATCGATCGGCCGATGGAGGTTTTCCCGGTTCCGGGAGGACCGGTAAAGCATAGAATCGGACTCTGAATGATCTGTAAATGCCGCTTTCTATTTCGGATGCTCTTTACGAGGGAACGCAACTGATCCAGATCGACCGGTTTGGGCAGATAATGGGCAGCTCCTTTTTTCAGGGCATCCACCGCCGAATTCACCGTGGCATACCCCGTTATCATGACAATCTCCGTCCGGGGAGAAATCTGAACCGCCTGCTCCAGAAGCTGCATTCCGTCCATCTTATCCATTTTCATGTCGGTCAGGATCAGATCGAACTCCTGGCGGTTCATGGCCTCCAGCGCTTCCAGTCCATTGGACGCCGTCTCGACGCGGCATCCTTCCTTGACCAGAACATATTCCAGATTCGTCCGGGCGATGGGCTCGTCATCGACCACCATCACGTAGAAATCCTTCAGGCTGCATAGGGTCCGCACCGCCAGATATTCCAGAATCCGTTCCTTGACTGCCGTAAGGCCGTGATGGCGGGCTGTCATGATCTCTTCGGCACGTTTCATATCCAGGTTGTCATCACTGAATTGGTGCCAGGGCAAAGACATCACGAATTCCAGGTAGTTGATGCCGATGGCGTATTCCGGTTGCTGAGGATCGATATGACGCATCCGTTCCAGCTCCTTGTCAGCCACGGCCCATGCCGCCGGAGGTAGATCCGCGGCCTCCAACCTCCCGCGGAGATCCTCCGCCGGATCGGTGGCTTCCTCCGGCGGTGGTGCACTCTTATCGGCTTTTTGAAAAAATTTCATGGTTCACCCTTTTCGATGGATTGACCAACTCCAGGAAGACAACCGTTTCAGAACGCAACATCCCTCTCTTTTTTCGTAATAGTAAAAAACCGATAACATAACAATAGGATAAAAAAATTATTTTTTCAATGTTGCATAATGTAACAGTTTTTTCTGGGGGCAAAACAAATAAACTCATTATATCAAATGGTTAAATTCAACCACCCACCCGGGCACGATTCTTGTAAAAAGGTGAGACACAGGGATTTGATTGCTCACCATCACGGGGTTTTCCCTTTTCATGGAGGCGACAAGGAAACATGACGGTATCCGCAATACACACACCCGCTCGGAACAGCCCCCAGGTACGCAGAAAAATAATGGTTGTCCGTCAGAGTACCCAGTTGAACAGCACCCTGATTTCCTATTCCGTTCATCTGGCCGAACGACTGGATTACGACCTTTTGGTTGTATATGTGGATCGGACAGACTCCGGAGATTCTTTTCAGCAATCCGCGGCCCGTTCGGCCGAGCGGTTTGGGAAGGCAATAGCCGGATCCGGAATCGGTTTTCAGCATGTTGTGAGGGTCGGCGCAACCGGACCGGTTATCGAAGAAATCATCCATCAATTCCGGCGAATCGAGATGGTGGTCATCGATGAAACGATTCAGGAAAACGAAATCACCGAAAAAATAGTATTACCGGTTTTTCAGGTTCTGGAGCCGGAAACACCTATTCTACCGAAAGGAGAGAAACGTATGGAACAGCAGTCAAGCAAAAACAAGTCAGGTCTTCTATGGAAGACATGCGGATTGGGATTGACGTCCGTTGGATTGTACGGCGCGATCTTTTTGAACACAAACACGATCATGACCCATTTTACGCGTGGCGGCTGGTATGCCGCCATGCCCATCGCAACCGTTTTTGTTTTTTCTTTTGTCCACGGAGCCTTTGCCAGCAACCTGTGGTCACTTCTGGGGATAGATGCCAAAAAGAAGACGGCGCTGCAGCATTCCATCACCGAAACCGTGAAGCAGCAGAAGAAGGTACGGATCAAACCCAGAGCCCGCGCCTACATCAACCCGTTTCACCGGGTGTAATCACCGGCGGCTCATAACGCCTTCCCATGCCCGGATTGCCGGTACCCAACAGCAGGCAGGGGAGGACAGGACTCACCCACAATCGCTCAGGCAACTCAAAAAGGAGAGATTCCCATGCAGGATATCGCACACGGTGTACTGAATTTTATCGACTTGAACATGATCAACATCAGTTTTCTGTTTATTGTGGGGTTTATCGGCGGACTGGTCAGCGGCTTCATCGGATCCGGCGGGGCTTTTGTTCTTACCCCGGGCATGATGAGCCTGGGAGTTCCCGGAATGGTTGCAGTTGCCAGCAATATGTGTCATAAATTCCCGAAGTCATTGGTTGGGGCGTTCAAACGATTCCGATACGGGCAAGTGGATCTCAAGCTGGGCCTGGTCATCGCGGCGTCCTCTGCCATCGGCGTTCAACTGGGGATCAAACTGCAGCAATGGATTCTATCGATGTGGGGTCAGGCCGGATCCAACCTGTATGTCAGTCTCTCCTTTGTCGCCGTCCTGGTCATTGTGGGAGGTTACATGTTGCGGGATGTCCGGAAATCCGATGACGCGACGGAAGCCGGAACAAAGCCCAGTCTGGCCAAACGGCTCCAGGCGATCCATCTTCCGCCCATGATTACCTTCAAAACCGCCAACCTGAGAATTTCCCTTTGGTTTACCATTCCGGTCGGATTTGCCACCGGAATGCTGGCTGCCACCATCGCGGTCGGCGGGTTTATCGGAGTTCCGGGGATGATATATGTGCTCGGCGCTTCCGGCCTGGTTGCCTCGGCCACGGAACTGGTGGTAGCCTTTGCCATGGGATTGGGCGGCTCCATCAACTGGGCGATTCACGGCATGATCGATATCCGGCTGACATTGATCATTTTGGCAGGATCCCTGCTGGGAGTTCAACTGGGAGCCATCGGAACCACCTATGTCAGTGAAAAGGTCATCAAGATGGTCATGGCTGTGATCATGCTGATTGTAGCGGTTAGCCGGGGATTCGCCCTGCCGAACTATCTCTCCCAGCTTCACCTGATCTCGTTGGACCCGTCGGTGGTGTCCATTCTGGATACCATCAGCTTTGTCATCATGTGTCTGGGCCTGCTGACCGGGGCGGTGATCATCCTGGGAAATATGTGGCGAGCCGCAAGACCGGCGATTCAGTTTCAGGAAGAGTATGAGGCGATTTAAGCAGATACTGGTCGGAGTGGATGAGTCGGATGCCAGCATACATGCGCTGGATCAGGCCATCCACTTGGCCGGATGGTCCCATGCCCACATTACCGCCCTCACCGTCGTGCCCCCCTATGAAGGAGACCTTTCTCTGGTCGGAACCCGCCATCCCAAAAAACTCATGGAAGAGCCCGGCCTTCACGCGCTGAAACGGGCGTGGAAAGCGGCCGAAGCCCGAAGTTTCCCGATTGATATCGGCTACGACACCGGGAATCCCGTAAAAGCCATTCTTTCTCACGCGGATGCCATCCATGCCGACCTGGTCGTCATCGGTTCCCGAAAAAACCATTCTATCCTGGCCTCCCTGCTGAGAGGAACCTGCTTTGAGATGATTCGAAATTGTCGCCGGAATCTTCTGCTGGTCCCCGAGGATGCCCACCTGGACTGGGTCCACATATATGTTCTTCTTTCCGGGCATAAAACCGATGCGGATTTCGTCATCCAATCCCTGGAGCTGGCGGCCATGCACGGCGGAAAAAGCCTGACCGTATCCGTTCCCTCCGACATACCGGAAACCATGGTCAACCGGATATACGACACCGATTCTCTTCGCCGCACATTGGATCAGATCCGAAAAACCCACATCCACCGCATGGATATCCACCAGTGCCGTATGGTTCGCAGGTCAACGGATTCTTCTCCCTACCCGGAAAAACTCCCGGAAAACACTTCTCTGGTTATTCTGCCGATCCCAATGGGGAACCATCTCCAACGGTTCCGGGATTCCATTCTTCGGGAGAAACTGATGCGGTCTTCCGGATTTCCGATGATGCAACTCCATCCTGACCCAAAACTTCAAAAAATAGGAACTACAGGCGGTCGCTGATAATCCGCAATCCTTCCAGGGTCAGATCCGGATCGACAAATTCGATGGTTTTGGACACGTGAGCGATGAGGGGAGCCAGACCTCCCGTGGCGATGATCCGGGTGTCCTGCCCCATTTCCTCCCGCAGTCGGCCGGTCATGCCGTCCACCAGGCCGGCGTATCCCAGAATGATTCCGGATTGGATGCTGCTGATGGTATCCTTTCCGATGGCGCTGGACGGCGGCTGGAAAATCTCGACACGGGGCAATTTGGATGCCTTTTGGAACAAGGCCTCCGCGGATATCATGATGCCGGGGCAAATGGCCCCGCCCAAGTACTCTCCTTTTTCCGAGATGGCATCAAAGGTCGTCGCGGTGCCGAAATCGATCACCACCAGCCGCGAACGATGCCGGGCATACGCCGCGATGGCATTGACAATCCGATCCGCGCCCACCTCGGCCGGATTCGTATAGAGAATGGGCATCATGCCGGACACGGAGCGGGAATCCACCCAGAAAGGGGCATGGTTCAGGTATTTCCGGCAAAAGGCGTCCAGAATGTTCACCATGGGTGGAACGACACAGGAAATGACGGTTTTTTCGATGCAGGACCGGTCGACCTGGCTTCCGGAAAACAACCCGGAGGCAATGACATAGAACTCGTCTTCCGTGGTATTGCGCTCTGTCCGGATCCGCCAGCTTTGGATCAGGGTGTTTTCCCGGTAGATACCCAGAACCACATTGGTGTTACCGACATCGATCACCAGCAGCATTTCATTATTCCTTTTGTCATCATGAATCGGAATTTTCAGAGGTATTCCGCAAGGCGTCGGCGATATCGGCGGTGGCTCTGGCCCGGGCGACGTCATGGACCCGAAGGATGTGGGCTCCCTGGAAAATACTGGCAGCCAGAGCCGCTTGGGTACCGTTGTCCGCGGCGGTTGTATCCGGCTCGGATCCGTCCGCCAACCGGCGTTTCAGGATATTGCGGATAAATGCTTTCCGGGACAGGCCGACAAGAAGGGGCAGATCCAGATCACTGAATTCTCTCAGGCGGTTGATCAGAATCAGGTTGTGTTCCATAGTCTTGCCAAAGCCGATCCCCGGATCCACAATCAGCCGGGATCGGGAAATTCCACCTTGGACAGCCGTATCGACGGCATGTTGCAGAAAGTACCGAATTTCTCCGATCAGATCCGTGTATACCGGTGCGACCTGCATGGTCTTGGGAGTTCCCAGCATATGCATCAACACGACGGGAACACCCCTTTCGGCAGCCAAATTTACCATATTGGGATCACTGCGAAGGGCGCTGACATCATTGATAATAGAGGCGCCGGCATCCAGGGCTCTTTGCGCCACAATCGACTTGCAGGTGTCGATGGAAATGGGAACCGAAACCCGGCCGGCGATGGCCTCGATCACCGGAAGAACCCTCCGGGTTTCCTCCTCATCGGAAACCGGATCCGAAAAAGGGCGGGTGGATTCTCCTCCGATATCGAGGATGTCCGCACCCTCCGCCTCCAATTTCAGGGCCTGCGCCACCGCCGTATCGTGGTCAAAAAACCAGCCGCCGTCGGAAAAGGAATCCGGCGTCACATTGACAATACCCATGATGCAGGTACGAGAGCCCAATTGCAGGCGCCCGCCGTTCCAGGCAATGGTATACTCAGTTGTTTTCATGCGTGGGTGAATCGGGCGTTTCGGAAGAGTCTCCAGAAGCTTTCCCCGGGTCTTCGGATGGACGTTCTTCTTCGACCGGTTTTTCGGCGGCTTTCGTTTCAATCGGCTCCTCAGAGGCCTTTTTCTTCTCGACAGCATCCTCCACGGGCGGTTCTTCGTCAACCGGTGTCGGAAACACGAAACCGGGCTTCATAGACCGGATCAGGTCGTCCAGTTCCTTACCCATGACCGTTTCTTTTTCCAGCAACATTTCCGACAGCCGGTGCAACACCTCGATATTTTCCGACAAGGTCGTTTTGGCCAACTGATAGGAACCGTTGATCAGGTTGCCGATTTCCTCATCGATTTTCCGGGCCGTCTCTTCGGAATAATCCCGATGCTGGGCAATTTCCCTCCCCAGAAAAATTTGTTCCTCATCTTTGGCAAAAGACATCGGCCCCATGGCGCTCATGCCCCAGGAGCGCACCATTTTCTGCGCCAGGTCGGTAGCCTGCTTGATATCGTTGGACGCACCGGTGCTGATCCGGTTGAAAACCAGTTCCTCCGCGGCCCGGCCGCCGAAAGCGACCGCCAGCTCGCTTTCCAGCTGGTCCTTGAATCGGAAATCATGTTCCTCCGGTAAAAACCAGGTGATGCCGGCCGCCCTTCCCCGGGGAATGATGGTGATCTTGTTGACCGCGTGGGTCCCCGGCAGGAACCGGGCCACCAAGGCATGGCCGGCCTCGTGATAGGCGGTGGTTTTCCGATCTTCCTCCCGGATCACCTTGGACTTTCTTTCCAGGCCCATGTAGACCTTGTCCTTGGCGTCCTCCAAATCAACCATATCCACCTGTTCCTTGTTTCGCTTGGCCGCAAGCAAGGCTGCCTCATTGACCAGGTTTTCCAAGTCCGCACCCGAAAAACCCGGTGTCCCCTTGGCCAGAACCGTCGCGCTGACCTTGGAATCGATT
>CAZTKB010000030.1:0-18573 GCA_964614125.1 uncultured Desulfobacterales bacterium | reverse complement strand
AGGGAACATCCCCGGACAGGATGATCCTTTTCCGTGAACGTCTGGGGTCCGGTATCGGGACCGCGGAAAGCAGCGACCAAGTGTAGGGATGAAGGGGGTTGTCATACAGGGTCTTGACATCTGCGAGTTCCACGATCTGTCCCAAATACATCACCCCGACCCGATGGCTGACATACCGGATGACCGCCAAATCATGGGAAATAAAAAGGTAGGACAGATTCAACTGTTTCTGGAGCCGGACCATCAGATTCAGCACCTGGGCCCGGACGGACACGTCGAGTGCGGAAACCGGTTCGTCGCCGACGACCAGGCTGGGCCGCAAAACCAAAGCCCTGGCAACACAGATCCGTTGCCGCTGTCCCCCGGAAAACTCGTGGGAAAACCGGCTCATATGTTCGGGAAGCAGTCCGACCATTTCTAAAGCCTGGGCTACCCGTTCCCGGCGTTCGGCGATACCGGCTGTCTCATAGTTCAAAATGGGCTCCTCGATGATCCGCTCAACGGTCATCCGGGGATTCAGGGATCCGAAAGGATCCTGGAATACGATCTGCATGTGCCTGCGGCGTTGACGCAACTCATCCGCTGAGAGATCCAGGAGATTTTCCCCCCGAAACAGAACCTCACCGGAAGTCGGTTCGATTAGACGCAGAATACTGAAACCGGTCGTGGATTTTCCGCATCCCGACTCTCCAACTAACCCGAGAGTCTCGTTTTCTCCCAGGTGGAAGGATACATCGTCCACCGCATGCACCACGGCCTTTCCGCGGCCCCAGAACCCCCGGCGGAGGGAAAAATGCTTGACCAGATGGTTGACTGTCAGCAAATCAGCCATGGGTCACCCGATAACAGGCCACCCGATGCTGGGCATCTACAACCTCCAGACTCGGAGCCTGACGGCGGCAAATATCCATTGAAACAGGGCATCGAGGCTCGAAATGGCATCCGGGCGGCAACGCGGTCAGTGGAGGGACCACTCCCTGAATCTCGTAAAGCTCTTCTGTTTCAAATGAAGCGTCGGCACGCGGGATGGAGGCCATCAGACCTCGGGTATAGGGATGAAGAGGCCGATCAAACAAAGTCAGGGTGGGAGCTTCTTCCATGATCCGGCCGGTATACATGACAGCTACCCGGCGAGTGACTTCCGCCACTACCCCCAGGTCATGCGTGATCAACAGAATCGCGGTTCCCAGTTCCTTTTTGAGTTCCACCATGAGATCCAGAATCTGGGCCTGAATGCTGACATCCAGGGCAGTCGTAGGTTCGTCGGCCAGCAGGAGTTCCGGTCGGCAGGCCAGGGCCATGGCGATCATCACGCGTTGCCGCATGCCGCCGGACAGCTGGTAGGGGTATTCCCGAAGCCTGTTTTGGGGAGCCGGAACGCCCACCCGCTGGAGCATTTGAAGGGCTTTGTCATCCGCTTCCATTCGAGAGACAGATTCGTGGGTGAGAAATACCTCCCGCAGTTGGTTTCCGACCGTGAAAACCGGATTCAGTGCGGTCATGGGTTCCTGAAAAATCATTCCGATACGGTTCCCCCGCAGGTGCCGAAGCCGTTCGGGAGAAGATTGTAACAGATCCTCCCCCTGGAACAGAATCTTTCCTCCCTCGACAAATGCCGGAGGCTGGGGCAGCAACCCGAGAATGGATAAAGCCAGAACCGATTTTCCGCAACCGGATTCTCCGACGATACCGAAAACCTCCCCACTTTCGATGGACAAACGAATGCCGTCGACCGCCCGGGTAATTCCATAGGGGGTGCGGAAACAGGTAGTCAGATCGAGGATATCCAGCATGAAGAGGGTGGGTCTCCTGATTAAATGAATCGGATTCATGAAATGGGATCAAATGCCTTTTGAGGTATAACAACTGGTAATATTCCTGTCAAGAATATTTCGGAATCCGCGCATGCCACGACTTTTGTTCGGATTCACGGTCCGAACAACCGCATATCCGATTCAGGATGAAGTGGACGCACTGAACAGGATGGACAGTGTGGACGTACAAAGGGGGCCGTCGGGCCGAAGGAAGATCCTACCGAAAGCCGGAATCTCTGGATGCCCCGCACCCCCACGAGAAGCGGCACTGTGGCGGAGCCCGAGTGGGTCGCCATCTTTTCTTGACTTGGGCCTTTTCTTCCCCTAAACTTGAAAAGTTATACAATGTCGCAACAGTTTCTTCTCTTTTCAAACCGATGCCCCCATGACCAGAAAAAGCCAAATACAGCAAATTCGAAACATCGGAATTATCGCCCATATCGACGCCGGGAAAACAACGGTGACGGAGCGCATTCTGTATTATACCGGAAAATCCCACAAAATCGGGGAAGTCCACGACGGAGAAGCCGTGATGGACTGGATGCCGGACGAACAGGAACGCGGCATCACCATCACTTCCGCGGTCACCACCTGTAATTGGAAAGATTCCGTCATCCAGTTGATCGACACTCCCGGCCATGTGGATTTCACCATTGAGGTAGAACGGTCCCTCCGGGTATTGGATGGCGCCGTGGGGGTCTTCTGCGCGGTTGGGGGAGTGGAACCCCAGTCCGAAACCGTATGGCGGCAGGCGGATAAGTACCGTGTTCCGAAAATGGCTTTCATCAACAAGATGGACCGGATCGGTGCCAACTTCGAAGCAACCGTCGAAATGATGAAGACCCGATTGCACGCTACTCCCCTGGTTCTTCAGATTCCCTTGGGTTCAGAAGAGAATTTCCAGGGGGTGATCGATCTGGTCGAGATGAAACGTATCGTCTGGGACGACGAATCCCTGGGTGCCACCTTTTGTGTCGATCCACTTTCTGAATCCGAACGGGATGCGGTGAATCACCATAGGGAACGCCTGCTGGAAACTCTGGCTGAAGTGGATGACCGGATCATGGAAGCCTATCTTGCGGAACAGCCCATCGATGTCGATTTGCTTCAGGATGCCATCCGGAAAGCGACCATCGATCTTCGGCTGTCACCGGTGCTCTGTGGCTCCGCACTCCGGAACAAGGGAATCCAGCCGCTGCTGGATGCGATTGTCCGGTATCTCCCAAGCCCGATGGATATTCCCGCGATCACCGGCCACCACCCGGAAACCGGGGACATCATCGAATGCCCTTGCCGGGAAAAGGCTCCCCTGGCGGCACTGATATTCAAGGTATCCATTCTGGAGGGCCGAAAGCTGTCCTATATTCGTGTGTACAGCGGCAAAATCACCGCCGGCGACGATGTCTACAACCCCTTCCGCAAAAAAAAGGAAAAACTGAGCCGAATTCTGCGCATGCACGCCAACAAAAGGGATCGGATCGATGAAGCAGGTCCGGGAAGCATTGTGGGGGTAGTGGGGCTGAAGGACAGTTCCACCGGAGAAACGCTTTGTCATCCTGATCATCCGGTTCTCCTCGAAAAAATTGATGTCTATGAACCGGTGATTTCCGTGGCGATTGAACCAAAAACCCGTTCCGATCAGGAAAAACTGGACCAAGTTCTGGAAAAATTTCTGGCCGAGGATCCCACTTTGCGGGTTCGGGAAGACGAGGACACCGGCCAGAAAATTTTATCCGGAATGGGGGAGTTGCATCTGGAAGTGATTGTCAGCCGAATGACGCGGGAATTCAACACCCATGTCAACGTGGGCAAACCTCAGGTGGTCTACCGGGAAACCATTGAAAAAGAGGCCGCCTCCTCGGCAGTGTTCGACCGGGAAGTGGCCGGCCAGAAACATTACGGAGAGGTTCACTTCCTGTTGAAACCCTTGAAACGGGGTTCCGGCAACCGATTCACGTCCCCAACGACGGAAGGCATCTTTCCCCCGCAGTTCATTCCAGCGGTGGAGAAAGGGGTGATGGAAAGCCTGCAAAGCGGCAGCCTGATGGGATACCCGGTTGCGGATGTCGAGGCGATTCTGACCGGCGGAGGCTACCGGGAAGGACAGGGAACCGAACTCGCTTACAAGGTCGCCGCCTCCATGGCAATTAAGGAAGGGTTGGATCGCGGAAACAGCTTTCTCCTGGACCCGATCATGGAGGTCGAGATCATGGTTCCCGAAGCCTACACCGGTGATGCGATCGGAGACATCCATTCCCGTGGGGGAAAGGTCGAGTCCATTGAACACCGGACAGGAGTACAAGTGATACGGGCAATCGTAGCCTTGGCCAAAATGTTCGGGTATTCCACCGCCCTTCGCTCCGCCACCCAGGGACGGGGAACATTCACCATGAAGTTCTCCCATTTCGACCGGATGTAGGATACCTCTCGTCCGGTAGAGCGTTCCCGCCCGGCCGAAACGGCCGGACATGGGGGCGGTTCTGTTTATTTCTCTTTCCAGACAGGAAGCCGTTTGCCCAGAAACGCACCGATCCCTTCTTTCGCATCCTCGGTGGTACACAGGCGGGCGAACGCCTCGTTCATATATTCAAACGCCTTTCCGTATTCCAAATCCGCTGCGGCATAGAACGCTTTTTTGGCGATCTGAAGCGCCAAGGGACTCTTTTGGGCCAATGTCGCCGCCCAGGCCCGGGTTTCATTTTCCAGATCCGCCTCCGGAACCACCCGGTTGATCCATCCCATGTTCATCGCATCGGCAGCGGTAATCAAATCTCCATAAAACAATAATTCCAACGCTTTTTTCCGGCCTACAGACCGCGTAAGGGGCACCACCGGCCCGATACAGTTCAATCCCACTTTGATGGCTGTCAGACCCATACGGGCCTTTTCTCCGGCAATGGCCAGATCGGCGGCGGCCACCAGGCCGGCTCCGTTGGCGGCAGCAATCCCATGCACCTGGGCGATCACCGGTTTTTTCATCCGACTGATGGTCAGCAACGGATTTTCCATACATTCAATCCAGTCCCGGTATTCCAGGGCACTCTTTCCGGAAAAATCGCTGATGTCGATTCCTGCGCAAAACGCTTTCCCGGCCCCTTTGACAATGATTACCCGAGCCCGCGGGTCTTCATCCAGTACCAGAAACGCCTGTTTCAACTCCCTGGCAAGTGGAACCGTGAATGTGTTTAGGCTGGCCGGGCGGTTAAGGACAATTTCTCCGACCATATCATTTCCAATTTCCACCATAATGTTTTCGTAGTTCATCAACGATCTCCTCGCTTTCCATGTTACCGATACAGTTGATTCATATCCTCGTTGTCAATTCTTTGTTTTCCCTCCGGAAGCCATTGGAGGCAACACCTCGGCATATCCGGGTGGAACAGCAAACAGGGAATCATCCAGTTGCTTCATTTCTATGGATTTCAAGGTGGTAACCAGGCTGCCGTTCAGTACTTTCTGGGTCACCTGAACCGGAAAACCGTCCAGCTGGCTCATCATGCCGGTGATATTCATCTGCTTCATCATCGGGTTGCTGTCAAAAACCTCCTTCATTTTTTCCGCGGCCCGTTTGAGTTCCGCGTAGCCAGGGACATCCCGGGATAGCCAATACTCGCCGGTCATCATCATACCGGATACCAGATATTTCCGGCAGAGATATTCCCCGATTTTCCGGGACTCCCCGGTCGGTGTGACTTGAATTTTCCCCATCATTTCCTTCATTACCTGCAACTGGGCGGCGGCCTGTTCCCCGCTTATTCCGGCAGGGGGGCGGCCCATCTCCTCCAGAGAAATCCGGTGATAGGTTTTTTCAGTCGGGTTGATCTGAAACAGCGTCCGTGTGTCAACCCGCATGATCACGATATGGTCGGAAAAATCCGTCCGGCTGGCCCCTTCTTTCAGATAGTTGACAATCACCTCGGATGAGTCCGGTTTTCCGGAAACCCCTTTGCGTTCAAGCGTGCTTTCCCAATACAGATCCGCCAGGGAAACAACAGGCGCGGCCATCAGTATCGTCAGAATGATCGCAACGGCCGGGACAACAGAAACCTTTTTTCTCATGGGAACCTCCTGTGATGATAGGGATGGGGGAATTCCGGCGTCCGGTTTCACAGTTGCCGGAGATCCGGATTCCAATGAATGGATTCGGATTCCTCCTTGACAAGCCTTTTTTATATATCCTATGGTTGTTTTTATTCAACGATTTTTCCGGGGTACACGACTATTGGCTTTTTTGGGAAAGGATCCATGCATCATGCCCGCTCATCCCTTGTCCGACCTTCTTGCCCGACGCGACTCCCGCCAGTTGATCCGCACCGCCCAAGGCCTGGAACCGGCGGACCGGGTTATTTTGCATGGAAATCTGATCAATGTCTATACAGGCGAAATTCAGGAAGATTGCGCCGTGGGCATCCGTGGGGAATGGGTCGCCGGTGTCGGGGAACCGGTAGTTGGAATGATCGGAGAAAAGACGGACGTGATCGATGCCGCCGGCAGAACCATTCTTCCGGGATTCATCGAGGGGCATACCCATCTTTGCTCCATGATCCATCCAGCCGGATTTTTGCCTTACGCCATGAAAAGCGGAACAACGACCATCATCACCGAAACGCTGGAGGCCTACCCAGTCGCCGGCCGGGAAGGTGTGGAAGATTTCATGAAATCTCTGTCCGATCAACCGATCAAGGTGTGGTTTACCGCCCCGGCCATGGCCTCCATCAGTTCGGCGAGCCGTGGAATATCCGAGGAAGATATCGCATTCCTGTTGGGTCGGCCCGAGGTAATCGGGTTGGGAGAATCCTACTGGCAGGCGGTCTTGCAGGAGCCGGACCGGTTTGTGCCGATATTCGACCAAATGTTGGGTGCCGGAAAACTTCTTGAAGGCCATTCCGCCGGCGCCAACGCAAAAAAGCTCGCGGCCTATGTCGCTGCTGGCATATCCTCCTGCCACGAACCGATCACTATGGACGAAGCTCTTTCCCGGCTTCGTCAGGGCTTGTATGTCATGATCCGAGAAGGCAGTATCCGCCGCGACCTCGCGGCCATCTCCCGGATCCGGGAAACCGGAATTTCCCTCCGCCGACTCATTCTGACCACGGACGGTGTGACACCGGAAGACCTGATTACAAAAGGTACCATGGAATATGTCGTTCAAAAAGCCGTGGATGCGGGTTTCAATCCGGTTGACGCCGTCCGAATGGCCACTCTGAATCCGGCCGAACATTTCGGCCTGGACCCGGTGATCGGGGGTATCGCGCCGGGAAGGCAGGCGGATATGATTCTGATCCCCCGGCCCGAACTTATCCGGCCGGAGATGGTTCTGAGCCGTGGCCGGATTATCCTCGAAAACGGCATTCTGAGAGCCGAGCCAAGGTTTCATGATTTTTCCAGCTCCAGTCGAAACACCATCCTCCTGACATCGGATCTGGCCCCTTTGGACTTCGAAGTCCCGGTGAACACCCGAGATCCGGAGACCACCGTCCGGGTGATCGAATTGGTCACCGATCTGGTAACACGGGAAACCCGGCTCACGCTTCCGGTCCATAACGGACAGGTCCTGCCGGCATCGGATCGAAACATCATCAAGGTCGCCGCCGTCGATCGTACCCATCGTCCCGGAAAAACGGCCGTCGGCTTTCTTCAGGGTTTCGGACTGCAATCCGGATCGTTTGCCTGCAGCGCTGCCTGGGACTCTTCGGATATCATCGCGGTGGGAACCAATGACCGGGATCTGGCCCTGGCGATCAACCGTATCCGCCGGATTCAAGGCGGGGCGGTGGTTTGCAACAACGAACAGGTTCTTTTTGAACTTCCGATGCCGGTGTTTGGAATCATGTCCCTGAAAACCGCCGAGGAAACTGCGGCGGACCAGCTTGCCCTCACCGAAGTCCTTCGCGGCCTGGGTGTGAAGTTTCGGGATCCGCTGTTAACCCTGGTCACCCTAACCGGCGCGGCAATCCCCTATCTCCGCATCTGTGAGGAAGGATTGGTTCACTTGAAAACCGGCGAAAACCTGGATGTGATTGTCTGACGTGAAATCGATCCCGAATCTTTTCTTGCCCATCCGAATCCGAACCGCCCTGCGGATCATGAAACAGGAGGCCTTTTCTCTGAGGCGTTTTCCTCCTTTGCCCCATGCCCTCCGCCTGGTTCTGAAAAAGCTCATCCGGCAGTTCATCAGACCCTTCGATCCTCCCTGGGACCACCGGTGGCCCTCCTGGCCGCCCCGGGACCATGCAGAACGAACCTCGGGGTCCCTTCCCTTGATCACCATCCTGATGCCGGTCTATGATACCGATCCAAGGTGGCTGAAAGCTGCGGTGGATTCGGTGATTGCCCAAAGCTACCCTCACTGGCAACTGTGCATCGTGGATGATGGATCACCAACGGATGGCCCCCGGGAATTTCTTTCCGTCCTGACAGACCCTCGAATTTCGGTCAAATTCCTGGACCGGCGGCACGGTATCGCAGCCGCATCCAACGAGGCTGCCGCTATGGCGCAAGGGGAGTATATCGGATTTCTGGATCATGACGACATCCTGAAACCCGAAGCCTTATTGTTGTTCGCCGCCGCTATCCAGGCCTACGGTCCAGACATCCTCTATTCGGACGAAGACCGTATCGACCCCGACGGATACCAGGTCCGCCCGTTTTTCAAGCCGGATTATTCTCCGGATCTTTTGCTATGCCAGAACTACATCTGCCACTTCACGACCGTCCGCAGATCCCTGTTTGAACAGGTACAAGGATTCCGGGAAGGATTCGACGGAGCCCAAGACTACGATCTGCTCTTACGGCTGACGGAGGTCGGGACACAAATCCTTCACATTCCTGTGGTTCTGTATTCGTGGCGGGAGCATCCCGCTTCCACCGCTGTCCGCTCCGATGCCAAGCCAATGGCCCAGGATGCGGGAATGAAATGTCTGGACGACCATCTGAAACGGTCGTACGGACCTGATGCCTATTCCGAAAAAACCCCCTTCCCTTTCGTATATTGCCCCCGGTTCCCCACCACCCTCCATCCTCGGATTGCGGTGGTCATTCCGACCCGGGATGGATTATCGTGCCTCACGGCCTGCGTGGACAGTATCCGAAACCGTTCCACCCATGCGGAGTATGAAATCCTGATTGTGAACAACCAGTCCGAAGAACCCCAGACTTTGGAATGGTTTGAGGATATCCGCCGAACCGATTCCCGTATCCGGATCCTGAATGCGGACTATCCCTTCTGTTGGTCCCGGCTGAACAACCAGGGTATCCGAGCTTCCGACGCCGATGTCTTTATCTTTTTGAATAACGACACAGCCGTTATCACACCGGATTGGATGGAACGACTGTCCGAACAAGCCTTGCTGCCCCGTGCCGGAGCCGTCGGCCCTCTCCTGCTCTATGAGGATGGTACGATCCAGCACGCCGGAGTAATCGTCGGGATGGGAGGATGGGCGGATCATGTATTCCAGGGAATCCGACCGGTACACACGTTTTCCCCCTATGTTTCCCCCCTGGTCCGACGTAACGTGTTAGCCGTATCCGGTGCCTGCATGGCGGTATCCCGGAATACCATCCACCGGATCGGGGAATTTGACGAAAGCTTTCTGGTATGCGGCAGTGATGTCGAGTTTTGCATCCGCGCCCACCAGAACGGGTTGGCATCCATATACGACCCGGCCATCCGACTTTACCATCTGGAAGCAAGAACCCGAGGGAAAAGCCCGATACCGGCGATCGACTTCGATCGATCTCGTGAAGTCTACCTTCCCTTCCTGACAGGCGGGGGAGATCCCTACTTCAACATCAACCTGTCTTTGGAATACACATCACCGGCCCTGCGTTTTACTCATGACACCTGATTCGATTTTCCGCAAACTCCTGGTCAATCCCCTGATACGCCCCCTGGCCCGGCGTCTCTTTCACCGGTTCCGGTCCAGCCTGATTCCCCTGCCGACCGATGTTCCCGAAATCGCACCAATCACACCGGTTCCCGGATCCTTTCCCGGCCCCAGAATTACGCTGCTAGCCCCTTCCATTAACCAGGAACATCTTTTCGGCGGCATGGCCACCGCCCTGGCGTTATTTTCTGAAATCCGGAATCATTGCCGTCCGGACATCTCCTTTCGGGTGGTGGTCCTGGATCAGCACCCACACCCCGAGGCAGCTGCTCGGCTGCCAGGTTTCGTCCCGGCGGTTCCGGAAGCGGACCGCCGGGAGTCTCTTCTCCTCACCAGCCTGGCCTCTTCCGGGGAACGCCGGCTCTCGGTTAGCCCTGGAGACCTTTTTCTGGCAACCTCTTGGTGGAGCGCGTATGCGGGTCTCCGGTTGATTCGCCATCAGTCCGAATTCTACCGGCAACCGGCTCGACCGATGCTATACCTGATCCAGGATTATGAACCCGCATTCTACAACTGGTCCTCCCGCTTTATCCTGGCCGAATCGACTTACCATCCGATCCATCGGATTCATGCGATCCTGAATACCCAACTGCTGCGGGATTTTTTTCATGGCCGGGGATTCCGCTTCGAAAAAGAGTATGTTCTGGAGCCACGGCTGAATCCGGAATTACATGCCTACCTGAAAACCGACATCCGGAAATATTCCGTTCGTAAACACCGAATTCTGGTATATGGCCGTCCGAATGTTCCGAGAAACGCGTTTGAAATTCTGCTTATGGCGCTGCACAGGTGGAGTGAAACCAGCCCCCATAAAGTCGGTTCCTGGGAATTGCTGTCGGTGGGTGAATCTCATGACACGGTAGAACTGAAAAACGGTGTGCAGTTACGGTCGCTGGGGAAACTTGAATTGAACCGGTACGCGGAATATATGAAGGAAAGTGCAATCGGCATATCCTTCATGATTTCTCCACATCCCAGCTACCCGCCTCTCGAGATGGCCCATTTCGGCATGCTGACCCTGACCAACCGTTTCGCCGGGAAGAATCTCGCCAACTGGCATGAAAACATCACCAGTCTCGAGAACATGACACCCGAATCCATCGCCGATACCCTCGACGATTTGATCCGGGCTTTTCTCGAAAATCCGCAAAAGGGGGAAACCGGTGCCAGCCATGTTCCGTCATACCTCTCCAATGATACCCCCTTCCCGTTTGTCCCGGATCTGGTGAACCATTTTCTGGCTTCTCCATGACAGTACGGCAATCACACTGCCAGATACAAGATACCGCCCAGCACCAGGGAGCAGACAATCCCGATGGGGATGGTCCACCGGAGAATTTCTCCTTCTTTTCCCACTGCCCCACACATGGAAGCGGCGATCGCAATTTTAAACGGCGAGGAAATCGATCCGATCGAGGCCCCCACCGCCAGGCCCGCAGAAAGCAATGCGGCGGAAATCCCGAGCATCACGGCCGCCTGAACCTGAAGTTGTCCGAACAGCATGAGAGAAGCCACCCCGTATCCGGTTAGAAATGTACCGGCCCAACCCAGGACCGGAACCACGATCGGATACCATCCTCCCGTGACATCCTTGAGTCCTTCGGACAAGACCCAGGGGATGTGCATCTCCAAATCCAGAGCTGTAAATCCACTGCCGTACCCGGAATAGGCGATCATCTGCCCCATGGCGCCAAACAGAGCCATGGACAGGGACGGCCGCCACCCTTTCCAAAAACCGGCCCGGACCACCGAAAGGACCTGGTGCCGGTTCATTCCGAATATTCGGGCAGCGAAGGCAAATGCCAAAAAGAGATACAGATAAGCGGAAAAAAACGGGGTGAGTGTGATGGTGTGAACCGGAATCACCTGAAAGGTGATGCGGAGTCTATCCAGGGTGAGATGTTTCAGAAACGGAACCGTGTTAACCAGAAACAGCGAGATCATCAGCAAAATAAAGGGGGATAGATCCATCCAGATTTGCCGGCTGACAGCCATGCGGCGGATCCCCATCCGGATGAGAAACAGAATCAGTCCCATTCCCCCCAGCATTCCGGCGAGAGACGGTCCGGCGGCCATTACGGTCACCAGCGCGATACCCGATGCGAGAAGGCCGGATCCTACGGATAGAAGCATCTGCCGTCCGAAACCGATTCCGTCATCCTCCGATCCCCGCAGGAAAAACGGAATACAGGCGGTCATCATCAGGGTGGCTGGAATCGAAAGCCAGGCAGAGGGGATGGCCAATTCCTGGATCGGCAGGCCCGTGATCAAAGAGTGCACGGCCAGAATCATGCCGGACAACTCCAAAGTCATCAGCCCGGAGTAGCCGATGATGGACAATGCAGCAGCTCCAGCCGGAAGGACTCCGCCGGCCCGCAACATGGGAGCTACCACCGGCTCCGCGATCACGCTGGCCCCTTCCATGAAATTCCCGACCCCGATGGTAATGAGGAGGTTCCGAAGAAAAGAACTGTTCACTCCCTGCATGAACCAGGTGACGATCCGAGCCAAGGATCCCGTGGTCATCATCAGTTGACTGAGCAGAATTCCGGCAAATATAACCAACAGCAACGGAAACGTCGTGAACACCCCATCAACGCCGGCCGTCAGAACCACCAAAAGCGGGGTATGAAAAATTCCGACCGAGAGAATCAGACTGAACAGGGTGCCATACACCGACAGTGCCAGGGCCGTTTGGCGAAAACCTACGGCCAGCACCGTCAGCACCAGTATCGGTAACCAGCTCCAAAGAAACAACCATCCATCCGCCACGCCCACTCCTGTCCCGGCAACCGGCCAGTCATGCGGCCGCCTGTCCTTTTCCCAAATCAGTAAAAAATCAGCTTATCCAGGAAATTCGGATCGTTTTTATCAAAGTCTTTGCCGAAGGTTTTTTCTCCGAAGGCGGATAATCTTTCCACCCAGCGGCCCCAGGTGCTTTTCCCTGCCGATTGGGCTTCCAGGACATCTTCCAGGAAGGTCGCCAGCCGGAATATTTCTTCCTTGGGGATGAAATAAGCAGCGCCATCCCGAAAGGACCTGGCCACGTCGGCTGGGGTCAACGCCCGAGCCGTCAACATCACCGCGGTTATTTTCCGCTGAACGCATCGATTCAGCAGTTCATAGCCGGAAACCCCCATGATATCCAATATCGCCAGGTCGAATGATTCCGTATCGATGAGGCGGAAGGCCTCATCGTAGGAATCCGCCCGTGTCGTCCGGCACATCGGCAAAAGATCCTCCAGGGTTTCCAAGATATCCGGCTCGTCATCGACAAGCAGCACTCGTTTTCCGTCCAGGCGGTGGATCGGTGACATGTATATTCTCCCCCGATGCAAAGAGCGGCCGCCCGATGGTCCGAAAGCCTGCCGTGATTTTCCCGTAAACCACTGGCCGCCGGCCGGCCGCATCCGTTTATTTGGCGTATTTTTTCACCTGTTCCCGTACAAAATCAACATAATCCTTGCCCGGAAGCCCTTTTTTGTTCATGGATTCGATATAGGCCTCGGTCACCGGCTGAACCGTTTGGGCCCACCTGGCGTTCTCCTCGGCAGATAACGGGATGAACTTGTTGCCCAGGCTCAGACTGTATTCCAATCCTTCCTTGTCGCTTTGATCCCAGGCGGCTCCGTGTTTGGGGATCCACTCGAGGCTTACCTGTTCGAACACGGCCTGAACATCCTTGGGCAGGGAGTTCCAGCGGTCCAGGTTCATGACCACGTACTGCCCGGCGGTATACCCGATTCCGTAGCAGCCGATGGTGTATTTGACCACCTCCGCCTGTTTCCATCCCTTCAAGGCTTCGGATCCGACAAAGGTGGCATCGGCCACTCCCTTTTGCAAGGCTTCGTATACGCCTCCCTGGGGCAGGGATACCGGGACCGCCCCCAAGGCGGTCACCATATCCGCGTTGAATCCATAGGACCGGATTTTCAGCCCCTTGAGATCCTCCAGCCGGGAAATTTCCTTTTTGCTGTGGAGAATGCCGGGACCGTGGGCGTGCAGGTACAGAACTTTCACCTTGGCCAGTTCAGCGGGTTTGAATTTCTGATAAAAATCATTGATCACCTGGGTGGCGGTTTTCCCGTCCGGATAGGCGTTGGGAAGATCGATCACCTCCATGGCCGGAAACACCCCGCGACTGTATCCGAATACCGACATGCCGATATCCGCGATTCCTTTCAGGACCCCGTCATAAATCTGGGGTCCGTTCAATAAAGCCCCTCCGCCATAATAGACGATTTTTACCTTCCCGCCGGTTCGGGTTTCGATTTCTTTTGCCCAAGCTTCCGCCAATTTCCCCTGGTCATGCATCGGAGGGAAAAAATTGGCATACCCGAGTTCCAGGGGCTGGGCCACGGCCGGAGCAGTCGCCAAACCCGCCGTCAGTCCCCAACCAAACATCATAAACCATACCACCCACCCAAACTTTCGATTCATCCGGACCTCCTCTTTGTTACAGGTTGAATAAGGACCAACATGGGTTGATCCGCTCCATTACAGCACTTCAAACACGGTTATGATCACCACCTCCGGGAAGCGTTCTCCGGTGGCCACGGCAACCACGCCGTTCAGCCACATCAAGTTCGGCGCACCGGTTTCGAACACCGGGACAGTGCGGAAATAATACCGTCTCGGATCCACCGGAAGGCCTTGAGCCAGCCGGCTCATCACATCGACAGGGCCATGCCGGAGCCCTCGGTTGGAAACATGAATTCTCGCTCCATCGGATGTTTCCAGGGTGTACCGGGCATCCACCTCGGTAATTCCGTCCGGTCGAAGGATCTGCCAATCCGCCCCCCCGGGAAGGATGTGCCCTGAAATCCGGGGGCCGTGGAAGGTTCCACCGGTGATGGGAATGACCCTTCGAATACCGGCCGGTGACGGACCGATGTCGATCGGTTCACCGATGGAAACCTCGGACCGATACAGAAACCGAAGGTCTGGTGGAATGACGAGAGAATTCTGTACAGATAGATCCATGCGCAGATCTCCTTTCCTTAAAAAGGTTAGGTGGCCGCCTGCCGTTTTTTCAGGAATACCGTTGCCGGTAGGTTATTTCCATCTCGATCAGGTTTTGGGAGAATTGACGGAGATGCCGTGCCATTTCCTCTGCCGCCGCATCCTCGTCGCGGGAAATCACGGCGCGGATAATCCCCTGGTGTTCTCCGGGACCGTGCAGCAGATCATGATCCGAGGCGACGGTCAACACGACTTCCGCGGTCAACATCAGCATGGATCTTACAATCGCTTCGAAAAAAGGGTTTCCACAGAGGCGGGCAAGCACCTTGTGAACCCGGGTCAGCCGATCGATACGATCGGCATCGGATGCATACGGAACATGTTCTTCCCTTTCCACCTCCAACAGCAGATCCATGGAATCAGAACTGAAATTGCGTGCACCCAAACGGGCCACCTCCGGCTCGATATACAACCGAACCTGGGCGATGTCCTTCATGGAAAGCTTGCTCGTCTGAAACAGGTCCAGAAATGCGTTTCCAACCTGGTTATACGTTAAATCCATGACATAGGCGCCACCTGCCGGCCCCTGACGGATCGACAGAAACCCCCCCAGTTCCAGAGCCCGGATCGCCTCCCGGATCACACCCCGGCTCACCTGAAATTCGGAACACAGCTCGCGCTCGGAAGGCAGCTTTTCCCCGGGCTTGAACCGGCCCGACAAAATCGCCTCTTTCAACTGGGCCTGAACCGCCTCGAAAATCCGGTTGGTTTTAATCGGTGTGAACTGCCCCATATTTTTCCCTCCACTCCCTGAAAGAACTTTTTTTCCAAAATTTGGCTTGACATTAAACATAAGACCATACTATGTAAAACCAAGTCAAGAAAAAAATCGGCCGTCGGTCTTTGAACTTCATTCAGTCAACGATACGACTCATGGAATTTCACGGTAGGTTTCAACGGGACAATGGATGATGAATGTTTCAAATATCCTATGGAATTCGGCAGTGTTTTTTCCCGATCGGCCCGCCATTCGGGAAAATAACCGGGAAATCACCTACGCGGCCCTGCGGGACCGCGTGGCCCGGATCGCCTCCGGACTGATCAAAACGGGGTTGCGGCCGGGTGACTTCGTAGCTTTGTGCGCCCCTAATTCGATGGAATGGGTCGAATGGTATTTCGCTGTCATGGCCGCCGGAGGTGTCGCCGTACCCCTTCCATCCACCCTGACAGAACCGGAATTGAACGCACTGATCGCGGAATCCCAACCCAGTTTGCTTTGGACAACTCCCGATCGTCTTTTCTCCCTGAAATCCCTGTCGGATCCAGATGCCCTTCAGATTCTTCTCTGCAATGGAACCCATCAGGATCTGAACCAGCTTGCCGAATATGGCACGACGGATTTTCGTCCCGTGGATCGGGACCGGAGGGACATCTGTGCTGTCCTGTTCACCGGTGGCACCACCGGAATTCCCAAGGGCGCAATGCTCAGCCACGAAAACATCCTGACGGCAATCACCAACGTGGTATCCAATGAAAGATCTTTGGAAACGGACTGTTCCCTGTGTTTTTTGCCCCTGAACCACGTTTTCGGCCAAATGCACATTCTGAACGCCACTCTCCTGAGCGGTGGCTGTGTGGAACTGATGCCTTCTTTTGAGATGAACCGGGTACTGGATCTGCTGGCTTTCGGCCGCGTCACCAAACTCTTCGCCGTACCCACTGTCTATGTCCGGTTGTTGTCCCTGCCGGATTTAAAAAAAGCCCTGGGATCTATCCGATACTGCTTTTCGGCAGCCGCCAGCATGGCCGAAGAGTTGGTCCGGCAATGGAAAAACCGGACCGGACTGGCCATTCACGAAGCCTACGGAATGACGGAAAGCGCTTCGATGGTGACCTACAACCACCCGGTTCGCCATGTGATCGGATCGGTCGGAACCCCGGTTGGGACCGTGGAAATCCAGATCCGAGACACGGAAGGAAATGTTCTCGAACCCGGTAAGGTGGGGGAAATCTGCATCCGGGGCCGCAACATCATGAATGGATACTTGAACCGGCCCGACGAAACCTGCTCCGTGTTCTGGGAAAACTGGTTTCGGAGCGGGGACATGGGCCGGATTGACTCAGAAGGTTATCTGTACATCGTGGACCGGTTGAAAGACATGATCATCACCGGAGGGGAAAACGTCTACCCCCGCGAAATAGAAGAACTTCTCTATATGCGTCCTGAAATCCAGGAATGCACGGTCATCGGCCTTCCGGATCCCGAATGGGGGGAACGCATCATCGCCTATACCGTTCCGGCCCCCGGCCGAATGGTCGACGGGGGTGAGTTGAAAGATTTTCTGAAATCCCGGTTGTCCCGGTTCAAGGTGCCCAAGGAATTCCGGATCGTGGAAACTCTTCCCAAGAGTCCTGCCGGAAAAATTCTGAAACGAGAACTCCGGAACCAGGTGGCCGAAACCGGGCTGCCCCAAAGGAGGTGCCCATGAATCTCCACCCGGCCAACCCGGTGGCCCGCCTGGCCGAGATTCTCTACTGGATCGCGGGAGCGGCCATCGTCATCATGATGGGACTGACCTGTGTCGATGTGTGTCTTCGGTATGCGGTTACGCTCCAGCAACGTCTCGGATGGGCGGGCCTCCCCGGCCTGAAACCGATTCCCGGGACCTTCGAACTGGTGGGATTTCTCGGTGTCATCGCGGTATCCTTTGCCATGGCGCACACCGCCGTGAAAAAAGGACACGTAGCCGTCAGTTTCGCGGTCATGCTGCTGCCCCCTCGGATCCGAGCAGTGGTCGGATGTCTTACCGATGCGTTCGGCCTGTTTTTCTTTTCGATTCTTTCCTGGCGCGGATTTTTGTATGCCGAAGGCCTTCGGGAATCCGGCGAGGTCTCCCCCACCCTTCAATTTCCGTTTTACCTGGTTGTCTATGGAATCGGTTTCGCATCGATCGCCGTGTGTCTTGTACTTGCGGTGGATTTTTTTAACAACCTGAAAAAGGTGAGAAGCGCATGAGCCTGATCAGCATCGGCATGATCGGTATCCTGGTCATGATCCTCCTCTTGTTTTCCAATATGCCGGTAGGATTTGTCATGGGGTTTGTCGGATTCCTGGGATTTTGCTATGTCCGGGGGATCGAGGCCGGCCTCAGCCTGCTCATCCGTGATTTTTTCGAGGTATTTTCCTCATACGGCCTGACGGTCATTCCGCTGTTCGTGTGGATGGGCCAGATCGCCTTTTATTCCGGCATCAGCCGAAGGCTCTATGATTCCGCCTACATCCTGATCGGAAACCGGCCCGGGGGCTTGGCGATCGCCACTATCGGAGCCTGTGCCGGTTTCTCGGCCATCTGCGGATCGACCAACGCCACTGCTGCGACCATGGCAACCGTAACCATTCCGGAAATGAAACGATATGGATATGACATGGGTATGGCCGGCGGAACCGTCGCCGCAGCGGGCAGCCTGGGAATTCTGATTCCCCCGAGTGTCATCTTCATCGTCTACGGTATTCTGACCGAGCAGTCCATCGGCAAGTTATTTGCGGCCGGGATCCTTCCTGGAATCCTGTTGTCCGCACTGTTCATCCTGACCGTGTATATCCAGGTCCGGCTGAAGCCGGCCTTGGCACCATCGGGGCCGGCAACCGATTCCACCCAGAAATGGAAAGCCTTTTCGGGTCTTTTGGAAACCCTGTTCATTTTCGGAATGGTTATGGGCGGAATCTTTTTCGGGTTTTTCACTCCGACGGAAGCCGCCGGGATCGGAGCATTTCTGACCCTTCTGGTAGCGTTGGTTAGAAGGCAGCTTACCTGGAAAGGGTTTGTTCAGTCCCTCGCGGATACCACCCGGATCAGCTGCATGGTCATGGTGATTGTTGCCGGCGCCAGCGTTTTCTGCCATTTCATGGC
>CAZTKB010000029.1:4508-18643 GCA_964614125.1 uncultured Desulfobacterales bacterium | reverse complement strand
GAACAGCCGGGTTCGAAATTTCTGGGGATCGAACGCCGGAAGGACGACTATTTTCTGCATTTTCCGGCATTGCCGAATTATCCCCTCCGTTGACATGTCATACGGCCGGTCAATAAACATCAATAAAATTTTGGCTTCATGAAAATTGGCGAAATCAAACAGCCTGGTCTCGATTCTTTGCGCTCTGGATTCATACTCATTTTCCGATAGAGAGTCCAAAGCGGTCATAATTTCACTTCGGATTCTAGCCTTGGTCTGTTTGATATCATCCATATCGTACTCCTCCGGAGAATGTGGGAACCCATCGAAAGACGGCTGATCAGCGGTTTGTCGTTGACTAAAGCGGGACCGCCTGTTACACAAAAGCAGGGTGAGGCATATATCCCCGGTGACAACGATTCTAAACTCCGACTCGAGACGGAAACCGGTTTTCCGTTCTCTATCAAACCCGCGGTGCCTACCCGATTCAAGATCATATTATTGCGTTAATTCTATAATATAGGATGTATCATGCTGGAAATCAAGTTTGTCAGACAAAATTTATCCATCGTGGAACAGGCTCTGGGGAACCGGGGTAAAACCGCGGATCTGCAAACCCTCAAAGAATGTGACAACCGTCGGAAAACCGTTCTGCTGGAACTCGAAGAACTCCGAAGGAAGCGAAACGCGGTATCAGACGAAATCGCCTCAATAAAAAAATCCGGAAAAAACGCCGATGATCTTACACGGGACATGCGGGCAGTCGGAACCCGGATCAAAGAACTGGAAACCCTTCTGGAAGAAAACGAGCACACGGTCACCGACATTCTGATGGGGATCCCCAATATTCCGCATGTCTCGGTTCCGATCGGCAAAGACAGCTCGGAAAATCCGGTGGTCAAAACCGTGGGAAACGTTCCTGCCTTCCCCTTTGAGCCGTTACCTCATTGGACGATCGGCGAGAAACTGGGCATACTGGATCTGGAACGGGCTGCACGAATCACCGGAGCACGATTCCCGTTATATTTTAAAGCCGGTGCAGCCATGGAAAGAGCGCTGATCAGTTTTATGCTGGACACTCACACGCTCCACCATGGATATACCGAGGTGTTGCCCCCGTTTATCGTGAATCGGAACAGCATGACCCACACCGGACAGCTACCGAAATTCGAAGAAGACCTTTTCAAGCTGGAAGGATGGGATTATTTCCTGGTCCCGACTGCGGAAGTGCCGGTCACCAACATCCACCAGGGAGAAATCCTGGAGGAATCCCGTCTTCCGATTTGCTATACGGCCTACACTCCCTGCTTCCGATCCGAAGCGGGTTCCCACGGCAAGGACACCCGCGGCCTCATCCGGCAGCATCAGTTTAACAAGGTGGAACTTGTCAAGTTCTCAAAACCTGAAAATTCCTACGAAGAACTCGAAAGCCTGCTGGAAAACGCCGAGGAAATCCTCAAACGGCTGGGCCTGCCGTACCGGGTCGTGCTGCTTTGTACCGGCGACATGGGGTTTTCCTCCGCCAAAACTTATGATATCGAAGTCTGGATGCCGGCCCAGGGAGTATACCGGGAAATCTCCTCCTGCAGCAATTTCGAAGATTTCCAGGCCCGGCGGGCCAATATCCGAATGAAACGAAAAGACAAAAAAGGAACCGAGTTCGTCCATACCCTGAATGGTTCCGGCTTGGCCGTGGGACGGACCCTGGCAGCCATTCTGGAGAATTATCAGCAGACGGACGGCTCGGTGATCGTTCCAGAGGCGTTACGCCCGTATATGGGGGGAATGGAGATCATCACACCATGAAAATCGAATCGTTTCCACCCATCATCCAAAAATTCCTGATACCGGCATCCCGTGACGGCCTGTTCTACCGGTGCCTTGGCTGCGGCCGGGAATTCGGCATCGCCGAGCTTCTCTATACCTGTCCGGACTGTTCCCAGGTGTTGATGCTCCACGACGCAGGGTTCGAAAAATTGAAAGAGACACCGGGTTCCACTTGGAGAGACATTTTTGATTACCGGAAGATGCTGTCGATTCCAGCCCTGAAAGGTATTTATCGATATCACGAGTTCATCGGCCCGGTGTTGCCCTTGGATTCCATCGTATACCTGGGGGAAGGGCACACCCCCATGATCGAGGCCAACGGATGGATGCAAAATCAGGCCGGAATCCGCTTTTTCTTCAAGAACGACGGCCAGAACCCCAGTGCATCTTTCAAAGACCGGGGCATGGCCAGTGCGTTGTCCTACATTCATTTTCTACTGAAAAAAGGCCATCTTTCCGATGTCCTGGCCGTATGCGCATCCACGGGGGACACCTCGGCATCCGCGGCATTGTATGCGGCCTACCTCCAGCCCCATGTCAAATCCGCTGTGCTGCTCCCCCATGGGAAGGTCACCCCCCAGCAACTCTCCCAGCCACTGGGAAGCGGAGCTCAGGTGTTTGAAATTCCAGGGGTTTTCGATGACTGCATGAAGGTAGTGGAGGCATTGTCCGAAACCTATCCGGTATTGCTCCTGAATTCGAAGAATGCCTGGCGGATTTTGGGTCAGGAATCCTATTCTTACGAGATCGCCCAGGATTTTGAATACGATCTGAAAGACAAGGCCCTTGTCGTTCCGATCGGAAATGCCGGGAACATCACCGCTGTAATGAACGGTTTTCTGAAATTTTTTCAGACCGGTGTCATTGAAACTCTGCCTCGAATCATCGGAGTCCAATCTGAGCACGCCGACCCGGTATATCGATATTATCTGGAGCCGGAGGAATCCAAACGGGAATTCGTGCCAGTAACGGTTCGCTCCAGCGTGGCCCAGGCGGCCATGATCGGAAACCCGGTCTCCATGCCCCGAGTCATTCACCTGGTTCGGGAATACAACCGGCTCTCCGGAAAGCAAAACGTTTTTTTCGTCCATGTTCCCGAGCAATCCATCATGGACTGGCAGTTGCGCGCCAATCGGAATGGTCATATCGCATGCACGCACGGCGGAGAATGCCTGGCCGGTTTGATGGCGGCCCGCAAGAAGGGATATATCCTTTCCACCGATACTGCGGTTCTGGATTCCACAGCGCATTCCCTCAAGTTCTCCGGATTTCAGGATCTGTATTTCAGGCGAAGTTTTCCGGAGGAGTTTGAAATCATACCGGATCCATCTCTGATTAACGATCCGGTTCTGGTTCGCCCTTCCTCGGTACCAGCGTTTCCGGCTCCCGGAAATCCCTTGGAAAAAGAGGAATTTCGACGATTCGTCACCGGAGTTTCCGAACACATCGCCGGTCTGCTCCATCTTTCGAAGTCTGCATGACCCGCCGTCATGATGGATTCAGGAGGAATATGCACATGCCGAGGCTTCTGGTTCTGACCATTTTCCTTCCGGTTGTTCTGCTTTCCTGCGCAACCGCGGGCCTGGAACACAAAAAACAGAGCGAAGCCCGTCGCAACCTGGGAGAGGCATACCTGCACCAGGGGAACCCAACGGCCGCACTGAGGGAACTGTTGGCCGCAGAAAAACTGTATGCCGACGATCCCTATCTTCAGAATGGCCTTGGTCTGGCTTACCTAGCCAAAAATAAACCGGACGAGGCGGTAAGGCACCTGGAAAACGCCATACGTCTGAAACCGGATTTTGCGCCGGCGATCAACAACCTGGGGACGGCCTATCTGGCGACCAATCAGCTGGACCAGGCCATTGAGGCTTTCTCTTCGATCCGGGGAGACCTGCTGTATGCCACCCCACACTACCCGTTGGCCAACCTGGGAATCGCCTATTACCGGAAACATGACTATGTCCGTTCAGAAACTTATTTTCGGGACTCCTTACGGGTTTCCCCCAATTTTCCCATTGCGTTGAAAGGTCTCGCCGACACGTTAACAGCCCAGGGGAAAATTGACCAGGCCATCGTGTACCTGGAGGAAGCAGCCCGGTCAGCCCCACGGTCTCCGGAAATTTTCTGGGAATTGGGGTCAGCCTATCTGCAGATCCGAAAGCCCGAACCCGCCCTCCGGGCCTTCGAAAAAGTGGTGGAACTGTCGCCCTCCACCGAACTAGGAAGAATGGCCCAGGCTCGTATCCAGGAAATCCGGAGGCCATAACAACCCCATGGGCATAGAACAGGTATGTTTCATGGAAATGGCGTTGAAAGAGGCCCAAAAAGCCCTTCAGGCCGGAGAATTTCCGGTTGGATGCGTCATTGTTCAAGACAACCGGGTCATCGCTTCGGCCTCCCGGATTCATTCCTTTGGGGAATATAGGTCCGAAACCGATCACGCGGAGATTCTCGCGCTCCGCCAGGTGGAGGCCGCCGGAATTCGAATCGACCCTCGGATGTGTTGCATCTATTCCACCATGGAGCCCTGTCTCATGTGTCTGGGGGCCATTCTCATCAGCGGAATCCGGAATATCGTATATGCCTACGAGGATGTGATGGGAGGGGGTTGTTCCTGTGATTTCCGAAGTCTTCCACCACTATACAGCCAGGATCCTCCGGTGATCGTTCCCCACGTACTTCGGGAAAAAAGCCTTTTTCTTTTCCAAGCCTTTTTCAGAGATCCGACCCGGGAATACTGGAAAGGCAGTCTTCTGGCGGACTATACCCGCGATAAGGTTCCCTCTCCGTTGCGGTGAGCCATCGTCATCTCTTGGATCCGGTCCTATCCATGCCCGGTTCTTTCCCCCGGTTTTCCCCGGAAGCAGGGCTGGTATTCGGATCCATAGGAACCAATTCCCATTGACCCAGAAAAGAAACCACCTCTTTCCAGAAATCTTCCCAATCCGGCGGACAGTCGTTATGGCCGCACTCCCAAGAAATTAACGAGGCTTTGGGGGATGCGGATAACAGGAGAAGCGCATGGGAATACGGAATAATCTCGTCATGCCTCCCATGAAGAACCAGAACCGGTTGTTCATAGTTTTGGAGAAACCCGAGGTTGTCCATGGGATCCCGGACCAGGGCGGAAGGAAGTCCATAGCGGATAGCAAAATACCGGATACCGGTAAAAGTGGACATCAGGATGATTGCGGCCGAGGGGCGGACTTTGGCTAAGCTGCAAACTGCACCTCCGCCGATCGACCGCCCGAACAGAATGATCCGCCTCGAATCCACCTGTTCCAGGGAAATCAGCCTGTCATAGGCGGCCGTCAGTACACGGGTAATGGAGGTTTGGGAAGGGCGTCCGGTCGAACGGCCGTAACCAGGGTATTCGACCAGAAGCAGATGGATTCCGATGTGTTGAAAACGGTCGAGATATTCCGGCCAAAAATCGATCAATTCGGCGTTTCCGTGTGCAAATATCACGGCCGGGCAGGGCCTTTCGAACCGGGCGTCGGCCTCCAGCAGCCACATATCGACCGATTCCTTTCCGGTTTCCAGGCGAATCTGCCGTATATGAGGCGAGATTACCGGTTCCGGAACCGACGGGATCATTCCCCGAGGAAAGATCATGGACCGCTGGAAAAAAAAGAGCAGTCCGGCATACACCGCATAAAGTCCGAGTAGTGCTAGAAATAGTTTTGCCAGCCTAGATTCCCTTTCCCACTATGTGCGGGTCGTTTTCGAGTCGCTTCCGGATTCCTTGGCCGATGTGGTAGGTGCGGTGAAAATTCGACCAGAACTCGCTTTCCTTGTTTTTCCAGTCTGGCCCGAACCGTTCATCAAAATAATCACCCAGCCGGTTGAACAGCAATTGCCAGGGGGGGATACCGCTTTGATAAGCTTCCAGCAAATCCTCGAGAAGTTTATCCAAATCCACCAGGGTTTCCTTGGGAAGATAGGAAATCGCGCCCTTTCGAATGGAGGCAATCAGCGTTTCCGGAGTGATGGCGTGAGCGGTCAGCATAACGGTCGGTATCCCCCGATATACGGCTTCTTCCAGCAACTGAAGACCATTCACCCCCATGATGTCCAGTATGGCCAAGTCATATCGAACTTCCCGGATTTTGCGGGATGCGGTCTCATAATCCCGCGCTTTGTCGATCCGGGCCGTTTCGAGAACGTCTTCAATGGTCTCCAGCACATCCTCCTCATCATCGACGATCAGAATATGCTTTCCTGCCAGCAGCGAAGGTTTTTTCGCCATTCCTACACCTCCTTGTCCCGATTCACCGGAAGCCGACCGGTCGCATGCCCCGTGACCCCCCTGTTTATTTCAACGGCAATACCACACGAAATTTCGCTCCCATCCCGGAATCGCTGATCACGGCTATATCTCCTCCCATACATCTGGCCATGATCCGTGCCCCCGCCAGACCCAACCCATGCCCGCTGCGGGAAAGGTTTTGGGTGCCTTTCACCTGAGTATATCGATGAAAAACCGTTTCATGGAATTCCTTGGGTATGCCCGGTCCGTCGTCCTGTATCTCCACGATAAGGCGGCTTTGCTCGCAATTCATCCAAATACACAGAAGCTCTTTTCGGTATTGAAGAGCGTTCTTGATGAGATTTCCTACGATCTGGTGAAATTTGGTTTCATCCTGCATCAAGGTCAGGTCTGTGATTCCGAAACCCAGCTGTATGTCAATCCCGTTTTCGAGAAGAATCCGAAAAGTATCCTCCCGGTCATTCCGGGAAAACAGTTTTTCATACACAGACGGAAACTGTACCTCCAGTGCCTCCAATAGTGTTTCGAACAGAATCTCGAGCGGTGAAAAAGCCGAACAGTTGATGCATCCGGCCTGAGAACGACCGATTTCCAAAAGATTGTACATCATGCTTCGGGTCTTGCGGATACTCCGAAGCACACGTTTCAACGTTCTTTCCTGTTTCGCGGTAAGTGGTCCGTTGGTTTCCCGTCGCTCCAGAAGAGACCGGATGCCGGTTTCCATGACCGCAACCGGGTCCTTCAGATCGTGAATCAGCAACTCGATCTGCATCTCGCGGAAAAAATGTCCCTGATCATCCAGGTTGGGATTGTTTTCGGACATGGAAAAGATATGCGTATTAAGTTAAGGGTTCGTATTAGGTGTTGGATGTTCCAATGTAATGGTTCGGGTAAAAAGGAGAAACCTAGTTTGTAAAACTCACCGTCATCGTAGTTCCACCGGAATCCAGGCAATCCTGCACGGACGAACAAAAACGGCACAACCCCACATCCCCCGGGCAGAGATCCTCATTTCGGGGGATGTATCGGCACCGGGTAGATGACAGGCGAATCGTGAAATGATACCGTTCGGAAAAGATCTTCATCCGCAGCAAATCGAATCCCCTGCCCCCGGCATGAAAATCATAGGGTTTTTTGGTTGAATATTCAAGCGTTCCCCGGGTGGTGACATGGGTTTGGAAAATCAGCTTCTGGTCCTCCGTTGTGATACCCACCCCATAGTCAGTCACAGTCAGTTCCGGACCGCTTTTCCCGTTTTTCACACGAACCCGAATCAGGCTTTGGTCCGGGGTATTTTCTACGGCATTTCGGATCAGGCCAACAATAACCTTTTTTAACACATCCTGCGGAAGAAATACACGGTTTGTCGTTTCCAGTTCAGTTTCCAGCTGACAGTGACGGTGCAAAAACTCCATCCGGATGTTTCGGATCAACTGATCGGTGAATGCGGTGAGATCGATCTCTTCGGAGACCGTGTCCTTGGGGCCGAAAAGGGAATCGATCCGCTGCCGAAGGCGATCCACGATCCGATCCTCTCCGATTTCTTCGACCAACACTTCCAATTCATCCCGACAAGCCTCCATCAAATCGGTCAGCATATGGTAGGCGCGGTAATCCTTCTGCCGGAGGATATCCTCAATTTCATACTGCATTTCCAGAATCCGGTTCAAATTCCGGGTAGCTCTCTCCAGGATGCGATGAATGACAGGATCGGAGGGGGACGGAAGACGGGTTTTTAAGAGACCCAGAGAAGCTGAAAGAACGGAAACCGGGGTCTTCAACTCATGAGAAAGATGATGGATAACTTTCTCTTTCGCCCAGTTGAGGCTTTGTACCTCATCATAAGATTTCTTCAGTTCCTCGTGAATAAGGGCATTTTCAATCGGGTAGGCTACGGTTGTGGCAATGGCGCTCAGCAGCTCCACATCGTTTTCATCAAAAGCACGATTCTTTTTATTGACCGCACAAAGAACTCCAATTATCCGTTCCGAAGTCCGGATAGGTACATCCAGCATGCTCCGCGTCTGATATCCGGTTTCTTCATCGACGACAGAAAAAAAATAGGGGCTTTGAGAGGTATCCGCCACAATGAGCGGTTCCCCGGTCCGGTAGACATGACCGGCAACTCCCTTGTCAACCGGAAACCGGATCTCCTTCATCCGCTGACCGGTTCCGGAATCTCCAAAATTGGTGGCTCGAAAATAAAATTCATTTCTTTCCTCATCCAGTAGAATGACCGAGGCACCATCCACCGCCACCAATTCCTGTACTTCCCGTACAATGAAATCCAGGCGGTCATCCAACCTCCGAAATTGATACAACGCCCTGGCGATACGAAACATCGCCTGGTTGACGCGATTGATTCGTTTTTCGGGCGTGACATCCCGGAGAGTCACTACCTGCCCGGCGGGTAATCCGTTTTCATCATAAAAAATGGCTCCATCGATCACGATATCCAGCAACCGCCCATCCCGTGTCAGCCGCTGGGTCTCGAACCCATAAATTACCCTTTCCTGAAACAGACGGCGAATACCTTCCCGGGTCTGTTCCTTCAAATGATCCGGAACAAACGGAATGTGTTTCCCTTCCAGTTCCCGAAGCGTCCAGCCGAAAACCCTTTCAAAGGCCGGATTCAGATACGATACCGTGCTGTCCAGATTGAAAACGAACACCGGATCCGGTAGAAAATTTAAAAACGCACGATATCTCTGCTCTGCACTCAGGCAGGAGATGGAAGCTTCGGGAACAGGTTTGGATGCCACAAAAGCCCTTTTTTAAGAATCGGTTGCCGGTTATCGCAAATGACGGGGTCTTTCATCGACCACTCGCAACGCCTTTCCTTCACTGCGGGCAATGAATTTGGGTTCGACGAGATTGACTTCCACGCTGATGCCCATCATGCCCCGGATATGGGCCGCCACCTTGGACTCCACCTGGAACCGTTTTTCCGGACCCGCGTCATAGATTTCCTTTTTCCCCTCCACTTGAACCACCAACTGATCCAGATACCCCTTTTTCCGAACCACCAGCCGATATTGCGGCTCCACTTCCGGAATTTCCAGAAGCAGGGATTCGATCTGGGATGGAAAAACGTTGACACCGCTGATGATCAGCATGTCATCGGTTCTTCCGGAAAGTTTTTCCATCTTCAAAAGAGTTCTTCCGCAGGAACAGGGCTCCTTGATGAATCGGGTGATATCCTTGGTCCGGTACCGGATGATCGGCATCGCTTTTTTCTGCAGAGAAGTAAAGATCAACTCCCCTTTTTCGCCAATCGGCAGCGGCTCGAAGGTAATGGGGTCAACCACCTCCGCCAGAAAATGGTCTTCGTTGATATGCAATCCATTCTGTTCCACACAGTCGAACGCGACACCGGGTCCGGATAATTCGGTCAGGCCGTAGGCCTCCATGGCTTTGATTCCCATCCTTTCCTCGATCTCGTTGCGCATCTGGACCGTCCAAGGCTCCGCCCCGAAGACCCCCACCCGGAGAGGCAGGGATCGGAAATCCACTTTCAGTTCTTCCGCGCGTTCCGCGATGGTCAGGGCATAGGAAGGGGTGGAGAACAGTACGGTGGTTCCAAAATCCTTCATCAGGGTGATCTGCCGCTCCGTGAGTCCCGAACTGGTCGGAACCACGGTGCACTTCAGCTTGCCGGCTCCCTGATGAAAGCCAAGGCCGCCGGTGAACAGACCATAGCCATAGGCGTTTTGCACCATATCGTCTTCCCGGATTCCGGCGGCGAACAGATTTCTGGCCATGCATTCGGCCCAGTTATCCAGATCTCCCTCGGTATACGGCCCGGTGATCGGCTTGCCCGTAGTCCCGGAGGAGGCGTGGACCCGAACCACCTCCCGGAGCGGTACGGCACACAGTCCGAACGGATAATTGTCTCGCAAATCGTTTTTGACGGTAAACGGTAGTTTGGATACATCCTCCAGGCTTCGGATATCTTCCGGCTTCACATTCAGTTCGTCCAGTTTTTTCCGATAAAACGGGACCCGCTCATAGGCCCAGGACACGGTTTCCTTGAGTTTTTCCAATTGAAACTTTTTCAGATCCGCTGCCGGCATGCATTCAAACGTTTCATTCCAGAACATAGAAACTCTCCTTTTTTCGCTGCTCCGTTCACCAGTTCACATCTGAGAAAACCCCATATCAAATGCCTTCAAGTTCACATCCAAAAAGGCGGGCTTGGTTTTGGTACGGATCGCTTCCTGTACGTTTTCAGCGGTCAGAGGCAACACTCCCGTACGGATCAACGCGCCCAACAGGACCATATTCACCGCCATCACGTTGCCGGCCTCCTTGGCCATTTTCACGGCATCCAACACGATCAGCCGGGATGTTTTTTCCCGGATCAATGTCTGGAGGTTTTCCAGATCCGGGTACACACCCTTTCCGATCGCTACCGTAAACGGCGGGAAAGGAGAAATATTGGTAACGACAACCGTGCGGGAATTACATTTGTTCAAGGCACGAAGTGTTTCGGAAGGCTCAAAGCCCACCAGGACATCGGCTTCTCCATCCGATATGATGGTGCTGACCGCCTTACCGAAAACCAGAGAAGATTCCACCACCCCTCCCCGCTGGGCCATGCCGTGGATTTCGCTCATCCGAAACGGAACCCCCGACAGCATCGCTGCCTCTCCCAGTACACTCGAAGCCAGGAGATTTCCTTGGCCTCCCACTGCGACAATGATCAGTCTTGTTGTATCCGACATAGTACAAATCCCTTATCGATTATATCATCTTCATGAAAGGCCGGTCCGGACCCGGATCACAGGATTCCGGACACCGGTTCCGGCCCGACGGGAATTCCATTGAAACCGCTACCTTTGGTACCGGAGCGGATCGATTTCCACTGAATCAGGCCTTGAGGGGAACGATCGCATTTTCCGGACAAACCTGGGCACAAACGGCACATCCCGCACACATGACCGCATCGATCTTCACCCGCTCGTTTTCGATGGTGAATGCCGGGCATCCCAGCAGGTTGACGCAATCGCGGTGGTTCTTGCATTTGTCATTGATCGTGAAGACCCTGGTTTTGGCTTTTTTCACACTCTTCGCATACAGGGTGCACATTTCCTGGGAAATGATGACCGAAACTCCCTTGAATTGCAGGGCCTCCCGGATAGTCTCGATGCTTTTCCCCACTTTGTACGGATGAATCACGGCAATATGGGGAACGCCCAGGGCCCGGACGACCTCTTCAATGGAAATCCGGCCGTAACCGCTCAAATTCATCAGGGACATGTCCACACCGGGGTTCGGCTGGTGCCCGGTCATGGCCGTGATTCCGTTATCCAGGATCACCAGAGTATAATTGTGATTGTTGAAAACCGCATTGATAAGCCCGGTGATACCGGAGTGGAAGAACGTGGAATCCCCGATGAAAGAAACCACCTTACTGTCCGTCACCCGGGAAAATCCGCAGGGAGTGCTGGTGGATCCACCCATGCAGATCAAAAAATCCCCCATCCCAAGGGGCGGCAGGAATCCCAAAGTATAGCACCCGATATCGGTCGGGTAGATAACATCCATTCCTTCGGCCGCTTTCCGGACTTCAAAAAAGGTCGCCCGATGAGAACACCCGGCACAGAGATTCGGGGGGCGCTGGGGGATCGGCGGAACATCCGAAAGATCCACCACCGGCTCCGGGGAATAAGAAATTCCAAAGAATCCGGCAATCTTTTGTCGAACCATCCGAGGGTCAAACTCATAAAGCCGAGAGAACAGGTCCGGTGCCTTTCCGCGAATCGGAATCATAATTCCTGCCTCTTGGGCGAAAGCCTTGACAGACTCCTCCATATAGGGCTCGCCCTCTTCCACCACCAACACCTTTTCACAGCCGTCCAGAAATTTCTGAATCAACCGGGAAGGCATGGGGTGGGAAAAGCCGATCCGCAGCACGCGTGTCCGGTCCGTAATCTGCAAATCACTCAATGCGTCCTGCACATAGGAATCGGAAACTCCATTGCAGACAATTCCCCATTTCCCGTTGCCGGTAATCCGGTTCAAGGGTGAATGGTCGGAAAGTTCGAGGGCCTTGTTCCAGTTTTCCAATAATTTGACGTGAAGTTTTCGGGAAACTGCGGGAACAGTGACATAACTGAAGGGATCCCGATGAAATGTTCCCTTGGTGACACGAGGCGGAAGGGGCTTCAGTGTAACCGGAGCCGTGGAATGATTGATCCGGGTAGTGGTACGGAAGAGAACCGGTTCCTGAAGCGTTTCGGATAATTCAAACGCGTATCCGATCATTTCTTTGGCTTCTTCCACGGTGGAGGGTTCCAGAACCGGAAGCCCGGACAACTTTCCGTAGTAGCGGTTGTCCTGTTCATTCTGGCTGGAAAACATAAACGGGTCGTCGGCCGTCAGAATTACAAGCCCACCGGTTACCCCGACATAGGCCAAGGTCATCAGCGCATCGGCTGCCACATTCAACCCGACATGCTTCATGATGCACATCGTACGAACTCCACAGTTGGCGGAGGCGGCGGCCACTTCCAACGCCACTTTCTCGTTGGTGCTGTATTCGAAATACAGATCGCTTTCCTTGGAAATCTGGAAAAAATTCAATGAAATTTCGGAAGAAGGCGTTCCCGGATAAGTGGTCGCCACTGCGACGCCGGCTTCCATGGCGCCTCTGGCGATCGCCTCATTTCCGAGCAGAACCATTTGTGAACCCGGTTTGTCAGTCAAAAGTTTATGCATGGAATCAATCCTCAGGTAAAAAGTGAACAATATTCATTTACAGGGAGACAAAAATTCATTCGGAGAAATCGAACCAAATTTCTCCGTTGTCCGGTGGTTTCCAGTTTTCACCAGCGGAGGCAAACGGGTAACCGTCCGTGACGTGGTTGCCGGGCGGGTTCATTATGATCCCAAGTCCCCGGCAACCGGCTAACAATCATTTTCCTTGGAATTCCGGTCTTTTGCGCCCTGCTGAACTCAACCCCTCCAGAGCGTCTGCGGTGGAAAATATTTCCGCCAGCCGCCCCAATTCGATCTCGACGGCATCCGGCATGGACTTTCCGCACTGCTGGTCAATAATTTCATTGGCGATCCGAAGTGCGACCGGAGCCTTGAATCCAAGAACCCTGGCGGTCTTGGCGGCGACATCGGAAGCTGCCTGTTCCGGAACTTTTCCGGAAAGTATGCCGTCCACATTCCTTGCTGAAAAAAGTTCGGCCATCGGTTTAAATTTTTCCGGAATCGTTCGCGCCTGGTATTTTTCCGGTGCGCCCGCCGCAATCAGATCCCGGATCGCCCGGGGCACCTCGGCCGGTTCCACCAGCGCCGATACGATTCCCAGATCCCTGGCATCCGTGGCACCAATACCAAATCCCGTAAACACATAATACTTGGTCAACTCCGGACCCACATGCCGTGCCATGCGAAGCATGCCGCCCAGGCCGGGATAGATCCCGATTCCGGTTTCCGGAAAGGCCATGGAACCGGCGGGAGTGGCAACGATCGCCTGGCAGGAAAGGGCCAACTCGCTTCCCCCGCCCAATGACAGGCCGTCCAAGAGAGCAATGGTCAACTTGGAGGAGTTCTCGATCCGAAGGAAAAGTTCGTGTCCTTTCCGGGTGAAGGCGACAATATCCGGAATTTGGTTGGACTTGATTTTGTTGACGAAATATCGGATATCCGCACCCGCGACAAACGCTTTCCCAGCGCCCTGAAAAACGATCGCCCGGACATCATCCCGCCCCTCGGCCTCGGTAAATCGTTCATCCAATTGTGCCACCATGGTTTCGTTCAGGGCGTTCATCGCCTCCGGACGGTTCAGGGTGATGGTCGCGACACCGTCGCCTACTTCCAGATCGACGAACCGAAACTCGAAAGGTTTTCCCAGCTGTTTCTGTTTTTCCAGCAAGGCGGGCATATGAAAATCCGGATACTTGTCCACAATGGCCTGGACTACTTCGTACGTTTTGCCGATGCCGATGCGGTTCATGATCTCAAAGGGCCCCATCAGCCAGCGCAAACCGATTTTGGCTCCCCGATCCGTATCCTCTAGCGTAGCGACCCCTTCATCCACCAA
>CAZTKB010000029.1:0-4408 GCA_964614125.1 uncultured Desulfobacterales bacterium | reverse complement strand
GCCCGCTTGGAAGCTTCCTCGATGGTGGGGATATCGGCGATTTTTTCTTCCAGCAGGCGGACCGCTTCATTCAAGAAGGGGACGAAGAAACGGTTTACCGCGAAGCCGGGTGCGTCTTTGACTACAATGGCGGTTTTGCCGTGAAGTTTCGCGGCCAAAACCGATTTCTCGATGGTTTCCCGGCTGGTTTTCTCATGGGGGATGACTTCCAACAGCCGATTTTTTGCAGGATGATAAAAATAATGCAATCCGATGAACCGGTCGGGACGGGTGGTTTGTTCGGCGAATTCCCGGACATAAAAGCTGGAGGTATTGGTCGCCAATATCGTTTGGGGAGAGCAGATTCCATCCAGTTGACGGAATAGCTCACTTTTCACCTTTTTGTCTTCGAACACCGCCTCGATCACCAGATCCGCATCGGCAACCTGGCCCATATCTGTTGTCGCCGTAATCCGTGACAAAATTTCATCAACTTTACCCTGGGTGAAGATTTTCCGTTCAATTCCTTCCTTCAGGATACCGGTGATGATATTCAAACCGCGCTCCACAAAGGCTTCCTGGGTATCGACCATGACCACCGGAATTCCTTCCTGAGCGATTTTCTGGGCAATACCGCTACCCATGTTTCCCGCGCCGATCACTCCGATTTTTGTAATCTGGGACATGAAACCTCCTGTTAGACGTTTTTCCAGACGGGTTTCCGTTTCTCGTAAAAGCTGGCGATTCCTTCCAATGTATCTTCGGTCTTCATCAGGGTGTTCAGAAACATGTCGCTGACTCCCGCCAACGCCTGGCAGAAATCCATACCCAGATGTTTTTTCACGGCCAGTTTGTTTAAACGGAGAATCAGCGGGCTGCTGGCCTGAATCTCCTGTATCATTTTGGCAACCGCCCCGTCAAACTGATCCGGCTCCACAGACCGGCTGATCATTCCCAAAGCCAGGGCTTCGTCTGCCCCGAACGTCCTGCCGGTGGTACAGATTTCGATCGCTTTGGCCGGTCCGATCAGGGCCGGAAGCCGTATCGCGGCATACGGGGGGAAAAATCCCAACTTGACTTCCGGCTGTCCGAAAACCGCTTTCCGGGATGCGATGATGATATCGCAGGCAATCGCCACCTCCATGCCTCCCCCCAGACAGGCACCCTGCACCGCGGCAATGGTGGGAATATCCAACCCGTCGATCAACTCGAAAATCCGGTTGAAGGTGGAAATCATTTCGCCCACCATTTCCGGCTTGTGATCCCCGACATCCACGCCCGCACACCAACTGGGACCTTCGCCCAGGATCACCACACATTTCAGGGATAAATCCTGTTTCAAGGATTCCAAAATCCCGTTCAATTCCTTCATCATGGGAATGTTGAATACATTGTGTTTGGGCCTAGCCAGCCACACGCGGGCCACCCCCTCCAAGATCTCCAATTTGACGGTTTGTTCCTCTGGCATGACTGAATCTCCCTGATTTCCAATGTTAGGGGAATGACATCGGCGGACGCCTCTGCCCGACAAATCCGTTAAAAAAGCTACATCTCAGCTATCTTGTATCTTGAAAATTGTCAAGAAAAAACTCTTCCCCAAGACAGGAACAAAAAAAGGCGGGGGAAAATTTCCCCCGCCTCCGGTTGACAATCCGAGATTGACTTCAGCCTTTCGATACCTAAAAGGAGAAACCTCTAGGTTTTCTGGAAGACATAATTCAACTGCCCGCTTGGCAGTGTATTGACCACCGTCTTCATTTCCATCCCAATGCGGATTTCATCTTCCGCCAGTGAACCGTCGATACGGCCGAAAACCCGGTAGTCACCGTAATCCAAGAGAGCAATACAATAGGGAAGATCCTGGTCGAAACCAATGGGCGCAAATTTCAGCCGGCTGAAAGAAACCAGTTTTCCCTTCCCCGTGACCTCCTTCCAGGTCATGTCGCTGGTCAGACAATGGCAGCAATCAGCCCGGGGCGGGAAAAAAGTTGTATTGCAGCCATTGCAGTGTGTGGCCATCACCTTGCCGTTTTCCAAATGGTCGATAAAATCGTTCACCTTGGTAATGGATGTAAAACTGACCGTTCCGAATTTTTGGAAGCGAATATCCGCCTCTTTTTTTGGTTTGCTCATGGATCCCCCCGGTTACTGATTCCCAAAAATGGTTACATTCCCGTAAATGCCGACCCCGCCGATATTGTGAACCAGCCCGATTTCCGGATCTTTCACCTGCATCTCTCCGGCTTCACCCCGCAACTGGAGAACGATCGTCCGGACTTGGCTTCCTCCCGTGGCCCCGATGGGATGCCCCTTGGAAAGGAGTCCACCGTCAACATTGACCGGAATACTTCCTTCCTTATAGGTTTCTCTGCTTTGAATGAGATCCTTGGCTTCCCCGGGTTTGGCGAATCCCAGGTTCTCGTATGCCATCAGTTCGGCGATGGTGAAACAGTCGTGCACTTCGGCCACATCGATATCTTTCGGCCCCACTCCCGCCATCTTGTAAGCAGTTGCAGCCGCCTGTTCCGCAGCCCGCAATCCTGTAAAAAGATCCCGGTTCGAGAGATTGACACTGGCGCTGGCCGTTCCGATACCCAGGATCCATACCGGTTTTTTACAGAATTGTTTGGCTTTCTCCTCATTGGCCACAATGATGCAGGAAGACCCATCCGCGTTGGCACAGCAATCTCCCACTCGCAGGGGGCTGGCCACAGGACCTGCCATCACGTCCGCGGGGTTGGCGAACATTTCGGCCGTCACCGATTTGCGGTATACGGCCCGATCGTTGATCTGACCATAGGTGGCGGATTTGACGCGCACCGCCGCCAAGTCCTCGAGCCGAGTCCCGTATTTTTCCATATGAGCTTGGGCATACATGGCATAATATGCCGGCATCATCGTACCGAAAGGACTTTCCCATTGAATGTCCGCTCCCCGACCCATCCGTTCCTGGGACTCTGCCGAGGAAATCTCCGACATTTTCTGAAAACCGATCACCGCCACCACATCGTGCAACCCGGAAGCGACCAAAGAATAAGCCAGTTTTAACCCGGTGCTGCTGGAAGAACACAATGTTTCCACATAAAAGGTCGGTTGGGGATTCAGCCCGAGGTATTCCGCCAGAACACCCGCCGGGGACCGTTGCTTGTCATATTCCGGTGCGGAACTGACCACGGACGCGTCGATGTCACGGGCCGTGATACCGGCATCCCCCATCGCCTCCCTGAACCCTTCGAAAACCAATTCCCGGATCGATCCGGGAAAGCTGCGGACAAAATGACTCTGTCCCACACCAATGATGGCGACTCTTCCCATGGTTTCTCCTCATGGTGATTTTTGCCCCCGACCGGGGGCAAAAATCTGGTAAAGGTGTACAAATGGAATCAATTTTTCTCGACAACCGATCAGATATATTGTCCGCCATCGACCTTGATGACTTCCCCGGTGATGTGCCGGGCCTTGTCCGACGCGAGGAAAGCGATGACATTCGCCAGGTCTTCGGGCTGCCCAACCCGTTTCAACACGATTTCCGCCATAGCCAGGTCCACGATTTTGTCCCGCGCCTCCGAATCCCGGAGCATGGCGGTTTCGATCAGGCCGGGAGCAACGGCATTGACGTTCACATTGAACGCACCCAACTCCTTGGCCACGGCCTTGGTATATCCGATGATCCCAGCCTTGGAGGCGGAATAATTGGTCTGCCCGAATTTTCCCCGCATTCCGTTGATCGAAGTCACGTTAATGATTTTTCCGTATTTCTGATCTTTCAACAGTGGGGCGACATGGCGGGTGAAGTTGAAATACCCCTTCAGATTGACTTCCAATACCCTGTCCCACTGCTCCTCGGTCATTTTCCAACAGACGCCGTCCCAGTTCATTCCGGCATTGTTCACCAGGATATCGATCCTCCCGAACGCCTCTTTCGCGGCACGGACCACCTCCTCGGCCTGTTGAAAAGAGGAAATGTCGCACCGCACGGCCAGTGCTTTTCTTCCCATGGCTTCAATCTGAGCTTTCACCTGTTCTGCCTCTTCCTGGTGACTGCGGTAGGTCAGGCAAACATTGGCGCCTTCCTGGGCCAACATCAGCGAAGCCGCTGTGCCGATACCCTGTGATCCACCCGTGACGATGGCATTCTTCCCCTCCAACAGCATGGTGTCCTCCTGCAATTCGGGATGATGGATGATGGTACAACCGGGATGGTATAATAAAAGCTATAATACAGCTATCTTGTATCCGATAATTTGTCAAGAAAAATCCCGCATGGGTTTCCCCATGGCTTCGGCGAACATGTCCATGTCCCAGGACCGGCATTGGGCGATGTTCTGCCGGAACTTCAGAAAATCAATCGTATCCTTGCCCGTGATCTTCTTGGTGTTGAACGCCCCGAAGCCCAAAAACGCCTCGCCGCTCATGTTCGCCGCCAGCC
>CAZTKB010000028.1:0-18859 GCA_964614125.1 uncultured Desulfobacterales bacterium | reverse complement strand
TCGTTACCATGAACAGCGGTGAAAACCGCTTCAATCCCGAATTTCTCCGTGCATTTCTGCAGGTGCTGGAGGATGTTGAAAACAAGACCGATGCCACGACGGTGGTTGTCACCTCTGCGCATGAAAAAATTTTTTCCAACGGGATCGACCTGGATTGGCTGATACCGGTGATCCATCAGAACAATCTGCAACAGGCCAAGGATTTTTTCTATCTGTTAAACCGGCTGTTCGCTCGAATTGTCACCTATCCGGCGATTACGGTCGCTGCCATTAATGGTCACGCCTTTGCGGGCGGCGCTATCATGAGTTGTGCCTTTGATTTCCGGTTCATGCGTTCCGACAGAGGTTTTTTCTGCTTTCCGGAAGTGGATTTGGGAATCCCCTTTCTTCCCGGCATGAACGCCCTGCTGAAAAAGGCCATTCCGATGTACAAAATGGAAGAGCTCGAATACACCGGAAAACGGATTACGGCCGAGGAAGCGGAACAACACCATATCGTGGTCAAGGCCTGCCACATCGATACCCTGATGCAGGAGGTCATGGGGTTTGCCAAAACCGTGAACAAGAGGCGGTCCATCGTCGTGGAAATGAAAAAACGCCTGAACCGGGACATCCTTCAGGCCATTGAAGTGGAAGATGTTCCCTATATTGAATCCGGGAAGTACAATATCGGATAAACCGGATACGGGCTTCCCGCCTCGTTTTGAACATGGGTCCATCCGGAGGTGTTGCCATGAGAATATTGGTTACCGGGGGCACCGGTTTTGTAGGGAAATCCCTGATACCCGTTTTGCTGGCCGAAGGTCATGAGGTCGTTGCAATCGGCAGAACCCGGCGGCTGGATGATGTCCCACACCCCGGACTGGTGCAGGTTTCCGCGGATACGACTCATCCGGGTGACTGGCAGGGGGCCTTGAAAGATGTCGATGCGGTTGTCAATATGGCGGGAGTCAGTATTTTTGGCCGTTGGAATGCCGCTTATAAGCGCCAATTGGCCGATTCCCGGATATTGACCACCCGGCATGTGGTGGAAGGGCTGCGCGGGTCTTCTTGTGCCACCCTGATCAGCACCTCCGCGGTCGGATTTTATGGCGACCGGAAGAACGATATCCTGGAAGAAACCGAACCGGGCGGCCGGGATTTTCTGGCCCGCTTGTCGCAGGACTGGGAATCTGAGGCGAGGAAGGCGGAAGAAATCGGAATCCGGACTTCGGTTTGCCGTTTCGGGGTGGTGATGGGTGGCGGCGGCGGTGCATTGGAGCAGATGATCCGGCCGTTCAAGCTGTTCACCGGAGGGCCGATCGGTAATGGAAAACAGTGGTTTTCCTGGATTCACATGACCGATTTGCTGGAAGCGATCCGGTTTCTTCTGGAACGGTCAGACATACATGGCGTGTTCAATTTCTGCGCCCCGAATCCGCTTCGCAACCAAGAGGTGGCGGAAATTCTGGGAAAGTTGCTCCACCGGCCGGCGATTTTACCTACCCCCGCATTTGCCTTGCGCCTGGCCTTGGGGGAATTCGCCGATACCCTGCTGGCCAGCCATCGCGTTGTCCCGTCGGCCTTGTTGCGGCATGGATTCCGGTTCCGGTTTCCGGATCTGGAATCAGCCCTGGCGGATTTGCTGAGGAATTGAAACAACATAAGGACACCTGAAATTGTCATGACCGAAATCATCGTCGGATTTGTTGTATCTGTATGCGTGTTTGCCGGCATATGGGTTCTGTGGATGAAAAAACCCAAACCCAAGACGGATCAGACCGTGTTTTCATGCCATCAATGCAACGAGCAGAATTGTGACTGCTTTCCAGAGAAGAAAGAAGGAGAACGTTCATGAGCGGTTTTATGGATCTGTTGAAACAGCGGCGCAGTGTCCGGAAATATGAGGAAACGGATGTCCCTCCGGAAATGGTCGACCAGGTTCTGGAGGCCGTCAGGTGGACCCAATCCTGGGCCAATACCCAATGCTGGGAGGTGGTGGTCATTCGGGATCCCGGTGTCAAGGAACAGATTCAGGCGACTATTGCGCCCAAAAATCCGGCCACCAAGGCAATTGTCGCTGCCCCGGTTCTGCTGGCGCTTTGCGGAAAACTGAAAACCTCCGGGTATTACGACGGTAAGGTCACCACCAAGTTCGGCGACTGGTTCATGTTTGATCTGGGGCTTGCGACCCAGAGCCTGTGCCTGGCCGCTGCGGAGATGGGACTGGGAACCGTAGTGGTGGGCCTCTATGACCACGACAAGGCGAAGGCCGTTCTGAACGTTCCAGATGGGTATGAACTGGTGGCACTGATTCCTTTGGGCTATCCGGCCAAAATATCCTCTCCCCCCAGCCGCCGGGAGGTGAAGGAATTTGTCCATATGGAAAAATTCTAGGGTTGAGGACAACTGTTTCCAAAGCTGTTTTTCCTTTTGAAAAAACGGCTTCTTGCCGCAATCATGTACCAAACCACCTCTGACAAGCAGCAAGAAGCCAGCTCATTTTTCACCCATATTATATGTTCATATATACACCTCCTTCCCCAATACCTACTTGTCTTTTGACCCCTTCCAGCTAAAGTTTGTCAGATAGATTCCGGACAGAATCAACAGTCCGCCGATGGCAATTTCCAACGAAACCTGCTCGTCCAAAAACAGGACTCCCAATACCACCGCTGTCAGGGGAATGATATTCAGATAGACCGATGCCTTTCCGGGTTCAATTCCCTTGAGACCCCAATTCCATAAAAAATAGCCCCCGATCGAACATACAAAAGACAGGTAGCAAAGGTTCAGGAAGATCATCGACCCACTCTTGGTAAGTTTTGCTACGGATCTTTCCAATCCGATCCACTCATGGCATACGAAAGGCAAAAGAAAAATGGATCCAAAAATAAAGGTGAATGTCGTGACCTGGACGGGTGATCTTTTCAGCATGAGTTTTTTCCCAAGAACCGAATAGATCGAGAAAGATAGTGTGGCAATGAATATATAGATATAACCAATATCGAATTTGCCGACGCTCGAAAACTCGGTATCCTTGAAAATAATGAAAAATGCGCCAAAAAAGGCGATAGCTAGGCCGGCAAAATTCAGAAGGGACGATTGTTCCCCAAAAATAATGACTGACAGTAGCATGGTAACGGCAGGTATCAGGGACAAAATCAGGGAGGCATTCGAAATCGTTATGGTTTGTAATGAAATATTTTCCCCATAATAATAAATGGATATACCAAAAAGTCCGAGAAGGGCAAACGGAACGATATCCTCGGGAAAAATCTTGATCCAGTCTCGATGGACCACTTTGATATAGAGAATCAGAAAAAACGAAGCAATCATAAAACGGACAAAAGCAACGGTAACCGGGGGGATATGGGCCAGCAGCAGTTTTGTGAAAAGAAAGGATGTCCCCCAGATCAAATTCGCTGCCAACAAGGATAAATGGAATGCGATTTTACGGTATCGGAAACAGACTTTATGTTCTTTTTGATCCAATGAAATTTCAGTTATCATATCAACACCTTTTGGTTCCTGATTACCATCGAAAATATAAATTATTTTAAGCGGCAAGCCTCAGGGTCAACAATTCATTAAAGTTATAAATAAATAAAAATATTTTTATCAATTATTAAAGTTACGTATTTTAACTAAATTACTTGGCCAAAATTTGGTTAGATGTCAAGAATTAAATTTCCCGCTTAAACGATTTTAGGCACTGATTCCTTTGGGCTATCCGGCCAAAATATCCTCTCCCCCCAGCCGCCGGGAGGTGAAGGAATTTGTCCATATGGAAAAATTCTAGTCTGCGTGTTGTATATTCCTTATGATTCCTCACCCAGGCGGCTCTGCCCGGGTGTTCTGTAAAGGCAGGGGCTCTGTATTTATCGTGTTCCGAATGATTACGGGTGGCAGGATTTCATCCGTTGCATCAGTTGCCGTGTTCGGCGGCCGGGAAGGCCGTCGGAAACAGGTTTTCCATTGATCGTCACCACCGGCACGATACCTTTGTTGGTTCCGGTGATAAACACTTCCTCAGCCGCTGAAAACATATCCAAGGGAATATCCCTGATTTCGACCGGATAAAGGGGGGCGGCGAGATCGAGAACGATCTTTCGGGTAATCCCTTTCAGAATTTTTTCCCCGGGGGTGATCAGGGTGTCTCCGATAAAGATAAATACGTTGGACGTGGTACCTTCCCGCACCAACCCCCCGAAGTCGACATACACCGCTTCCACGGCGCCCTGCTCCTTTGCCTGGCGGATTGCGATGGCCGCATCGACGTAGTTGATGCTTTTGGCGCCGGTCATGGCCCGCTCCACTTCCACGGTAATGATGGAAATCCCTTTTGTGTACCACCATTCCGGCTGTACCGGGAGATTGGAAACCAGAACGATCAACCGGGGCTTCCCCTGTGGAGTCAGAAAGTCCGGACTTGATCCCCCCGTCACGATGATGCGGATATTGGACTCTCCGTCCGCTTGGTTCCGCCGCAGGGTTTCTCCGACAATGTCCGAGATCCGTTCCAATGGCATCGGCAACCCGATTCCGATCCGGTCCACGGAGGCCTGTAATCTTGCCAGATGTTCCTTCAGGCCGAATGGTTTTCCGTTTTGGGTGCGCAGGAGTTCGAACGCGCCCAGACCCCTCAGCAGTGCCAGATCCGTCACCGGGATCGTGGCCTCGTTTTCCGGACGGAACTCACCGTCCACATAATATGTGTTCAAGGGTTCTCCCCAAAACGCGGTTCCACCGGTTTCGCTTCCGCCTCCCTGCTGGTCATTTCAGAGAGGCGGTACGAAATCGGAGGACCATCAAGAATTTTTGCAGGTATACGGATAGAAGTGGTAGAAGCAATAGCCCTTCGGGTCGCCATACTGAAGTTCCGTCATATCCATGCATTGGCCGATTGTATAACGGGAAACCTCGGGATAATCGGGTTTTTTCTCTTCCACTTTTTTACAGGGAATACAGATGGGTTGGTGGTCATACACCGACAGAATCCGGGGATCTCCCGGCCCAAGACCCGCGTTGCATCTGGAACAGGTGATGGCACACGCCATATTTTCTTCCCATTGATCGGCCATGATGCTTGCTCCTTGTGTTGTGATGGGTTCCCCGTATCGGGTTGATCAATACTCAACGGCTTCGACCGGATGGGACTTCAGATATTCCATCCGGTTCAGTCCGTTCACATAGGCTTTGGCGCTGGCGGTGATGATATCCGGATCCGCTCCTCGTCCCATGGCTTCGAGTCCGTTCTCCCGCAGTCGCACGGTCACTTCGCCCTGGGCATCCGTACCCCCGGTCAACGCGCTGATGGAAAAACGGACCAGTTCGGAGCCGGTTCCGGTCAGGCGTGCGATGGTATTGTAGGCCGCATCGATCGGGCCGTTTCCATATCCGGCGCCCTGAACCATCCGGTCCTGGATTTTCAGCCGGACGCTTGCCATCGGCAGAACCGTGGTCCCCGCGGTGACATGCAGGTACTCCAAGGCGAACACATCCTGGGTCTGCAGAAAACCTTCGGCAATCAGAACTTCCAGGTCTTCATCCATGACGTGTTTCTTTTTGTCCGCCAGCTCTTTAAACCGCACAAAAAACCGGGCCAGTTCTTCGTCGGAAAGATCGTATCCCATATCTTTCAGATGAGATCTTAACGCATGACGTCCGGAGTGTTTGCCCAGAACCATTTTGTTGGTGTTCAGGCCGATGGATTCGGGGCGCATGATCTCATAGGTCATGGGATTTTTCAAGATGCCGTCCTGGTGAATGCCGGATTCATGGGCAAAGGCATTGGCACCGACGACCGCCTTGTTGGGTTGCACTGGAAGGCCGGTGATCATGCTGACCAGGCGGCTGGTTGGATAAATGTATTCGGTGCAGATCCGGGTGGTCATGGGCAGATAATTCGGACGGGTGTTCAAGGTCATGACCACCTCTTCCAGGGAGGTGTTGCCGGCGCGTTCTCCGATGCCGTTGATGGTGACCTCGGCCTGCCGGGCTCCGGCCGATATCGCGGCCAAGGTGTTGGCGGTTGCCAGTCCCAGGTCGTTGTGGCAATGAATGCTCAGGATTGCCTGATGGATATTGGGTGTATGCTCCCGGACATATCGGACCATGTCCGCGAACTCTTCCGGAACGGCGTATCCAACGGTATCGGGCAGGTTGATGGTGGTGGCTCCGGCCGCGATGGCGGCTTCGAATACCTTGCACAGATAATCTCGGTCGCTTCGGGAACCGTCTTCCGCCGAAAATTCCACGTTGTCGGTCAGGGTTTTGGCGTAGCGGACCGCCTCAACAGCTTTTTGTATCACCTCCTCCCGCGTCATCTTCAGCTTGTATTGCAGGTGAAGATCGGATGTGGCGATGAAGGTGTGAATTCTCGGCTTGGCGGCGTGACGGACGGCGCCCCACGCACGGTCGATATCGGATTTGGAGGTACGGGCCAAACCGGCGATTTCGGAAGTTTTGATCTGGCCGGCGATGCGGGAAACTGCTTCAAAATCTCCTTCGGAGGCGGCCGGGAAACCGGCCTCGATCACATCCACTCCCAGTTTTTCCAGTTGAACGGCCAGGCGCAACTTTTCGCTGGAGTTCATGCTGGCACCCGGAGACTGTTCGCCGTCTCGTAAGGTGGTGTCAAAAATGATGATCTGCTCTTTCATGGTGGTTCTTTCCTTTCTTTGCTTCCGGGAAAACGGCTGTCGGAATTCTGTTGATAGACAGAACAACCAGCGCGTTTTTCCGGATGAATACTATTAAAAATGAAATAGAAACGTCGGGTGGTGAGACGAAACGGAAAAAAAGAAAGGAATTAGAGCATGGGCCGCAGGAAGAGTCGAGTTCGAAACCCTGCGGCGTTCACCATCTCCGAAATGTGGGTGGTCTGGTTCATGGGGGTGGAACCAATCAAATGGAAAAAAATGTTATGTTATTGGCCGACAACCCTTGGTTTGATGGGGAAGGTCAGGCCATCCTGAAAAAAATCATAGCTGATATGAAAATTTTTTGCAAGCGGATAGTGATGCGTACGAGGGATCCGTCAAAGTAATGTAGCCTCGTTCCGGCATTTCAGTGGTGAAGGGGCGACCGGCCGGTTGTTCGGCTGGCAAACAGCAAAATCAGCATGCCATCCGGGGGGCGATCCCGCTATTCCCCGGAAAAAAACTCGGATATATGAAGCTATTGTTCTTTCCGCCCTCTTTCATAGCAGGATTTCCCGTACCAATCGATCTGGCGGCAGATTCCCCGGATGATGCTGACTTCACCCGCCCGAATTCGGTATCGGGTGAAAAACCGCCGGATTTTGTTCATCCAGTAGTCCGGGTTTTCCGGGTTGATGTAACTGATCGCGACCAGGGTGTCTCGAAGCTGATCGTACATGCCGTCCAGTTCTTGGCGGCTTGCCAGCCGGGGATGTCGAAGCGGAAGCTCTTCCAGGCTGGCCTGAAACAACTCGTAACAGACCACCATCACCGCCTGTGCGAGATTCAGGGACGAAAATTCGGCGGTCGGAATGTGAATCAGTTCATGACACTGACGGAGATCCTCATTGGTAAGCCCTCGGTCTTCCGGGCCGAAGACCACGGCGATCCGGTTTTTCCGGGAAACGGGAATCAGCCGGGACGCCATGGTTCGAGGGGAATAGGCGATCTCTCTTTCCCCGCCGAGGCGGGCGGTTGTACCAACGACAAACGCGAAAGGGGAGAGTGCCTGTCGCAGATCCGGATACACCGTGATGGCATCGACCACATCTGCAGCCACATGGGTGGCCAGTTTCCGGATTCGATTGTCATCCATGTCTTCCGGTTCCACAACAATCAGCCCGGTGATCCCCATGTTGCGCATGGCCCGGGCGGCCGCCCCGATATTTTCCGGATACCGGGGTTTGTGGAGTACGATGGAAACCTGATCCAGACGGATCCGCTCCTCCGCCATCAGGCAATCATTTCAAATCGGTTGAAAAAATACCCGATCTCGAACGCGGCGGTTTCCGGAGCATCGGATCCGTGAACGACATTTTTTTCGATGTCGGTAGCGAAATCACGCCGGATCGTTCCTTCCGCCGCGTCTTTGTAATTGGTTGCACCCATCAGCTCCCGATACCGGGCGATGACGTTGTCGCCTTCCAAAATCATGACCACGACCGGGCCCGATGACATGAAATCGGTCAGGCTCTGAAAAAACGGCCTTTCCCGGTGAACCGCGTAAAAGCCTTCCGCCTGCGATTTGGTCATGTGAAGCATTTTCATGGCGATGATACGGATCTGGCTTTTTTCCAGCCGTTTGATAACTTCACCGATAAGTCCTCTGTGAACCCCGTCCGGCTTGATGATGGACAGTGTGCGTTGCATAATCGATCGATTCCTTTCTACCAAGACAATGGTGGATGATCCGGCCTCCCAAGCGGGCCGGCTATCCGGAGGAGCGGCTTGCTTCCTTACCAGTGCAGCGAAGCGCTTCCAGAATATCGTTAGCCTTTTTGCGGATGTGTTCCGGTTGTTTCATTCCGGAAAAGGCCATCAGCATCTGGGAAGCTTCGATGGGCCGTTCATTCCGCCGGGTCAGTTGAAGCCGGTAATACACCGGCAACTCGTCATAATAGCAGGTGGAAATGTCGGCTGCAAGTTTTCTGATTTCTTCCGCTTCCTGCCCGCCAAACGTTCCGGCTGCGGCCGCCCGGGTCAGAAGGGAGCGAACGCCGGCTTTCATCCGGCGATACCGGCGGATCGGCAGCAAAAAAAAACGGAAAAGCACGTAGCCGAAGGCCCCCAGTCCGAAACTGATCGTGGCTGCAAGAATCATCCGTTCCATGTCATATCCTGATGGGTTCTCTTGTTTTTGAGATATTCATAAACACGCAGAGTCTGTGATCGGGTATGAGCCGGATCATGGCTGTTGTCGATCACGATGTTCACCATTCCCTTTTTTTCCTCGATCGGGATCTGGGAGCGGATCTTGGCCCAGGCCTCGGTTTCAGAAATCCGGTCCCGTTTCATCAGTCGGACCAACTGAATTGATTCCGGGATATAAACCAGAATGACATCGGTCATTTTCCGATGCATTCCCAATTCGAGCAACAGGGGGATGTCCTGGATGACCACGGAGTCCGGTTCGCTGATTTGAATCCGGCAGAGCCTGTCGTTCATTTCCTGAAGCACGTAGGGATGAACCATGCGATTCAGTCGCTCTTTTTGGGCCGCGTCATGAAAGATGATATTCCCCAGGGCGTTCCGGTCGATTTCCTGATTAGGAAGAAGGATCCGTTTCCCAAAACCTTCCACAATGGATTTCCACGCCGGTTTGCCCGGTGTTACCACCTCGCGGGCGATCCGGTCCGCATCCACAATGACAGCACCTGCTTCCTGGAACATGGACGAAACGGTCGATTTGCCGGTACCGATCCCTCCGGTGAGTCCGGCCGTGATCACGCTACCTCTCTGGCGGTACGCCCGGCCATGGGGGAGTCGGACAAAGGAAAATGCCTTTCAATCATCGGATATGATCCGGTTCAGGACATTGTCGACCACGACAGGGGTTTCCAGATAGGCAATCGAGGGATCCGAGCCGTATTTCCCGCGTACAAAGGCTTTCCATTCCTCTGTATACGCCCGGTCGGCGGCTTCGCGAGATTCCCAGAGATAGATTCCTCCAGCGGTTTCGCCGGTTTGGGAAACAAAATAGTATTTCCTGATGAGCCCCGGTTTTTCACGATACTTGGGCGCGGTGCTCAGGAAAATTTGTTTGGCTTCTTCCCGTGAAACGGTTTTGGGAAGTTTGAATTCAACGATGGTGGTGATCATGAATAACTCCTTTTGGGTTGATTAGGCTGCCGGAATTTTCAGAGTTTCACGGCACTGCCCGAATTAACGGATGCCGTTGCAAATCCGCCGTCGATCCGGTACAAGATAATTCTTCGATCAAAATCTTTCGACATAGGATACCTACAGGGTAAAAAGGTTCAGTTCATGTTGACACCCGATATGCAGTCCTTCCGCGATCCGGAAGGAGCCAAGATCCCGGAAGAGCTTTCCGCCGTGGTGGACTGCCATGTTCATCTTTTCCCCCGGAACCTCTTTAGGGCGGTGTGGAAGTGGTTTGACCAATATGCCTGGAAAATCCGGTACCGGATGCCGTCGTCCGAGGTATTGGATTACCTGCTCTCCCGGGGTGTTCGGCATGTCGTGGCACTCCAATATGCCCACAAGCCGGGAATTTCCAAGTATCTGAACCGATATATGACGGAAAAATGCGAAAAATACAAGGGCAGGGTGACCGGTTTGGCCACGGTTTTCCCGGGGGAGGAAGGCGCGGTATCCATTGTGAGGGAGGCTTTTGAATCCGGCTTGGAAGGGCTCAAGCTCCACGCGCATGTACAATGTTTCGATGTAGCGGATAAATCGTTGTACCGGTTGTATGAATGCTGCCGATCATATGGAAAGCCTGTTGTGATGCATATTGGCAGAGAGCCCAAAAGCGATGCGTACGCTTGTGATCCGTACCAATTGTGCCGGGCGGACAGGTTGGCGCCGGTATTGAAGGATTTTCCGGACCTGAAGATCGTGGTGCCGCACCTGGGATTTGATGAAACGTCGGCCTACCGGCGGATGGCGGAAGCTCACGATAACCTGTGGCTGGATACCACGATGGTTATTACGAATTATTTCCCGATGAAACAACCGGTCGACCTGGCTCAATACCGGCCGGACCGGATGTTGTACGGTTCGGATTTTCCGAATATTCCGTATGCCTGGGACAGGGAGCTTGCGGCATTGGTACGGGCTGGTCTTTCTCCGGAGTTTCTGGAAAAGATAGCCTGGAAAAATGCCGCGGATCTATTCGGTCTGGACATCGCACCTTCACCCGGTCATTGAGGACTGTCATCGGACAAACAATAACCGTTTCTTTGAAACACAGGGGGCCGGAAGGATCCGGTAATCACCATGGGAAAAGGCTGGTTCCGGATCAACAGTCTGTCGTTCATGGTGAGGCCGTCGGGCTGGAACCTACGCGCAAAGTTTCCTGTTCGGTTTTCGGGGAGTAGGCAGGGAGAATGCCCGTGCGTTTTCGGGATTTGATCGTATCATGAAAGGAATGATTTACGTACAGGCGGACGTGAAAGGGGTTGGGTTGTATTTCCTCTTCGATCATCCGGCGGATCAAGTCTGATTGGAATGTCCGTAAATACGCCGCTTTCATGCAAGCGATGGCCGCATCCCGGCGAATGGCTTCCGACCGGGATGTGCAACGGCAGGATTTGGATCGGCAGATCTGAATGGATTTTTCGATGAGGGATTGGTATTCGGATGAAAGTTTTTCGCTTATGGGAAAAGACGCCCCCATTCCGGGATCCGGCATGGCCAGGAATACGATTGCTGCGAGAAGAGAACGGTTCCAATTCATGATATCCTCCTTTCTGATGGGTGGGTACTTGTTTCCCAAAACGATTCGGATGGAAAGATGTTGTTGGTTCAACCGCTCGGGTGATAACGAGAATCTAATGAACAAAGAGGACTCGAACTCGTGAAAAAGCGAAAAGTTTGCTGAATCCGAATGGTATGAAAAGATGGAGAAGGAACATATCGTTTCGCCTGTCAAACAGACAGGAAAATCACGCCGGATGGTATCGATGTCAGGTCGAGTTGGAAGAAGAGAGGAGAAAGCAGCGAATAGGAGATGACGGAACAGATCAGATATCGAGCTCAGGGAGAAACCAAAACGCAAACTACCAAATTTTATCTGTAGTATAATTAAATTTTCTTTATTTCTATCCCAATGGTTGATACCTGTCAAGAAAAAAGAAATGAACGGAAAATTGGGCTGGATGGAAACCTTTACGGATCTTCTGGGTGGCTGGGAGAAAACGGGCACACGTCCGGGAAAGGAGACGTATGAAAAAGGTGCGGTGGGCTCTGGGAATGTTGATATTATTGGCGGCCTGTCATCCGGCCGGCGGGCCGTTGCAGCCGACGATGGGTGGTGGGGTCATTGGTGGCTCTGCTCCCACCTTACCGGTGGTGGATTACCATGTTTATGGGAACCCCCCCATTCCTGCCCGAATTCTATTGTTTATACCAAAGGAATTTGAGGAGACCCTTTACACCAGCATGTTTCTGGGAAAGGCCTATCACCATCTGCTGGGCATGGAAGGGGAGCGGGAGCTGCGGACGGCCCTTGAAATTCAATTCTCGGAGGTACGGGTCCAGCCGGTCCAAAACGAGGCTCTGGCACGTGAAATGATTCACCAGAATAAAGCATCGGCATTCGGTTCGTTTGATTATTGGGTTTTCCCACGGTTTGTGCAGGTGGGTTCTTCCGATCAGAATGAGGAATACCATTTTCGGATCGAGCTGGTGGTGGAGTTTGTGGCCTTGGATGGATCATCCATTCGAATCACGGGAAGAGGCGAGTCGGTCACCGGAAAATATGTTGTGGCCACTCCGGAGAAAAGCGTCGAGTTGACCTTACGGACAGCTGTTTTGGCCATTCTGGAGCGAATCGAAAAAAAACGATCTTTTTTCGAACGCCGGTAATTTTCTGTCAAATGATTTTCCAATCCCACCGACATGTCTGGAATCGGGATGGGGGGTACCGGATTGACACGGGAAATTCCCAGCCTTATTTTTTTCACAAGGATGGCAAGGCTGATGGTGAGAAAAAGCAAACGCCATCCTTTGGCCGGATTCCGTCGGATTCGGCTATCGTGTTGGATTATATCATCCTAAACCTTTTTTCGGGCAAAAATGAAAAGGAGGTGACGGATATGACACCGGATGAAAAGAAATCCAATGAAGAAAAGGAGAAGATCGACACCAGTAAATCTGATTCCGAACGGCGTTGTTGTTATGTAATCGATCCGTGCGGTTGTTATGTCGATCCATGCGGCAACCGGGTCACAACCTGTTGCTATTGATCAATGAACTGTGCCACCTGACCGGGATCGGGCATCATGCCCGATCCCGTTTTTCCGTGGGTAAATCCAAACCAGGTTCTGGCTGGTAGCCGACGCTTTTTTCCCAGTCGGCCCGAATCATGTCTCGAATCTGTTCCGAGCGTTTACCATAAACCTGAATACCTTCCCAGTCCGGGATCTTATATATTTTTTGCATCAACAAGCCATCGTCGTTAAACCACCGCCAGAGCACCCCCCCCAGAAAATATCCTTGCCCCCGAAGAATCCCGACAGCCTGCCCGACCCAGGGACATGTCAGTTTCAGCCAAAGTTGACTTACCAGAACACCCCTCTCGCGTAACTGATTTTCCAGCCTGACGGTATCGGAAAGAAAGTCCGATCCGATTTCATGAACCGCGATCCGTGCCACAGCCGCGAAATCGAAGAATGTGGTTTGGATATCCGAATTCCGATCGCAAGGTATTGGTTGATCCGATATCTGAAATTCGCGCGAATCATCCGGCTCACTGTAGAGAAAACGAAGGGTATTCTCATACATTTCCGGAAGAAAGACCCGGTGAGGTTTCGGGCGATAGGTTCGAAAGCCAAGAAGGGCCGCAACCCGACCTGAGGAGCTTTTCTCGGTTTCGTACGTGGAAGCGGGCATCAGATCCACCTCCAAGGCCCGTGGCACATAATGTTTGCTCACCATTGTTTTTTGGGTGAAGATGTGGTTGCAGACCGGTTCACCGAACACGGTGTTCACCGCCGGATTGGATTCGGCCTGACATAGGCCGTGTTCTATCATCCGGGTGAATATACCCGCTCCCCCCCGGTAGGCGGTATGAACCAATCCGGCACCCAGTTCGTAAATTCCCGGATCCACCGCGCTCTGGAAAAGGGCGTTGTGCCCGACAATATCTCCTCGGGAGGTTCTGGCTACCGTGGAAATGATCCGGGTCTCGGCATTGGCGGCAATCAACCGGTCCGGTTCGATATAATCCCGGATCGGATATCCATCTCCGTATACGGATCGGAAGAGTCGGCATACCCCTGGGGCGTCTTGCGGATGGAAGGAGAATATCTCCCAATCCTGACCGGGTTCGATATCGGATGAGATAAGGGGGGGATGCTGCATTCGGTTACTCCTGTTGGGAGGAAAAAGGGTTTGGGGCATCAACAGCCGGTGTATCGGAAAAGGATGTAATCCTCCGGCTAGGATTTGATGATCCATGGGAAAGGATGGATTCCAATGCCTTAACAAAAGACTCCATGGCATCCGGCAGCGAGAGGGTCAGCCGGATCCAGTTGGGGAATCGGAATCCGGTCATGGTTCGGATCATGACCCCTCGTTTCATCAGTTTTCGATACGCCAGGCTGTCATTCATCGGCAACCGAATCATGATAAAGTTGCCTTCTCCGGCGAGATACTCCAGGCCCATCCGGTTTAACGAATCCGTGATGAATGCCCGCTGTTCCCGGACCAGGAGTCGGGTCGCCAGGATATGTTCCTCTCCGCTGTTCAATACGGCCAGAGCCGCTGCCTGAGCGACGGTGTTGACGGAATACACGACACAGGTCCGGCGGATCACGTCCACCACTTCGGCGGATCCCGCCAGATATCCGATCCGAAGGCCCGCTAAGGCATGCATTTTGGAAAAAGTCCGGAACACCACCAGATTGGGATATCGGGAAATCAGCGACATGCTGTCCGGAAAGTCCGGTTGTTCCACAAATTCGGCATAAGCCTCATCCACAACCACGATCCGGCTGCCGGCAATCCGGTCCAGAAACGCCACCAGACGATCGGTATTCCAGTAGGTCCCGGTGGGGTTATTGGGATTGCAGACAAACAGGACTTTGGTATGCTCGTCCATCTGGGCCAGCATTTCACAGTCATCGAAGCTGTAGTCCTTCAGAGGAACCAGGCGTGCCTCGAATCCGGAAAATTCCGCCACCCATTCATATACGGCAAAGGTTTTATCTGCCGTGATGATGTTGTCTCCGGTCTCACAAAACGCCTTGATCACGAATGCGATCACTTCGTTGGCACCGTTTCCGAACAAAAATTGGTCCGGGCTCATCCCATACCGCGCAGCCAGACGGACTCGTAAGTGGAAACAGTCTCCAGACGGGTATACAGAGGCTCCGGGAGGAGGAAACCGGCGAATTACTTCGGCTGCGGCCGGGCAGGGTCCCAGCGGATTTTCGTTGTTGTTAAGCCGGAAGAGTCGGGAGCATCCGTACAGTTTCTGGAGTTCGTCGTCCGGTTTGCTTGGCACATAGGCTTCGAATCGCTGGATATAATTGGGAACCAGCCGGAACAATGGCACCTCGGTGCTCACAGGACCTCCTGTTCCCGATCGAAAATGGCCAGGTCGCCCTCTCCGGCGTTTGGCAGGACCAGGCGAGGTGAAAACCCGCAGGCAATCAGATCCGGGATGATGCCGGTTTTCCAGGATACCCCCAAATCGACCAAAAACAGAATGGAACGAAAACCTTCCGATTCAAACAAGTGGATGTGACGGGATAAATTGGACGCGATGTCACTTCCCGGCCATATCCATTCCAGGGTGACCTGGGAGTGGATCCGGTCGATATCCGCGGAAATGACGGAGCCGGGCGCATCCTCCGGATGGGTGTCCGATATCAGCCGGATTTCACGGGGGAGTACATGCACTGCATAGAAAGAATGCAAAAACTCCGCGAGGTCCTTTGTTGTCCAGGACACGCTGCCGGTATCTTCGTGCATCAGGCGGAACCATACCGGTTGGTGAAAACGTTCTCCAGACGGGGAAACACGCGGGATGGCGCCCAGTTTTTCAAAATGGCGGGAAATGTCGAGCAAAACCGGCGGATGGCATATCACGGCGGCGGCTGTGGTCCGGGATGACCGGCGAATGCATTCCTCGATCAGGGCGTCCGCAATGTTTCCGGCGTTTTGGGAAGCCAGGACGTACGGCCCAAAAGCCTGAATGGTTTTCTCGCTGAGCGTGTGCCAGAAAATTCCTCCCAGGATTTTACCGGATGGGCTTTTGGCAATCTGCGCGGTGCATCCGTTTTCTTTCTCCATGTCGACCAGCATTCCCGGATACCGAATAAAACGGGGAAGCAATTCTGTGGGAAAATCATGGATGATCCGGGCGCAACAGAACGTAATCTCCTCCGTATCCGGATCCTCCAAAATGAAACCGGTTTCCGACGTTGGCAGCGGTCGAGCCTGGGGGAGAGGAGCCGGATAGGATTTTTCCTTGAAAAGTGACAGACGCAATAGCCGGTCCTGTTGGAGGATCGTCAGCCGATCTACCGAGCGGGAGGCCAGAAAAAGCCGCATGTCCTCGGTATTTTCCGGGTCATCGGGCTGAAAACCGGCTGTCATGTTAAATGCGCTCATGGAAAATGGAGTAAATGGAAAGGAAAAATCCACCCGCACAGCACAGTGATGGGGCCGGATGTCGATTTCCGCTGTCTCGTTTCCAGAGGAGATGACGTGGCACAGATGCAAAAACAGCTCTTCGGATGATAAAGTCAGTTTGAGAGCACCGGCTCTGGCCAATCCCATGACCATTGCCGATTGTTCGACAAACCCCATAACAATCGGAAGAAACCGTTCCTGCAGGGGAATGGTCAGTCGGGTCCCCTGTTTTCGGCCATGTTCAGAGTGAAACATACGATATAGATCGGTCATGAATGCGAACCTCTGGGTACCCGATGTGATCTAAATTATATGACTCTTATTGATCCGGACGGGAAATTTATGAGATAATATATTTGTGATAATGGTATGATGGATCGGTCGTCTGGTTTTTTTTATGGATGATTTCAATACCGTGAAGTAGCGCAATTTCAACCGGATCACAATGATATTCTGGCGGAAACCGTGCGTGATCCGGAATTTTTTTGATATATCGGGTCCTGGAATTTCTGGAACGAAAAGGAGACTGCGGATGAAACGAGTGATTCTGTTTTTGCTGACCAACCTGGCTGTTATACTGGTCTTGTCCATCAGTGCCCGATTATTGGGTATCGACCGTTTCCTGGCCGATAACGGACTCAACATGGGGATGCTTTTAAGCTTTGCAGCCCTGATCGGATTCGGCGGTTCGTTTATTTCTTTGATGATGTCCAAATCCATGGCCAAATGGAGTACCGGTGCACAGGTGATTTCCCATCCCCAAAGTTCCGGTGAAATCTGGCTGGTGGAAACCGTGAACCGCCTGGCGTCACGGGCCGGGCTGCCGATGCCGGAGGTCGCGGTCTATGAAGGGGCTCCCAACGCGTTTGCGACCGGACCCAGCCGTTCCAATTCCCTGGTTGCGGTATCGACCGGATTGATTCAGAGCATGAACCAGAAAGAGGTGGAAGCCGTACTGGCTCACGAGGTTTCCCATATCGCCAACGGGGATATGGTGACATTGACCCTGATTCAGGGGGTGGTCAATACCTTCGTCATATTCATGTCCCGTGCCGTGGGTTATGCGGTGGACAGTTTCCTCAGAAGAAACAGTGAATCGAGCGGCCCGGGGTTCGGGTACTATGTCACCAGCATCGTTTTTGAAATCGTTTTCGGAATCCTGGCAAGCATCGTGGTCATGTATTTTTCCCGGCAGCGCGAATACCGGGCGGACGCCGGAGCGGCGGGATTGATGGGGGATCGGCGGCCGATGATAGACGCCCTTCGGACGCTGGGGAACATGCAGGCTGGGCAATTGCCGAAGGAAATGGCGGCCAGCGGGATCGCCGGAAGCGGAATGGCGGCGTTGTTCAGCAGCCATCCGCCCATGGCAGCCCGGATCGCCGCATTGCAGAACTTGCCGTAAGCAGTCCTCGGGTGCCGGCGGTTGTTTTCTCCGGTGCCTCTTCTAACGACCAACTGGGTAGTGGAAAACCGGCATGCTGCAAACATTCGGCGTGAAAAAGCTGTTTGAAAAAAACTGGGAGAAAATGGTCCTGTGGGCCATCATGGTCGGGCTGTTTTACCTGCTCAAATCCTTCCTGCTGTTGATTTTCGAAACCTTTCTGCTGACCTATATCGGAAAACGAGTCGTCCGTTGGGGTGTCCAGCGGCTGAACATGAATCACCGCGTGACCACCGTGATTGTTTTTATGATTTTTGTCACCGCGCTTGGCGCAATCGGAACCTGGATAACCCCGCGGCTCATCATCGAATCCAACCGGCTTCTGACCGATCTGGCGGGCAGTGGTGAGCAGCAGACCCGGGAAAAGATCAACCGGTTCACCCAAAATACCATTAACACGATCCTGGGAGCTGGAAAACTGAGTGCCTGGATGGATACTCAGGAATACAACACCATGATAGACATCATCAAAGCGGAATTCGGCAAGGCCGTCAAGTCCGCTTTGCCCCATATTTTTGAAACCCTCATGCATATTGTCGCCGTTTGCTGGGAAATTCTTCTTTCTCTGCTTTTGGCAATCATTTTTTCGTTTATTCTGGTTCTGGACTGGGAACGTATCGCCCGTAGCGTGCGGGAACTGGAGAAGAGCCGCATCCATTCCTTCTATGTCGGAGCCGCGCCGCACCTACAGGCATTTGCGGCCGTTCTGGGACGAGCGTTCACCGCCCAGGCCATCATCGCAACCTGCAACACCGTGCTGACCGTGGCAGGTATCTGGTTTTTCAATGTACCCAATATCGCGTTGATTTCGGTGATCGTGTTTTTTTGCGGCTTTATCCCCATTGCCGGAACGTTTTTGAGCTCCATCCCGATTGTCCTGTTCGGAATCCAGGTGGGCGGGGTGCCGTTGGTTCTCAAACTGATTCTGCTGATCGCCATCGTTCATGCCTTCGAGGCCTATATTCTTACCCCCAACATCACCGGAAATGTGCTGCATATACATCCGCTGCTGGTGTTGGTTCTGCTATTGCTGGGAGAGCGTTTTTTCGGGGTGTGGGGAATGGTCGCCGGTGTCCCGGTGGGGTATTACGTGATCAGTGTGGTTACCCGTCGTGATGAGGCTTTTATG
>CAZTKB010000027.1:0-18998 GCA_964614125.1 uncultured Desulfobacterales bacterium | reverse complement strand
TTATTCCCTCCCCACTGGTGGGGGAGGGTCAGGGTGGGGGGGTAAAAGCGGGACACATGGTCCGTCCGTGTTTGTCCATCGATTCCATGGTGTCCACTGCAATCTGCTTCCAGACCGAGAGGCTGGCAGCTTCACTTAACACGTAAAACTCTATTCCGGCCACCCCTTATCCACCGGATAAGAGGAGGGTGACATGAATCTCGTCCCCCGGGGCGACCGGTTTGGCCAATTCGTCGGGATAGGCGCTTTCCATGTTCACATATATTTCGATCAGATGATGCAGGTTTCCGGATTTATCGAACAGCACACTGCCCAGGCGGGGAAAGCGCCTGGTCAGATTCCGAAGACACTCACCCACGGTACTGCCGTCGACGTCCACGGTTTCAATCCCCCCGGTGTACTGGCGATGGGTTTTATGCAGGGTCAGTTGGATGCTCATGTGTTTCTCCTTTGCGGGTTACGCTCCGGCGGGTTGATCGGAATTTTCTGAATTGATCAGGTTTCCGCACGAGGCGCAGTCCGGATTCCGCTTCAGCCGGTATTCGGTCCAGGACATGGACAAGGCGTCATATCGGAGCAACCGGTTTACCAGCGGCCTGCCGGCGTTCAGGATCAATTTGACGGCTTCGGTTGCCTGGATGGCTCCGATAACCGCGGGGACAACCCCGATCACCGGAAATTTCCGGGAAGCCGGTTCCACAAAATCCGAAGGGTTTCGGCGGATACACCCCAGGCAGGCTCCCCGACCCGGAAGGATGGTCAGGACCCGACCTTCGAAACCCTGGACAGCTCCATGGACCAGGGGGATACCCTGACGGACGGCGGCCCCGTTAAGGATCATGCGGTCCGGAATCGAATCCAGGGCATCCAGGATGACATCGGATCCGCAAATGATTTTATCGATGTTTGCCGCGCATATTTTTTCCGATACCGGGGTTATCACCAGATCGGAACGGATCTGCTGCAAGCGGTCTTTGGCGGAGTGGACCTTCAGTCTGCCGATGTCACGTTCCCCATGAAGGATTTGGCGGTTCAGATTGCTTAACGAAACGCAATCGTGGTCTACCAGCACCAGGTTTCCGATACCGGCGGCTGCCAGGTACAGGGATGCGGGGGATCCCAAACCCCCGGCCCCGCAGATCAGAACTCTCGCATGTGCCAATTTTTCCTGGCCGTTCAGACCGACTTCGTCCAGGGTAATCTGCCGGTCGTATCGTTCCCGTTCGGTTGGTGTCAGCATATTGGATCCAGTTCCCGGATATCCCGATATCAGGTGATATGAGATGATGCCTCTGAAGATATGGAATTCATTATAATGAACTAAAAAACGAAGGAGATCTTCTTCCTTTTTGCTCCGAATCTACTGTATCCATAGTCATGATTATGTCATATTATAATGTTATCTAAGTTTATATCAAGAATCTTTTTCTTGACGAAGGGACGATTGACAGGATATATCGTTCATTATAGTAAATAAAATCCAAAACCGGATCTGCAGGATTCATATGCCAAAAACAGAAAAAGACAGCAAGGGAACCGGATACCAGGCTCCGGCGGTTCACCGGATTTTCCGTCTCCTGCGGGTTGTGGCGGAATCGCCCCGCATGATGGGGCTGGCGGAATTGGTTCAGACACTGGGATACAGCAAGAGTACAACGCACGGATTGATTCACGCGTTGCTCCGGGAGGGCGCGTTGGCACAGGAACCGGACGGGCGGAGGTTTTATCTCGGTCCCGCTGTCATGGATCTGGCCTTTTCCAATTGGAATTATCTGAAACTGGAGGAGACGGCCCAGCCGATCTTGAACGAGATCCGGGGGGAGATCGGCCAAACCGTGTTCTTGGGCGGATTGATCCGGAAGCGGGTCCTGATCATGGCGGTCGCGGAGGCCGATGATCCCATCAAAATCTCGGCGCCGGCCGGAACTACGATCCCTTTGTTTGCCGGTGCGGTAGGCAAGGCCTTTCTGTCGGAACTCCGCCCGGAACAACTGGATCGGCTCATTCCCGAAAGAGGACTTCCCCGGTATACCCCCCGTTCCATTCTGGAGATGGATGCGTATCTCGAAGAGTTGGAACAGGTTCGGCGACAGGGATATGCCGTTGATGACGAGGAATATATCACCGGAATCCGAGCGATCGCGGTCGGTTTGCATAACCGGAAGGGTCCTCCCATGGCGGTCTGGGTAGTTGGTCTGGCCAGCAACCTGAATTCGGTACAGATGCGGAATGCGATTGACGCGGTTCTTCCGGCGGTGGACAGACTGCGGATGGAACTGGAAAAAATCGCCTGAATTGTGTATGGTATAAAAATTGGGAAAGATACATCCTCGCGTGTCCGCCGGGATGGCCGCAACCAACCGGTATCGCCTTCCGGAGAAGGCCGCAACACGGGAAATGTCCGAAACGAACAAAAATTCAAATCCTTTCACCCGAACCCGCCTGGCTTTGGCCCTGGTGTTGATTCTGTGCATCGGTTGGGGCACGGATGCATTTCTGTATTGGAAACGGCCTGTCGATCCAAAGGGGAGCCCTTTGTTGGTGGATATTCCACCGGGGCGCGGACTGGCGGGGATCTCCCAGGACCTGTACCGACTGGGAATCATTCAAAGACCCCTCTATTTTCAGCTCTTCACCCGCATTTCTTCCCGCAGCCGGCCGATCATGGCGGGTGAATATCAGCTGTCCGCGGCCATGACTCCCGGCGATATCATCGAAATCCTGTCAACGGGAAAAGTTTATCTCCATCGGGTGACCATTCCGGAAGGCTTCACGCTGCGACAGATCGCGACCCTGGTCAGCAGCATGGGGTTGGTTGCGGAAAACCGGTTTCTGGAGGTGGCCCTGGATGTAGAACTGGTACGGCGTCTGGAAATCGATGGTCCCTCTTTGGAGGGGTACCTTTTCCCGGATACCTACCTGTTCCCCAAGGGAATGGCGGTTGAGAAAATGATTCGAGTCATGGTAGGGCGGTTCCGGCAGATAGTCGGGCCGATATTGGAACAGGAACTTCCGGGAAGGGGGCTATCTGTACATCAAATCATCACATTGGCGTCCATCATTGAAAAGGAAACCGGGCTGGAAGAGGAACGTCCATTGGTCGCATCGGTGTTTACCAATCGACTCCGACGGAATATGCGGTTGGAGAGTGATCCCACCGTGATCTACGGGGTAGAGGATTTTGCCGGCGATATCACCCGGAAGCACCTGCGGACGCCGACGCCGTATAACACCTACCTCATTACCGGACTGCCCCCGGGGCCGATCGCCAATCCGGGTCTTTCTTCCATCCAGGCTGCCCTGCGTCCCGCCCAGAGCGACTATTTATTTTTCGTCGCTCGGAAAGACAAAACCCACGTCTTTTCCCGAACCTGGGAAGAACATGAAAAAGCCGTCCGCTTACATCAGATGGTCCGGTGATTGGTCATCCGGATGTTTGTATTTTTTTCGGATTATTTGGTATTTTTGGACCACGGAATAGGTTAGGTAGTAGCCCCCCAATGACAGGGGAATTCCGATTACGATTCCGCCCAAGGTCAGTGCCAGAAGAATATCCGGAGTCTCACAGAGAAGGTCTATGACCGATTTCATGCTGAAGTCCGCCATCGGGGGGGTGGTCACCTGAATATGAAAGATTTTTTTTCCGGCCATGTAATTCATGCCGTACACAAACGGAGCGGTAACCGGATTGGTGATCCACACGCCGGCGGCGGAAGAAATTTTGTTCCAGCCGAAAATGGCGGCAAAAAAAACGGCAATGGCCATTTGAAAGCCCATGGTCGGCGTCATGCCGATGAACAGGCCCAACGCGAATCCCAAGGCGATATTCCGCGGGGTACCCTCAATCTGGACGATCCGATGATACCCTTTTTTACCCCAGGCGATCCATTTTTCGATAATGGGTTGGTAAGGCATTCGTTGCAGGAAAGGGGTGTTTATTGGGCTATTGGTTGCGGTGCCCAGGATTCCGCCGCGATGACAGGAAAAAAAACTTGTTATCGCGGAATATATCATATTATTCTCCCAGAGCAAATTTTCGGATATGAAAACGGGGTCACTATACATTTTTCGATTGCAGATGTCGACGCATATATTACTGATGTTAAAAATTTCAGCGGCCGGCAAGTTTTTTTTCGGCCGGGGTAGGGATATGATATGACAAAAATAATCCGGTATATGATTGTTGGATGTTTGTTTGTGTGTCTTGCTTCGGGCGGCGTCCATGCCCTGATGCTCCGGATGGATCTCAACGAGATCCTTCAGGGGTCTGAATCTGTCGTGGTGGGATCCGTAGAGGAGGTGGCCTCATTCTGGAATGAGGATCGGACCCGGATTTATACCCGGGCTTCCATCCGGATCCGGGAAACCCTGAAAAACGGGGTGTCCGATGAGGTGATCCAGGTGGTCGTGCCCGGTGGAAAGGTTGGGGAAATCACTGAGATCGTCACCGATACTCCCTCCTTTTCTCTTGGAGACGAATCCCTGCTCTTTTTGCGGAAATCCTCTGCCGGAACGATGGTGAATGATGTGCCGCTTATGGGTGCCGGTGATGCTGAACTCTTCGAGATTCATGGCGGGGTGCAGGGAAAACGGAATATCGTGGACGGAAAAGTCGGGTCGATTCCGTTGGACACCATCCGGGATGGAATCCGGAAGAACCGGATCGAACTCGCCCCGTCGGAATCGTCCTCCATGATGTTGGTTCCGCAAGCCGCTTCCGGGGTTACCATCAGCGGAATTTCTCCCGCAAGCGCTTCGGCCGGTACCGGATCCCGAATCACTATCTCGGGAAGTGGTTTCGGAGCTTCGGTCGGGACTCCTTTCTTTTTTTACCAGGGCAGTATGATGTTCGGCAGTTCTTCCTGGGTAAATTCCTGGAGCGATACCAAGATAGAGGTGACTGTTCCGATATTTCTGGCGGATGGGTACCCTGCGGCAGCGGGCAGCGGGCCTGTCAATATCCGGACAAGCGGGGGGCAGGAATCCAACGATTACCCTTTTATCATCAGCTTTGCTTATGGACAGATCAAATGGCCGGATTCCGTAGTGCCTTTCCGAGTCAATCCAGGCGGAAATAACGATTTTTTGCAGGCTGTGCGAAATGCAGCCGGTACTTGGAACGGTGTATCGGGAAAAGATTTTGAGTTGACATACGAGGGAACTACATCTGCGACAGATTACCAGACGAACAGCGTGAATGAAATTGTCTGGGGGACTATCGACAGTTCCACCACGATCGGGCAGGCCAGCATCAAATACTCGAACAACACCATTGTGGAATGTGACATCAAGTTTAATACCCGATTCCAGTGGAGTTCCTCAGCCACAACTCCTTCCGGATCCATGGATGTAGAAACCATCGCACTTCATGAGTTGGGGCACTGGCTGAATTTACGGGATTTATACGGAAACCTGCCTGGTTACGCCTCAGACGCGGAGAAAGTGATGTATGGCTATGCCTCCTACGGGCAACAGAAAAGGAATCTTCATGCGGATGATATCGCCGGAATTCGCTATATATACCCCTCTTCGGCCGTAATACCCGATCTTTCTGTCAGCCCTGCATCCCGTAGTGTGGATAGGGATTCCGGATCAACCAGTTTTGAGGTATCCAATACCGGATCCGGAACCCTGAACTGGACGGCCTCGGTTCTTTCCGGAAATAGTTGGTTGTGGATAACTTCCGGTTCAAGTGGAACAAATTCCGGAACCATTCAGTGCTCCTTTTTGTCCAACACGGAAAAGTCTTCTCGAAGCGCTACGATTCGGGTGAGTGCCGCCGGTTCCACCGGCAGCCCGACGGACGTCACGGTGATTCAAAGTGGCGAAATATTGCAGATCGGTGTAAACCCGGGGTTGATCCAGACTGTTGTTCCGGCGAGCCAGTTGATCGACATCCAGGTCAATACCAGCAATGTATACGGAGATACGCCGATTTACGAATGGTTTCCTTTTACGGCCCTTCAAAGTGGAAATTCCTGGCCGCTTTATTTGCTGACGGATTATGGCATTGTCGATATGAGTAAGGCTCCTCCGATCCTGCCTGTATTCACATTTTCCTTTGGGCCGGAAGAAGTCATGGCGATCGCACGATTGACCCTGAGCGATTTAGGGCTTTCGGCTGGAGACACATTTCTGTATGGATATGCGTATATGAATGCATCGGGAGCATTTATCCTGGATAACCTGGTGATAATTACAGCCCAATGATAATCGGAAAATCTTCGTATGCAACACTGCCAGGCTGTGAATGAAAAGAGGAATGTGAACTTTGGTTCAGCCGTTTGGGGATTGATTCCCGATGATTCGTACCCATTGTTTCTCGACCCATTCCAAATGGGTGGCCATCGCTTCCCGAGACTGATCCGCATCCCGGTTTCGGATGGCTTCGTAAATGCGGCGGTGGTGGCTGCACAAGAGTGGAAGATTCTCGCTGGTCTCGCTCAAACTTGTCAACACCGTGGACAGATGATGATCCGCCAGGTCAAAAATATGCTTTAGGATGTGGACCCGAAGAAAATTGTGGGTGGCTTGGGCTACGGACAGGTGAAATCCCAGATCGTCGGTGAGGGCGAAGCTTCCGTTGGGGGCGTCCGCCTCCATTCGTAGAATTGGTGCCTCGATGGTTTTGAGATCGGTGTCGGTTCTGCGGCGCGCCGCCAGAAAGGCGGAGGCCAATTCGATATCCTTCCGAATTTCGTAAAGCTGAAACATGGTCACCTTGTCTTCACGCAGAATATGGCGAAGGGGATCCCGAACGATTTCATTGCTGATGTTCTTGACATAAATTCCCTGTCGTTTTCTGATTTCCAGAAATCCCAGGGTTTCCAGGTTGCATAGGGCCTCCCGTAAGGACGGACGTCCCACCCCTAGCAGTTCGGCAAATTCCCGTTCCGGCGGCAGCCGTTCACCGGGCTGCAATTTCCCTTCCTTGATCAACTGCTGAATCTGCTGGATGATTTCTTCCGATAGTTTGGTTGGCTTGATACGCTGGAAAATCGTTTCTTTCATTGCCTGGTTCCTTCCGGCCGTTCCTTTCAGGTAGTGGGAGCGGGTGTTTCCGGATAAAATACTCTGGTAAAACCAATTAAAATATTTGATATAAAAGCTGTATAAAGGAGATCCGCGGGTTTTGCAACACGTTTTCCCACAGTCTCGTCTCCGCACAACCCCGTCCGAAAAATCCATTGATTCAGTTAACCCATAGAGGGACGGCGCACTGTGCTCCTTCCGACAAAATCGACCATTGTCTTCCATTGCTTTCTCATCGCCCCAAGATTTCCGGAAACCAAGGAGCTGGGGCAGGGGAGGTCTGGAATTTCGCCTTGACCGGAACCTTATTTCCTGTTATTCGTGGTCTGACCATGAATAAAAACGGCCATTCGGCCCATTTCTGAAACCCGGATAACGGAGGAAACGATCGATGAAATCATCTCGCTTGTTCAGTCTGGTTCTGGCAATTCTCTTGGTTTGCAGCCTGGTTCCGCTGGCTTCAGCCAAAACCATCCAATGGAAAATGGCTTCCTCATGGCCCGACGGTACGATTCTGCAGTGGGCGGCCAATGATTTTGCCGAAACCGTGGGAAAAATGAGCGGCGGCAGGCTGGTAATCAAAAGCTACGCGGCCGGTGTTCTTATGGGAGCGCTGGAGGTGATGGACGGGGTGAAAACCGGCAGTATCGATGCGGGGCACAGTTCTCCAGCCTACCAGATCGGCAAACTGAAAGCCGGGCCCCTTTTCGGATACATCCCCTTCGGTATGGAGGCCATTCCATTTCTGACATGGTTCTATCACAACGAAGGGCAAGCCCTGTACCAGGAACTGTATGCCCAATACAACCTGGGCTATGCCACGGCATGCGGGATGCTCCCGGCGGAAAACCTGGCCTGGTCCAACAAACCGATCAAGGCGATGGGAGATTTCAAGGGACTCAAATTCCGGACATCCGGCTATTGGGGAGAAATTCTGACCGAAGCGGGAGCGGCGGTGGTCATGCTTCCAGCTGGAGAAATATATGAGGCACTCCAGCGCAAGGTCCTGGATGCTGGAGAATTCAGTGTTCCTTCCATGGACAAGGATCTGGCCTTTCATGAAACCGCCAAATATCTTCTGGTTCCGGGAATTCATCAGCCCAGCACCATGCTGGATATCACGATCAACGAACGGTCCTGGAAGGCGCTTCCCGATGACCTGAAGGTCATTGTCCAGGAGGCGGCCCAAGCGACGACACTGAAAGTGTATACCCGGTGTATCAACGAGGATATCAAGGCATTGGCCTTTTTCAAGGAAAAGGGAATCCAGATCGAGTATCTGGATCCCGCCATCCAAAAGGAACTGCTGGTGAAATCCAATGCCCTGCTGGACAGGAAGGCGGCCGAAGATCCATTTTTTTCCAAAGTTTTGGACTCCCAGCGAAAATTTATGACAAGCTACCGGAATTACCAGGATTTGATGTCATCCAACACCAAATAGGCTCTCGGCCGATGACGATTCTGTCCGGCATTCCGTTGTATCCCGGTTGGGATCGTCATGTTAACAGGAGTCCATCCATGAAGGTATTCACCTGGGCGTGCAAGGGGATCGACCGGATCAGTGAGGCATCCGCCGGAATTGTCATCTATCTGGTGGTGCTGTTGACCCTTACGTTGACCTACGAAGTGATTGCCCGGTATTTTTTCAGCAGCCCGACCAAATGGTCCTACGATCTGAGCTATATGATTGGGGGGACCTATTTTCTGCTCGGGGAAGCCTTTACCCTGAAAAAAGGAAAGCAGGTACGGATCGATATTTTCTATTCCCGCTTCAGCCCGCGGATGCAGGCGGTGATCGATATCGGGTTCTACCTGCTGTTCTTTTTCCCGCTCTGGATCGGTCTTGTTTATCATCTGGTTCCGTATGTGTATTTCTCGATACAGGTGCAGGAGCGTTCGATGCAGGGCTATTGGCAGCCCATCATCTATCCGTTCAAGGCGATCATGCTGCTCGGCGTTTTTCTTCTGTTGCTTCAGGGCGTGGCGGAATTCATCCGGCGAATCGAAACGGCTGTCAAAGGAACGTGACCCATGAGCCCCGAACTGATGGTTTTTTTGATGTTTGTGATGCTGTTCACCGGTATTTTCCTGGGATATCCGACCGCGTTCGTGTTGGGTGGGGTGGCCATGATTTTTGGCCTGATCGACAGCGGGCCTCAGATTTTCGGCCTGTTCATCGCCCGGTTATATGATCTGATGAAGAATTACACACTTCTTGCGGTGCCCCTGTTTCTGTTCATGGGTGTCTTCATGGAGCGGTCCGGGGTGGCCAAAAGGCTGTTCAACGCGCTGCATCTGTTGTGGGGTGGCATTCGCGGAGGGCTGGGAATCAGTACAGTCGCCATTTCCACTCTCTTTGCCGCCACCACCGGAGTGGTCGGAGCTTCGGAAGTGACCATCGGCCTCATGGCACTGCCATCGATGCTCAAACACCAGTATAACCGAGCCATGGCCTGTGGGGCCATCTGTGCCGGGGGAACCCTGGGAATCTTGATTCCTCCCAGTGTGATGATTGTTATCTATGGTCCCATCGCGCGGCTGTCGGTCGGCAAGTTGTTTCTGGGAACCGTGGTTCCCGGGCTGATTCTCAGTTTCCTCTACATGCTGTATATCGGGGTGCGGTGCTACCTCCGGCCTCAGGACGGTCCGCCGTTACCCCGGGAGGAACGGGATATCCCCCTGGCACGGAAAATCGGAATGCTTCTGACGTCGGTGGTCCCTCCGGCCCTGTTAATACTGGCGGTTCTGGGGAGCATTTTTCTCGGAGTCGCCGCCGTCACGGAAGCGGCCGCCGTCGGTGTCGTCACCAGCATGATATTGGCCGCATTCTACGGGCAGTTGAATTTTCAGACCGTAAAACAGGCTGGATATGAGACCCTGTCCATTACCAGCATGATCCTGATGATCGCCGTGTGTGCCTCTTTCTTTTCGACGGTGTTTGTCAGCATCGGCGGAGATGATGTGATCAGAGACTTGTTTCTGGATCTTCCGTTCGGCAAGTGGGGGGTGCTGATCGCGATCCAGTTGTTGCTGATTGTGCTGGGGATGTTCATCGACTGGATGGGGATCCTGTTCATCGTAGTTCCTCTGATCACCCCGATCGCCGCGGAGTTGGGATTCGACCCGATCTGGTTTGCGGTATTGGTGATGCTGAATCTTCAGATTTCATTTCTCACTCCCCCCTTCGCCTATTCGATCTTCTACCTGAAAGGAATCACGCCCCCGGAGGTGAAGACAACGGATATCTATCGCGGCGTGTTGCCGTTTGTCCTGATCCAGATCTTCACCGTGGCGCTGTGCATGTTGTTTCCATCCCTGTTGACGACATTGCCTGCAATTTTTATCAAATGATTAGATAGGTTATCTTATGGTTATCCAACTTCCCGTGACGCGGGCTACCCTGTTTGTTCCGTGTATCGTCGACGCCATGTATCCGGCGGTCGCCGAGGCGATGGTCCAGATTTTCGACCGGCTGAAAATATCGGTGGACTATCCGTCGGAGCAGACCTGTTGCGGACAGCCGGCGTACAACTCCGGCTTTCGGACGGCCGCGAAACAGGCAGCCCGGCATACCATCCAAGTTTTCGAGAGATCTCCGGTCATCGTGTGCCCATCCGGTTCCTGTGTCGCCATGATCCGCCACCATTACGCCGAACTCTTTTCCGAAGAACCGGTCTGGCTGGCGCGGGCCGAAGCGGTGGCCCAAAAAACCGTTGAGTTGACCGAGTTTCTGGTTGATATCATGCAAACGCATGATCTGGGGGCCGCCTGGCCCGGGAGGGTGACCTATCATGATTCCTGCCACCTGTCCCGCATGCTGGGAGTGAGATCACAGCATCGAACCTTGCTGTCCAGGGTCCGAGGACTGGAGTTGATCGAGATGAAGGATTCGGACCGGTGCTGTGGTTTTGGCGGGACATTTTCGGTCAAGTATCCGGAAATATCCACGGCCATGGTCGCGGATAAAGCCGCAAATATTGTAGCGACCGGCGCTGACACGGTGGTGGGATGCGACATGGCATGCCTGATGAATATCGAGGGCTTTCTTTCCCGGAACGGCCATTCCGTTCAGGTGAAACATATCGCCCAGATACTGGCCTCGGAGGAACTTCACCCATGACAACCTATTCCACCCGGAACTATCGACGGACAGCCTTGGCTGCCATGGACGATCCCACGCTGCAGAGGGCCTTATCCGGATTTCAGCATCGCATGGGACCGGCAACGGCCGAGATGTACCGCATCCTGCCGGAAGGTCCCGGACTCCGGGACCTTGCCCACGAAATCCGGATGGAAGGCATTGAAAACCTGGATATTCTGCTGGAGACTCTGGCGGACAACATCCGGAAAAACGGCGGGCGGGTCTTTTTTGCCAAAACCGCCGGGGAAGCGGTGGATTATTGCCTGGATCTGGCCCGTCGGCATGGAGTCAAACGCGTGGTCAAGGGCAAATCCATGGTGACCGAGGAGATCGGGCTGAATGACGCACTGGAACGCGAAGGTGTGGTGGTGCATGAAACCGACCTGGGAGAGTACATCATCCAGTTGGCTGGAGAAAAACCATCTCATATCATTGCGCCGGCCATTCACAAGACCAGGGATCAGATCGGCCGCCTGTTTGCAGACAAGCTGGGTATCGAATACACCGATGATCCGCCCACGCTGACCCGTGCGGCCCGGAAGGCGCTTCGGGAGCAGTTTCTTCAGGCGGACATGGGAGTTACCGGATGCAATCTCGCCTGTGCCGAAACCGGCCATATCACCACGGTTTCCAACGAGGGCAATATCCGCATGTCCAGTGCCATGCCGCGCGTGCATGTGGCGTTCATGGGAATGGAACGGGTGGTGGCGCGTCTGGAGGATCACGACATCCTGTTTCGCCTCCTGTCCCGGGGAGCCGCAGCCCAGAAGCTGGGGGGATATATCAGCTATGTGGGCGGCCCCGGTCCGGAGGATTTCCCGGACGGTCCCCGGGAATTTCACCTGGTGGTGGTGGATAACGGCAGAAGCCGGATTCTGTCCGACCCCGCGTTCCGGGAAATTCTTTGCTGCATCCGGTGCTCGGCCTGCCTGAATGTATGCCCGGTATACGGCAAGATCGGCGGACACGCGTATGGTAGCCCATACTCGGGCCCCATCGGGGCGGTGGTCACTCCACTGTTGATCGGATTGCGTCAGGCCGAGGATTTGTGCATGGGAGAAAGCCTGTGCGGAGCCTGCAAGGATGCATGTCCGGTCCATATCGATCTCCCCCGGATGCTGCGGGAACTCCGTTTTCGGATTGCGGAAGGGGATCCGCGGTGGGATACGCCTCCCAAGTCCGGCGGAGAACGATTGGCGTTTGGAATCTGGGCGTTTTTGACCCGGCATCCGGCATGGTACCGCATCGCGCTTCGGCTTGGGGGGATGGTTTCTCTTTTCCTTCCGCGCAGAAACGGGATGATTCGGCACATTCCCGGGCCTTTTGGTGCATGGACCCGCTCGCGGGATATCCGATCGATTCAGACAAGGCCTTTTCGGGAGCGTTATGTTTCGGAAAGGAGGTCCTGATGACTGTTTCAACGACCAACCAGGAACGGTTTCTGGAAACTATCCGGCAGGCGTTGGGGCACGGCCGGGACGGCACAGAAATCCGCCGGGAAAAGCTGCTGAGTCGTCCGATGCCAGACACGGCCGTGAGAATCCTGGAAATGATCCGCGGCCGCACCCAAAAGGATCTTCACGATCTGTTACAGACTCTGAAGGAACAGGCCGTGCGCCTGAACATGAAGGTCTTGTCTGTACCCGATGTCCGGGCCGCTGGAGTGGCGATCGCGGAAATCGTCGCATCCACCCGGCCCGAGTGGGGAGACCGAAAGTCGGTGATCCGCTGGTCCCATCCGTTGCTGGATCAACTGAATCTGGAGTCCCTTCTGGAAACGCAGAATGTTCCGATAACCACCACCGCCATACCGGCCGGAGTCGATATCGATTTGGAAAAAAAGGAAATCCGCCGCCGGACCGTGGATGCCTTCATCGGTGTTACCTCGGCTGATTTTTGCCTGGCCGATACGGCAACCTTGGTTTTGAAAACCCGGAAAAACCAGGGTAGAGCGGTTTCGCTGGTTCCTTCCATGCATGTGGCGGTGATCCGACTGGATCAGATTCTGGCGGATCTGAAAGAACTGGTCACCTTGCTTCGATGGGAATCTGGGCAGCTATCCGAAGGGTTGACCCATCACATGGTTCTGATATCGGGTCCCAGTAAAACCGCGGATATCGAACTGGTGATGGTCCATGGCGCGCATGGCCCTCGGGATCTGGTACTGGTTGTGGTGACCGAAGAAAATCCGATCGGGTAGCCGGATTTTTTCGTACTTACCTGGTCAGGATGACGCCGGGAGGTTCTTGTGCTGTTAAAAACGGATCAGACGGTTTGCTATGATGAATCCGGCAAAGTCGTCGATTGCCGGAATTCCGGGCAGGATGCCGAGGTTTCTCGTTTTTCCCGTATTCTCGATCCAAAACGTTTTGAGGTTCGGGGGGATATCGTCATGGACGGGCTGACGGGATTGATATGGCATATCGATGCCGATCTTCCCGGGTTTCCGCTGACGTGGAACGAGGCTTTTGAATTTGTTGAACAAAGCAATGTTTCCCGGCTGTCCGGTATCGATACCTGGAGGTTGCCTACCCGCCAGGAAATGTTTTCCCTTCTAAGCCATCAGCACCTGAACCCTTGCCTTCCTTCCGGCCATCCGTTTCGTCATCTGGTTCATGGCTACTACTGGACAGGGACCGAATGCGCCCGCCTTCCCGATCAGGTGTGGTATGTGCATATGGGCGGAGGGAAATTGTATCGCGGGATGAAGCATGCTTCCTATCTGGTGTGGCCGGTTTCCGGAAAACCCTACGATCGATCCCGGATCGAAAACCGCTTTGGTTTCGAAGGGGATATCGTTACCGATCGGCTGACAGGCCGGTACTGGCATACCGGCAACACCGGCGAAACGGTACCCTGGCGGGAAGCCCTTGATATGGTTGCCCGATTGAACCAGACAAACGGGACCACGGACCGCCCTTGGCGACTTCCCAATGTCCGGGAATTGGAAAGCCTGGTGGACGATCAGCGCCATAGCCCGGCATTTGCGGATGGATTTCCCCTTTCCCTGGTTCCCGAAGGATTCTGGTCTTCCACCACCAGTGTGGTTGAGCCGAGATACGCCTGGGTTCTCTATACTCGGGACGGAGCGATGGGGGTCGGATTCAAACCAAAACCGGATTTCGGGGTATTGGCTGTGCATGGTTGATACCGATAAACTTCTTGCAAAATCAACCCGCAGATGTCAATGAAACACACATATATTTCTTGAACACTTATCCTCCGGGTCGCAAGAATGATAATTTCCCTTCCGCCGGTTCACTTCCATTTTATCATGCCATCGGTGTGTTTGCGCACAACGATACAACATCGCAGTCTGATTCTGAGACGAGTGCTTATCTGCGCCGACTCGAAAAGGTTTCTTATGCAATTATCAAATGACACGGCCAGAACAATATTCTGAACGAAATGGTGCCATGTTTGGGAAATTGCCTGGCAGTCGTTGGGTGATTGCCTGGTGAAAACGTCCGCCAACAATTCATTTGACCAAAAGGAGGAAACATGATTTCTGGAAAACCGGCTAGGAGGATGGCGTGGTGTTGGGTGGTGATGGTGTGTATTTGTTTGACTTCCTCAGGAGTTCGAGCGGACTGCATCTCCGATTGGTTGGCCGACAACCCCCCTGTCGGAACGATTTCAACACAGGAGATAAACGATATCGATTGTGTCTTTAATTGGTTTGAAGATACTTTTACGCAAGCTTATTCCCCTTCAGCGATCACGTATAATTTCGGAAGTCTGGCATATCGGTTTTACACTGTCGAAAACTCCTTTCTGCTTGCATGGAAAACATCCTCCCTGAAAATCGCCTATCTAGGCTCTTTAACCGGTAATTGTATCATGGATTTGGGAACCGTGAATTATTGGAAATCCTTGGTATGCCAAGGGAAGGCCGGTGTAACTCCCGGTCTTTGGAAAGGAAGCAACATACAATTTTTTGTGTCTGCCGACGGAAAATCTTTGACCACGACCGGAAGCAGCATCCTGTATAATGGAACCTATTATTTTATGAAACTGGGTCCGACAACCTTCACCAATGTGGGGATATGCAGCTCTGCGACATTGACTGCCTACATAAAAGGTAATGACCTCCCCATAACGAATAACTCATTTTCCATGCAGACCAACGATGGGTCCTTCAAGGCCTCCGGGACATTTTCCTCCCCCATGGCCAGCAGTGGAACGTTTGATATGAACTCTTATATTTCAGATTGCATGGCATCTGTAACTGGGACAAGGTCTTGGACTGCATCCCCGAGCACCTCTTCGATATCGAGTCAAAACGGGTCGACCGATGTTCAGGAAATCCATGTGGATGATGACATTCTCCTGGTGATCGAGCGGAATTGACCCGAAGCCAAACCGACTTTCCATATCGGTATGCGATCGGAAAAATAGCCTGCCCGCATAGTCGGGCGGCAAGGTCGGCTTGGAAAAAGTAGGTTGACGAAACCCTGGCCTCACTTGGCAGGGTTTCATTCTTCCCCGTTATGGATCTGCAGGTTCCTCCCGGTTTTTTCAGTTCCCTGTAAGCCTGATCTCGGTTCATAGCCAAGCTGATATCTGTATCAGAGGCACGGGGCCTTCCGTATAGCTTTCAAAGACAGAAAAAGAGACCACTGATGAACAATATCCCCCGGATTCGTACCTTTTATTTACCCAAACCGGATTACGCCCTTCCACCAAATCCACTGCCCGTAAGGATCCGACAAAAGCTGATGTCCCGGCTGATTTTTCTTTATGGAGAGGATCGTGCAGCCGCCAGCATGCCGGAACTGGAGCGGATCATCCAGGTTCATTGCGCGTGCAAACCTCCGGAAATGGTGGAAAAGGAAAAACATTACAATCCCCTGGAACGATTTTCCGAAAAAGATATGATCCTGATTACCTATGGTGATATGGTACATCAGGAAGGAAAGACTCCCCTGGCGACACTCCACGGATTCGTAAATGCCTGTTGCGGTGGGGTGATCAATACTGTCCATCTGCTTCCGTTTTTCCCCTACTCCTCCGACAGGGGGTTTGCGATTGTCGATTTCACCAAGGTCGATCCCAGGCTGGGGGATTGGCAGGATATCCGGGAGCACAAAAGACGGTACGATCTCATGTTTGATGCGGTCCTCAATCATTGCTCTTCCCGGAGCACCATGTTCCGGGAGTTTCTGAATGGAAACCCCCTGTATCACGATTTTTTTATTTCCTACCGATCTCCGGACGACCTGACTCCGGATCAGCGGAAGAAAATTTTTCGGCCGAGAACCAGCGATATTCTGACCCGCTTTTTGACGATTCGCGGTCCACGATATGTGTGGACCACGTTTTCAGAGGATCAGATTGATTTCAATTTCCGGAATCCGGAGGTTCTGCTGCGGATTGTGGAAGGGGTCCTGTTCTACATCCGCAGGGGCGCCGATTTGCTGCGTCTGGATGCGGTCACGTATATCTGGGCGGATCCGGGAACCGAATGCGTCCATCTGCCCCAGACCCATGCCATCGTCAAAATGCTGCGGGAAATCGTGGATTTCGCCGCATCGGGGGTCGCGCTGGTGACCGAGACCAACGTGCCGCATACGGACAATGTCTCCTATTTCGGTGACGGAACCGATGAGGCGCATATGGTGTATAATTTCGCCCTGCCCCCACTGGTGTTGCATGCGCTGTACCGGGAAGATTCCACCGTTTTGGCCCAATGGGCCGGGCGGACCCTGGCTCCGTCTCCGTTCACGACTTTCTTCAATATTCTGGATACCCACGACGGGATCGGGTTGATGGGAGTCAAGGGCATTCTGCCGCAGGAGGAGATCGATTTCGTCATTCGGACCGCCCGGGAAAACGGGGGTGAAATCTCCTGGAAAATGACGGAAAGTGGCAAGAGCGAACCCTATGAAATCAACAGCACCTGGTGGAATGCTGTCAACGGAGACCCCTCCGAAGCCGGTCTGTCCCTTCAGATCGACCGGTATCTGGCCTCCCGCAGCATCGCACTGGTCCTTCCGGGTGTTCCGGGGCTTTATATCCACGGCATACTGGGCACCCGGAACGATACCCGGCGGGCCAAAGAAACCGGTATTCCCCGGGAAATCAACCGCGGAACCATCGATTGCCATGCCATCGAAGCCGCGCTTTCCAACCCGGATACCCGGATCACCGTGGTGCACCGCCGCCTGCGACGCATGCTGCAGGCCCGAAAAGAGGAGCGCGCCTTCCATCCCAACGGACCCTGCCGCGTGTTGCACCTTACACCGGCAGTTTTCGCCGTGTTACGGTCTTCACCGGAAAACGATCGTCACATCCTGGCAATAACCAACGTCACGTCCCGGATGATTTCACTTACCGTCCCCCCCGCATTTCTTCCCGTGGCGATCGCTGGCTGGCACAATATTCTGGGAGGCGGTTTTTTTCCGGTGGAAACCATTGGATTGCGGATCCAGCTGAATCCCTACGAAATCGTCTGGTTGGGGCCGGAATCGGATTCGGTGTCGGAAGCCGGCAACGATCCGTCAATATCCGAGGGCCAGGCCTGAATCACGGCTTGGACGAGTGTGGCCAGTGGAATGGCAAAAAACACGCCCCAGAATCCCCAAAGCCCCCCGAAAACCAGAACCGCGGTGATAATGGCCACGGGATGAAGGTTGTTGACTTCGGAAAAGAGAATCGGAACCAGCACATTTCCGTCCAGTTGCTGGAGAATCACATAGGCTAGGGTGACCCATGCCAGATCCGGGGTGAACCCGAATTTCAGGTATCCGACCAAGACTACCGGAATGGTCATCACAATGGCGCCGATGATCGGAATGAAGACCGACAGCCCCACCAAGGTCGCCAGCAGAATGGAATAGCTTAGCCCGAACCACTGAAACAGGATATAGGCGGCAACTCCCACGATCCCCATTTCCACGGTTTTTCCCCGGACATATTTGGACATCTGTTCATCGACATCCCGGAGAATCCGATCAACGAGAGTCCGGTCGGCCGGCAGGAACCGCCGGATCCAGCCGGCCAGGAGGTCCTTGTCTTTCATAAAGAAAAAAATCAACACCGGCACCAGAAAGATGTATACCAGGGCACCGATGAAATTCATCAGGCCGGCCAAGGTTCGAAGAGCCAGCTGTTTGGCTGTGGTGTTGATCTGGAGGCTGACCTCGCTTATCAGATAGGCTATCTGTTCCCGGGATATGAAATCCGGGTATCGGTCCGGCAGGATTTCCAGACCGGATCGTATTCGGGAGGTATACTCGGGAATTCGTTCCACAAAATCCGTGATCTGCAGGGACAAGGCCGGGATGATCCCCAAAACCAAGGTGGCCAAAACGGCGAGAAAGCAAAGGAACACCAGAATAACGGAGGGCAGTCGGGGAAGCCCGACCTGTTCCAGCCGTTGGACAGGGCCTTCCAGGAGATAGGCGATGACGGCTCCGGCCAGTACCGGCATCAGCATGGAGCCGAACCCGATCAGGATTCCCAGAACCCCCAGGATGACCAGGAGCAGAATGACAACCTGGGGGTTGCCCATATGGCGTTTCAGCCAGTTGACGACCAATTCCACGGTGGTTTCCCGTATTTGGAAGCTAGCGGATCATGGAAAGAATTTGATGAACCAATTTCTCGATTCCGGCGGCCACATCCCGGATACCCGGTCCGAGCATATATGCGGGAGTGGTCACCAGCTTGTTTCGGGCATCCACATGGATCATGTCCACGGAGCAGACCTGGTGCTTTCCACCCATGGTTTCGATTCCGGTTGCCGTTCCCACATCGTTTCCAATGGTTACCTCCGGCTGCCTGTCGGAAAGCGCGCTCACGAGAGTCGCCGGGGCGATGCAGA
>CAZTKB010000026.1:0-19012 GCA_964614125.1 uncultured Desulfobacterales bacterium | reverse complement strand
GCGGATCACGGCCGCACTGCAGGAAGATGCGGGAGGCAACCCTTCGGCAATCAGCTTGCCGGCATACACCAGCAGGCGTGTGCTGACCCCTTCCTCAAGACCATGCTGCCGCAAGTTGCGAACCATTTCTCCAAGGCGGACCAGCCTGTCGGCCGTATCCCGGTCCAGCCCGGCTTCTTTCATGATGATCGTTCGTTCGATTTCCGCACTCGGATAGGTAAATTCGATCGCCAAAAAACGCTGGCGGGTGGAATGCTTCAATTCCTTCATCACACTCTGGTAGCCCGGATTGTAGGATATCGCCAGCAAAAATTCCGGATGCGCTTCCAAAAGCAGGCCCCGTTTTTCCTGAGGAAGAATGCGGCGATCATCTGTCAGGGGGTGAATCACCACGGTCGTGTCTTTCCGGGCTTCCACTACTTCATCCAGGTAGCAGATGGCACCATGTTTCACTGCCAGACTAAGAGGGCCGTCCTGCCAGATGGTTTCATTTCCCTTGAGTAAAAACCGCCCGACCAGGTCAGAGGCTGTCAGATCCTCGTGACAGGCGATGGTCACCAGGGGTCGGGAAAGCTTCCAGGCCATATACTCCAAAAACCGGGTTTTTCCACAGCCGGTAGGCCCCTTGAGCATAACGGGAAGCCGAAGTTGATACGCTTTCAGGAATACATCGATTTCATCGGAAATGGGAATATAATGAGGTTCCAGACGAATGCGGTAGTTTTCAACGGCGATGCCGTTTTCTGTTGCTGATTTGGCCATCGATCGGTTGTTTTCCTTTTTCGGCCGGAAGGATGAAACCATGTGGATCCGCCATGATTCATCCTTCCGGGAGTATCCTCATTTTTTTATTTGTATTTGCCGTACAACTCGACCGCCTCCATCATCGCGATGGCGTTCATCAGGCTGCCGTTGGGCGGGAACTCACATCCGGTCGCCAGGATGAAACCACCGTCCTTGCCCAATTCCTCGATCTGCTTCTTGCATTCCAGCTTCATGTCCTCCGGGCTCCCCAGGAATGCATATTGTGCCGGGCTGACGTACCCGCACAGGCAGGTCTTTTTGCCGTACTTCTGTTTCAAGTCCGCCATATCCTTGCAGTCATCGGGGAGATACGCGAAGGAAATGGCGACCGGATTCATCATCTCGATCTGGACATCAAAGTACACCCCGTTTCCACAATTATGGACCATGGGCATGCACCCGCATTCCCGGGCGGTGTCGGCCAGCGTTTTGGTGAAGGGGCCCTCGATTTCCATCCACATCTTTTTGTTCATGATGGTCTGGGAAGCGAACAGGGTGTCAAAGACAATCGCGTGTACCCCGGTTTTGGCCATTGCCTTGATATATTCCACCAACACCGGGGTGATGGTCTCCTGGGCATGGATCACCGCCTCCCGGTGCTTGTAGCAGTCCCGGAACAGGTTTTCCGCCCCCCGCATCATGGACAGAATCCCCAACGGCCCGTATACGAATCCCATGATCGGAACCGTCTTGGCAAGCTCATCGGCGACAAGTTCCATATACCGAAGGACTTCCTTCATCCTCGGAGCTTTGGTCGGATCCACCGGTTCGACTTTGAAATAATCATCCGGAGTTTTGATAAAGGGGTTGTTATAGTCCGGATGCGCCGTATCTTCAACGGGAAAGACCATGCTCTGCCCGAAATCGGCGGCTTCGACAGATAAGTCCACGAGGCCGAGGATTCCATCAAAGCCGATCAGTTTCTGGGCCTGAATCATCGACTTGGCCATCAACTCGCCGTCCTGTGACCATTCCGCATAGGTAACCCCGTACACCCGGCGGGATGCACCGCAGACCAGAGGCGCGGCCGGAACTCTGTCCGGAATGCCGCCCTGCAACACAGTACCAACTCTTTCCAACGGTGTCATGATCATTCTCCTTTCCTGATTCGATTGGTTATCAAATACTACGATGCACATTACCAGCCGGTCAACCACACCACAGTTCTACTCCGCAAACGATTGCCGGGAAAAACTTCATCCGTCTCCGGCAACCATGGCCAAAATCCGATCCAACCCGACATGGCCGATCACACTCACCCGAATCACTTCCGAAGCATATTCCACGAGCCGCTGCCTAACCCGTACGACTTCGGTGTCATTCATGAGATCGGATCGGGAAATCGCCACCAGGTCCGCCCCCTGAATCTGGCCGGTCATCAGGAAAGACCTCTCCTGCCACAGGCAGTCAAAATCAGGTCCGTTGACCAGCGTGATAAACGGTCCGATATCATAGAAGATATCACGCCTGCCCATGGCCGCCACCTGTTTCAATTCCGCGGTAACCACCATTTCAGAAGGTTCAATAAAGAGGAAATCCGGATCAACTTGTCTCTTCAGGCTTTTTTTCGCTGCGACCAAGCTGGCCGCCAGGGAGCAGCCCACTCATCCACCGCGCAGAAACTCCGCCCGGATATGGTATTGATCCAGGAAATCAGTATCATACGGTACGTCTCCGTCTTCGTTCACGATCACGGAGCAGGTTTGGCCCGATTGAACCAACCGGGCCATCAACTCCTGGATCAGGCTGGTTTTTCCGCTTCCCGACATGCCGGAAATGCTGATCACTTTCATATTTCGGAATCGGCCTCCAACTGTTCGGAAAGTTGGCGGATATATTCCTGTTTGGAAGCGGTGAAGTCGAATTCATCGAAATAGCTGTGTTCTTTTTCCTTTACAACAAAAAGGCCATGGATCTCGGCCACTTCATGCATCCCTTCCAGCGTGGCCGCCTTGACGGCATCTTCCGGAATGCCCTGCACGATGCTGTTGACAGCGATAAAAATATCCCGTACCGGACCCGAAAGCGTGCCGGACGAATAGCTCCCATGCCCGGCGCCGATGGTGTCGGCCTTGATGGTTCCAGCCTCGGTACGCAGGTGGGATTTGATATGGCCGACGCATTTGGCACCCAGTTCCATGCATTTTTCGGCAATGGAAATCATCATGCTCTCCGCCATGGATTTCACAAACCGCTCCTCCATCGGTTCGTTCCGGCTGATTTTGGCGGCAACGCCATAACCGCTGACCCCATGTTCCGTATAACATCCCTGGTTTTCATCGACGGTGTCGGACATCGACCTTACTCCTTCCAATTCAGAATGATATCCACGAGGTCATCGACTCCGGCCCCTGTAAAAGAAGATAAATTCAAGATATCGGCTTTCGGGTTGATTTCCCGGACCTTCTCGGTTGAGTTCTGTATCTCCCGAACTTCGACAGCATCAACTTTGCTGATTGCAATCACATCCGCATCCCTGACCTGGGTGGTCACCAGCTGTCCCAGCATATCCATATCCAGAAGTTCCGCCGGACGGGTGGCATCAAACAACACGATGGCCGGCCCGATGGATATCTTGGCGTCCCGGCCGCTCATTCGCGCCGCCAGGCTGACCTGGTGCGGGACCGCAACCCCGGTCGGTTCCACCAGGACGTGTTCCGGCCGAAACTCCCGATAGAGCTGATAGATAGTTTTGGCAAACGTCGCCGCAACCTCGCAACAGATGCATCCGCCTCCGATATCCTTCATCATCATGCCGCTTTCCTCGATCACCTTTCCATCAACCGGTATTTCTCCAATTTCGTTCACCACCAGAGCGACCTTACGGGCCCCTCCCGCAGCCAGCCTCTGGGAAAGTTGAAGCATCAGAGTCGTTTTCCCACATCCCAGGAAACCCGCCACTTGTGTAATTTTCATTTTTCTTCTCCTTCGATAGAAAAGGGGATCCCATCCATTCACTTGTTTGTTGACAGGATGACATACCGAACACCGGCTGTAAATGTCGGCAATCAGGTATTAAACAGGTATCAGGATATACCCGAAACAGTATTTGTTAGATTAAATAACAATATATGAATGTAATTCAATACAAGTCAGGATGGGCGGAAACAACAGTGGGTAAAGAGCATGGAAAGACGAGATTTAAAGGGAGTTGACACGAAACAGGGGCCTGGAAGACAACAGATTATGCAGATTGACCTTCCGGCCCCGAAGGCCCAGCTTTTCACGGATATTTCTTCGATGAACCTGGACCGTTTCAAAAGAGACATTCATGATATCCGCAATTTCCTTGGTGGAATGTCCTTCCTGGATCAATTGGCATATCCGGATTTCGGATCGGGTCAGTTTCAGAAACCGGCCTTCCAATTCCCGGGAAAATCCCTTGGTCAGGTGGAGCAGTTGTTCGCGCATGATATACAGATAGCTGTTCCGAATTTCGGTATCCGGTTCGGTCCGTACTTTTTCGATGGCCGGCAGTAAAACGGTTTCAATTTTATGGGAAATTCCTCCCTCCAATCCTTTTTTTTCATTTTCAAAAGCCTTCATCAGGTTCCGTAACGTGATATACAGTTCCCGGCGTTCCGATTTCTCCTGCTTCAGCATCTCTTTCAAATCTGCAATTTCCGTATTGTCCCGAATCACGAGGCAACACATGGTTTGATGTGGATATCTCACCGGTTTGACAACCACCGACATGGGGAAAACCCGCTGGTCCCCCCGGATTCCAACCAAACCGAGTACATGGTTTCCGTGAGGAGGAGTGGTTTGTATGGCTTTGGTCAGGCGGTGGCGGTCTGATTCTTTCACCAATATCCGGCAGTCGATCCCGATCAGATCTTTCAACGGAAGGCCATACACCTCCGAAGCCTTTATATTGGCCTCCCGAACCTGAAACGAAGGATCCACCAGCAGAATACCGTCACCGATATCGAAAAGAATTTCCTTAAACGAGCCGTCGGAAACCATTGAATTCGATACCAGGTTCTCCAGGTCCCCAGGCTCTGTTAAACAACCATGGGTCATTTCCATAACACCGGTCCCTGTACACCGATTTTTTTGAATCTCTCCAACGCCTCTTCGATCGTCAACGGAATTTCCAAACGGTTATTGCAATCTTTATCCAACTCCTGAAAAAGCCTGGTCAAAAGAGGAGGCTCCAACCGAGAGCTTTCCAGCAATTCCCGGTTTGTCAGGATTTCCCGAGGCGTCCCGTCCGCAACAATGGTGCCCTGATCCAAGACAATTACCCGTGTGGCGAGCATGGAAGCAATGTTGATATCGTGGGTCACCATGATCAGCGTATAACCGTGATGGCTGTTCAAATGCTGAATCAAACGGATCAGGTGGCGGGTCGATGCCGGATCCAAGCTGGCGGTCGGTTCATCCAGAAGGATCAGTGGCGGCTGCATGGCAATCACCCCAGCCAGGCATACCCGCCTCATTTCGCCATGACTCAGTCGGTGGATCGGTCGGGATGCCAACTGGCTTACTTCCATCAGATCCATGGCCGATGCCACCCGGCGGCGGATTTCCTCTGGATCCAGCCCCAGATTCATCGGCCCATAGGCGATGTCTTCATACACATGGGTACAAAAAAGCTGATCGTTGGGATCCTGGAACAAAATACCCACCTGGCGGAAAATCTCGCCCCGGTTGCCGGCTTCCTGTTTTTTGCCGCACACCACGACATCCCCTCTGTCGGCCTGGATGATCCCGGCAATCAGTTGAAGGAGCGTGCTTTTTCCGGCACCGTTCGGACCGCACAAGGCAACAATCTCCCCATGGTGGACAGTCATCGAAATATCTTTCAGGGACCGAGTTTCCCCATATTGATGACAAACCCTGGCACAGATCAACACCGGAATCGATTGATCTCCACAAACGGGGGTAATATCACATCGATTGGGGCAGGAGCCTGGGGGATCCACCCCATCGACAATTCGGGGGGGATTCTGGAGCGCCATCTCCCCTCTGGCGAACTTCGCCTTTTGAATCCGCAACGACCGGTCATAGGATCTTAAAATCACTTGGGAAAGAATCCTGCCGGTGCTTTGGAAACGGTTGGCCCACCTCCGAAAGCCCCCCCGGCTTACCGCCGATATTTTCATTCGTTGAAATTCTTCCCACAACAGACTGGAATATCGGTATGCCATCGCGGTGATATCCAACAGAATGGGCGGAATTCGGTACCAGCGAAGCGCCGCCATCAGAGAAGGAAAAGATGTAGTCAAAAAAACACCCGCGATCCAGGACATATCACACGCCACCCGGACTCCTGCCGCCATTCCCAACCCAATCCCCTCCCGGTATACGGGAAAACTCCCGACCCGAAAAAGAATCGTCTCTCCAAATCCTACCGAGAAACCGATGAACACGACACATGTGGCCCAAGCCGGCGCCAGAAAAAACAGGGCATATCTTCGGAGGGGGATTCCGGAAACAATCGCCAACAACATTCCTATGCCCAGCAGGGAAACCGACAACCACAGCCTGGCCAACACGATGTTGAGTGCGATCATCACCACGCCAAGTCCGATTTTCAAACGGGCATCCCAGCAATACAATCCGGATGGCCCTCCGGATCCCACGCATTCGTTCCATATCCCCATGGATTGCCCTGTGTTTGGGTGGTTTTTTCCCATCATATCCGGTTTATCCAGGTTGTTTTTCCAGCAATTTTTGCGTCTCCGAACAATTCACCGGTCCGCACCCCCGCCTGATTCCTGTTTGGGTGTCAGATCCACCTCCCCATAGCAAATGCCAGTTCCGGCCGAGGATGAAACCACAGACACCCCCCGCCGATAAGAGCATGAAATTCCACAGATCCCCCATTTCCTCCACGTTCACGTACGGATCTCTTGCCGGCCGTCCCGCCTTTTCGGCCAGATTTTCATTGACTGCTTCATCCATGCCCGAAAACGGGTTTTTCTCCTCGCCCTCCATATCGATCGCTTTCTCGGTCGCGGGAACACCCGCAACCGCGTCAGGGATCACCGAAAACAGGGTAGTCGTTACTGCACCCCCAGCCAGCAGAAGCCAGCACAGCACGGTGATTGGAGATTTCGATCGGGTGGAGATCCCCAGAGAAGCCAGGATCTCCGGACGCTGGGAGCCGGCGTAATGCAGCGCCATGCCGGTGATCACCCCCTCTCCCAAAGCAATCGGCAGCTGGGTGGGAAGATAGGCGGAATAAATCACGACCAGGTATCCCATCAGAGAGAACTGCGGTTGCGGTGCGGTGATCAGGGTAGTACCCAAAATCAGCCCCGAGGAAGCATAAACCATGATATCCCCCACCAATCCTCCCCCGAATCCGGCTGCCCATAAGGGCATTCCGATTTTTCGCAGAAAACGGAACACGCCCCACCCGAAAAAACACCCGAAAAAGCCAAGTGCAACCACATTGGCCCCCCAGGTGCTGAACCCGCCGTGAGCGAAAAATGCCGCCTGCAACAATAAACTGACCCCTGTCAACGTGATCCCGATCGAAGGCCCCAACAAAATTCCAATCAACGGCGTTCCGCAGGGGTGGGAACAGGTTCCTGTGAACGCCGGAATCGGTATCAGGGAGAAAAAAAAGATCAGAGCGGCTCCCATACCCAAAAAGGCCTTGTTTTCCACATTTTTTTGTATGAAACGGTGACTTCGGGACACCCCCCAGGCCATTAAGGATAGCCCGGCGGCAGTATATAAAACGGCATCTTTCCCGACAATGATACCTTCGGTAATGTGCATATCACCTCCATTTTCACAGCCCGGTTCGATAGAAGCCCATACCGCGTCAACGACCGACTGCCGGGATTGGAATTCAAGCCAGGACATTTGAATAAAAATCTGATAATGAATTATATTCATTTCATGGAATAGATTCAAATGAATTTTATGAGTAAACTGAAACACCGCGTTTGTAAATCGTCCATCGGATGATTTATGGGTCATCCGATGGACGATTTACTTTCTGACAGCGCCTCGTTCCAAACAAGCTGTCGTTCCGATTTCTCTTTTTGTCCTTTCCGCCTCAGAGCCGTGATACAAAGAAAAACTTGTTGACATTCCGACATCCCGTCAGGCAATGATAAATCACTTTCACCATTCACTTGGCAAAATCTATCCGGTGCGGACCGATCAATCCTGTATCCGACAGCAGTAGCCTGGCCCGAAAAACCCACCTAATCAGAAGCTTATGTCTTTAACGAATTGATCCCGTAAGGGGAGAAAACGGATGACGGAATCCAAGCTTCTTCAACATGTCTATCTCCCGCTCGAAGTCGTTATCCTTCTCTTCGGCGGGTTGGCCATGCTTCTGGTGGGCATCTTGTTGTTTCCGGTTTATGCCGGAGTTCTCCCGTATTACGAAAACGGCTTTTTCGGACTCCTCCTCGTAATCTTCTCCCTCCAGATCATTTCCATGGGCAAAACCCCGTTTGGTGACCTGCAAAGAAACAGAACCGTTATGGTGTCCGGGGTAATCGTGGGAGCCATCGGAATTGTCACCTGCTTCATCCCGGGTCTTCTGAAAAATATCCCCAGGATGCTCCTTGTCCTGTTCTTCGGACCGGGGGGGATCTTCCTCCTTCTGCAGATGGTTCTCCAGCCAAACAAGGGCCAACTCTGGGGAACTCTCGGTGGGATTTTCACACACCTCATCGGCGCATGCAGTGCCGTATATCTCGCACAAATTCTGATTGCCGTACTGATATACAAACCGGATCTCGTTCCAGGGGTTGTAGTTGCTTCCGCAGCCCTTCTCTACGCATCCTCTCTCATCTACCTGGCGTTTGTACTGAAAAAAATTTCCAAACGTCATCCCTCTGTCGGCTGTCCTCCCTCTTCCGATCCCGGTTTATCCCTGGATAACGCCATGCTTCTACTGATGGGAGTTTTCATGCTCCTTTTGGGTCTTCTGCTGGTGCCGGTCAATCTTGGCCTGATCCCGTTTTCCCCAAGCGCCCAGCTCGGCCTTTTGATGGTCCTTATCGGCATTCAAATGCCAACTCTCGGAAATACTCCGATCGGAGCCTTTCCGAGGAATCGGCCGGTCATTCTCCTCGGGTTCCTTTTCGGGGGGCTTGGGATTGTTTCCTGCATCATTCCCGGCATTCTGGTCGTTCCGCTAACCCTCCTTGTCGGCCTCCTTAACATCCTTGGAGGAATTATCACCATTGTAAAAGTAACCTTTCCGCTGCTGAAACAGAGGAAGAGCGGCCTATCGATCCCGGCAGTCCGAATCAAAATTGATTCCGCCCTTCTTGTCATGAACTTCCTGACTATCCTGTTCGGAATGACCATGCTTGCCTCCAACCTGATTCCGGGGTTGATTATCGGAGTAGTCCTGGCAGCCAACGGGTGCGTGCTGATCTACCTTCTGTATCAGCTCGAAACAGTGAGAAAGGCCGCGGTGACAGATTAGCCTTCCGGAAGGCCAGGATATGGTGGCAACACATTTCGAAAAATTGGTCCAAGGCTACTTTTCTTTCGATTTGGGATGGCCATTTTGATTTCGCCGACAATAAACCGAAAAAAGATGGAGGATAAAAAATGTTTCCGAGATTGAACAGCCCCATCCATATTGGGCGGCTGAAGCTACCAAACCGCGTTGCCATGACTGCCATGGGAACCAATCTGGCTGCACCCGGGGGAGGGGTCAGTGATGATATTATTGCATTTCACGAATAGCCTGATGTCAATGCATCCATGATGTTTACGGGGTGGAGCACGCACGGATCAATAAGCTCGAATTGGAGCCGTCTTCGGATGATCCGTGGTGCGAACTCGCCCCGACAAGACTGCTCGGTGCGTATCTGAACGACAATGACAACTACATGGGAGAGGTTACGATCTGTCATAAATACACAAACGAAGATGCGCCATTGCTGATGCCGTATATTTTCAATGGATACGATGGATGGCTGTTTGGCGATGTTCACAGATAAAAGGAGTTGCCATGAACCAATATTTCAAAGATAAGACTGCCGCCGTGACAGGCGGAGCCTCGGGAATCGGGCTGGCCCTGGTGGAGGCCATGCTGGAAATGGGTGCTGGAGCCGTAACCATAGCGGATATCAATGAAGCCAATCTGGCAAAACATGTCGAACGTCTGAGCGGACAGCATCCCGGCCGGGTTCAGGGGGTCAAAACGGATGTGACCCAGGAGGAAAGTGTCGCATCCATGGTGAAACGTGCGGCATCTTTCGGCCAGGGCCGGCTTGACCTGTTGTTCAATAACGCGGGGCTTGGCCTGAGTGGCGCGTTTGAGGACCTTACCAACGACGACTGGTCCAAAGCCTTTGCCATCAACTTTTACGGAGCGCTTTATGGCATCCGGGCGGCTCTTCCCATTATGAAAGAGGCCAAAAGCGGGCACATCTGCAATACCGCATCCGGAATCGCCTTTGTGAATTTCCCCTTGCAAACCATGTATGCCTCCACCAAAGCAGCGTTGCTGGGCCTGACCAACTCGCTACGCTATGAATATTGGGACGATGGAATCCGCTTTTCTACGATCATCCCCGGAACTGTTGCCACCGCCATTTGGGAAGGTGCCGGCAAGATTCCTGACTTTGCCATTACACCGGAGGAATGCGCGGCATCGGTTCTCCAGGGTGTCATCGAGAACCGGCGGGTCATTTTCGTTACCGAGGCAGACAGAAGCGGCTGCGTCAATATGGCCCTGGGTGCGGCCTATATGCCAAGTATCGAAGAGCTGGTACAAAACTATTTGCTGGGAGTGGCCAGAGCCAGAAAGAAGGGTGACTTCACATCCATTTAGACCTTGGTGAAAAAGTTTTTGAGATTTTTTTCTGCGGATGAGCCTCTCCCTTCTTCGCGATGTCTCTGCTGTCCGCGAAAAGGGGTAGAGGTGTTAAAACAACACCACGAGCCGGACTGTGAACACATGAGCTGCATCCAGGTCCGGGCGCTGTCCCGGAGAAGGAATATAGGTGTAGGCCAATTGAGGACTGATGGTCCAGAAAGCGTCGGAAGTTTTGCAGACAAAGGTGGTCAAATATGCCACCTGTAACATCAGTTCATGGTCTCTGAGATCTTCCGAGGCCGAGGAAGTACCGGGATAAAAAAAAGAACCGGCTCCCGGCAGTTCGTTCAGCTCTGACCAGGCAATCCCCGCGCTGATGGTGTCGTATGGGCGTTCCGGAACCAGGCCGACCGCACTGAGCCCGGCTCCCATATAGTCCTGAGCCATTACGGAGTCTGAACCGGTGTGGGCGTATTGCACATAGCCGATAATTCCGGCGTTGTTGATGCCCGGGTTCTGGTACCAGAGCCGCTGGTTGGCAAACAGGTAATAACCCCTGGCACCATTCTCGATCGTAAGATCAGGCGTGAAAAAGTCTCCCGTCTGTTCCCATACCCCCATTCCGAACCTGCCCGGCTGGCCTTGCCCACCCACACGCCAGGAGTAACCGACTTCTCCCAAGTGGAGGGTGTAAGCATTGAATTGCGGCTTCCACTGACGCCCTGTCTGATCACCCCGTGCCAGATTGCCATCGAAAATCCCGTAAGAAGCGTATATACTGCGAGTCGGCGCAAAATGCAGGGTTGCCCCATATGCGGTGTTGTAGTAAGCTGGAAGAATGGTGAGCATGGTCGGGTTAAGGCCAACGGGAACCCAGACCAGACTGCTGATATCACTCCCGCGGTCCTGAAGATGGCTTTCACTGACAAAAACCGGTTTGGTAACTGTCCCAAAATGGCCGGCCGCATTCATCTTTCCGATTTGAAAGATAAACTTGTCGTCGAATAAACGCTGATGCCACCAGGCTTGCATGATTTCTACTCGGCTTCTGGGGGCCCCCCCGTCCATATTGCTGAACATCTGGATGCAGCCGGAATCGTTGGTGATAGGCCCCCCCGTAAACCCGAAGAATTCAACACCTGCCGTTCCCCCACGAATTCCAGCGGCTGTGTGAAGATCAACTAACGTATGGATACCCAAGGCCAGGCTGGCATGGCTCGAATGTGGGTCGGCTCCACCCGCTCCGAACTGATTGAATTCGGAGATCAGAAATCCGCCTACGCGGATCCCTGATTCATCTTGGAGCCCAAGGACGCGGCCCAGTTGATCCCAACCCAGAAAGCTATAGACTGCCTGAGGATTGGCGGCGATTCCGCCGATTTTCGGATCCCCATCGTTCAGAGGCACATTCCCGTTTGCCAGGCCGGAAAGACCCAGAACGAGCCCCAAAAACCACCATAGGCTAAAACCATGTCTGGAGAAGGGAAGACGCATGGAGACCTCCATATCCGTGACTGCCACAAATGAATGGGAGTTTTTTTCGGATAACTTTCAGACCGGCTTCTCAGCGTTATATTGCGGATCTTCCCGTCTGATTTTGGCCATCTCCAACATGGTCTTTTCCACCTCCGACGGATTTGTTCCGATGGCATGATACATCTTCCGTGCAAAGTCTTGGACAGGTACGATATTTTGCCCCTCCTCCACGCCCTGTAGAATTTCATCAGCCGCCTGATCGATACTGATCGCTTCGGAAGGCTTGGGCAATTCCAGGTGAAGCTGATAATCCAGCGAACGGTAAAAAATCATGGTATCCACCGCACCAGGGCAGACCGTTGTCACCTTAATGTTGTGAAAAGACATCTCGTGGCGCAGATCCTCCCCGAAGCCGACCACCGCGTATTTGGAGGCCGCATACACGGTTTGATACGGAAGCGGAACAATCCCGCATACGGATGCGGTATTGACAATATGCCCATACCCCTGCTGGATCATGATGGGGATGACGGCGTGAACACAATTCACCACACCAAACAGATTGACATCAAAAACCGTATCCCAGTCCTCCCTTTTGGTCATGGTGAAGGCCTGACCAAAACCTACTCCCGCGTTGCAGAATATATAGTCAATGGGCCCCCGGCTTCCAACATATGCAATATAGCTGTTGACCGCTTCCTCATCCCGCACGTCCAGAACCTGAGCGTGAACACGCCCCCCATGTTGGGTAAGGGATTCAGCCGCGGCCGCGATGTTTTTCGGTGTACGACTGCTCATGTACACCTTCGCACCACGATCGAGCAAGCCCCGGCTCAAACCAAGCCCAATGCCGGTGGAAGCTCCTGTAATGATGGCCACTTTGTCTTGAAAAAAAGGCTTCCCACCACGTATTTCGTTTTGCATATTGGTCCTCCTCTCATTGTTCGTTACATCCAATCAGGAAAAAGCATTTTCCTGTTCATAAATGCTATAGAACAAGCGCAGAGATACAGCAAGCGAATGAATACCGGAGGCAGAGACCTGTCACAGTACCGTTTTCCGTGCCGGCACCGCACACTCCACACCCCCGTGCTCCAGTGGGGCAGAAGCAGCCTTTGCCAAAGAACCAGGATTTGGGTAACTGTCAACGCGCGGGTTTGATCATACCCGAATCCACCAGTCCCAGTTGAATGGCGAAATGCAGCAGTTTAACCGGTGAATCGATGTGGAGCTTTTCCATGATATTGGCGCGATGGGATTTGACCGTGCTGATGCTGACACACAACATGTCCGCAATATCGCGAGTCGATTTGCCTTCCGCAAGCAACTGAAATACCTCCCGCTCGCGGTTGGTCAGATCCTTGTATTTTTCAGCTATCGACGATCCCGCCCGGTTGGGAGATCGGTAGGTATCCACCAGAACTTTGGAAACCACCGGACTTAAAAAGGTCTCGTTTTTCATGGCCGAATGGATGGCATTGATGATATCTCTGCCGCTCGCGTCTTTCAGCAGATATCCGGACACACCGCTCTCCAGCAATTCATGGATATAGTGTTCATGGGAGTACATGGAAAGGATCAGGATCTTGGTCTTGGGTAGCTGCTTCCGGATCTTTTTGGCCGCTTCGATACCGTTCATCCGCGGCATGGCGATATCCATGATGACGATATCCGGCTTCAGTTCCATTGCCCGCTCCACCGCATCCTGACCATTGACAGCCTCGGCCACCACCCGGAAACCCGGATGTTCCTCCAGAAGCCTGGCCAGTCCCTGCCGAACAATCGTATGGTCATCCGCTATCAGGATCCGAACCGATTCATTCATGACAGGTTTCCTCATCCAGGGGGATTTCAATCCGGATCCGGACTCCGGATCCGGGAGCACTGCGCAACATAAACCGGCCGTTCAACAGGGACGCCCGCTCCCTCATCCCCAGTAATCCCAGGCTACGCTGGTCTTTTCCGATGATATCCGTATCAAAACCCACGCCGTCATCCTCCGCCACAAAAATGATTTTTGGATAACTTTTGATGATGGAAAGTTGAAAATGTTCCGCTCCGGAATGTTTTAACGTATTGGTCAAGGCTTCCTGACTGAAACGATACAATACGGTTTCGATGTCCGGTTTCACCCGGCAATCGAAACCGATGAAATGAAAATCGATATCCAAATTGGAATGTTTCTTGATCTCATTCAGATACAGGTTCAACGCAGGCAGAAGCCCCAGGTCACTCAACAGGGTGGGATGAAGATGAAAAGACATCTGGCGGATCTCCGTAGCGGTACGTTGAATCATTTTCCGGATTTCCGTAATCTCTCCCCGAAGATCACAGGCATCTCCAAACTTTTCCTCCAGGCGGTCCAACCCCAGCTTGACCGCTGTCAGAGACTGCCCCGCCTCGTCGTGCAATTCCCGGGCGATTCGCCGACGTTCATCTTCCTGGCTTTGATACAGTTTTTCCGTGAGTCGGCGTAGTTCCAACCGGTGTTTCCGAATAGTTTTCATCATTTTTTTGTTTTCGATGCTTCCGCCCAGAAAATTGCATAATGATACCATCAGATGAATCTCATGATAACTGAACACCCGGTCGTGGGGAACGCTCAGCCCGAAAAATCCGATGGATTTTCCTTTGAAGGTGATCAGAAAGCAGGTAAGCCAGAGATTGGTCTGGGTGCCCGAAGACCGATAGCGGACCTGAAACGGCGGGAACGAAGATTCCACAGGCAGATCCAGGCCCTCCTCGACAATATGCGTCATCAGCATGGTATCCTTAAAAACCACCTCATCCGAAGCTTCGGCGGAGGATCCCGGAATATTGAACCGGGATTGCAGTTTGACTTTTTTTTGATCATGGTCGATCAGAAAAATCCCACCCCGCTCCAAATGCAAAACATGAATCACTTTTTCCAGCGTGACATCCATGATGTGGTCCAAATCCATGGAGTGATTCAAGGCCACGGCAAGTCCGTTAACAAGGGAAAGCTCCCGATTACGCTGTCGGATGATCTCTTCGTTTTGCTTTCGTTCGGTAATGTCTTTGATGACTCCGACAAACTCCACCTCACCGGATTCTTCATTCTCATACATCCGACTGGATATCAGCACATGAATCCGGGAACGGTCTTTTTTCTGGAACTCGACCTCGTAATCCTTGACAAAACCCTTCCGGGTGATCGCGCTGATGAATCGGTCCCGTCCGGCCGGATCCCAGTAAAAATCCCGCGCATTCATTCCGGTCAGTATATCCTCCCGGCTATCATATCCCATCAGCTCGATACCTGCCTGATTCACATCGAGTACCCGTCCTTCCAAGTTGGAAGCATAAATCATGTCATGGCTTCCCTCGAAAATACGGCGATACTTTTTCTCACGTTGAAGAATATCATTCTGCAATTGTTTGATTTCGGTGATATCCTTAAAAATCTCCAGCCCCCCGGTGATCCGGCCCGAACCATCACGGAATATGGATGTGGAACAAATAATCGGAATCTTTTTCCCATCGATATTGGTGATTTCATATTCACAATTGTGTATATCCCGGCCTTCCAGTGAAGTTCGCTTCAATACGCAGTCATGGTCACATATGGAATTTTTCAATACATCCTTGCAGTACATCCCCACGGCATCACGGGCGGAAAACCCGGTGATTTCCTCTGCGGCCGGGTTAAAATAGGTGATCCGCAGTTCGTGATCGGTCGTGAAGAGTCCGTCCGGAAGACGATTGAGTATTTCAACAAAACTTTCTTCTTTTTCGTAAATCGCCTCCAGGGCTTTTTTGTGGAAATGTTGCAGTTGCTTCGCGACAAAATCATTCCAGCCGGTAGGATGAAGCTTGCTTCTGGCAATAAAATAGGAACAGGTCAGGCAGGCGCCCAGCTTGTGGGAAAAATCATCTCCGATGAAGTTGGTGCAATGGGTACTAGGTATCAACCAGCAATTCGTAATTTCCTTTTCATGGGCCGGGCACAGGACATTGGTGCAATGGAGAAGTTCCCAGCAAAGAGATTGTTTCAGAACGATCCGGTTGATGCCGGCCAGATTAATCTGATGATTTTTGAGCAACGAACTCACAGAACGGATCTCCTTTTGCGCGGCATGTCGGCTCTTGCGCCAGAAAGGTGAAACACCCACCCGGGTAATCCTCACCGTAAATCAGGTCCATGAAAGCGCCGGTCACCCCCCGGAGCATATAGCATTTTCCGGACCCCGCCAAACCGTAGTCGTCCAGGTATCCCTTGGCTTCGTAAGAGTCGTTCACACGGATAACCAGTTCCCGGTCCGGCACGAGCTTTTGAACCTGGAGGTCTCCCCACCCGAAAGCCACCGCCACCGCGACAAATCCCATGATCTGGTCTTCTTTGCTTTCGATCATCGGAGAAACGATCTCCTCCCATTCCCAGGAGTTTCGAATGCCCTGAAAGGTTGCATATCCACATTCCTGGGCCGCGTTGATCAAAAGCCTCTCCGCTTCGGCCCCCCGGGAAGAGCCGATTTTTTTCTCGAATTCAAATGAAAGCCGGTTGTAATACCGGACCGAAAAGATGGAAAGATAGACTCCGAAAAGGGGGATGATTCCTTTGGAGACCCGAATCCGGCTTCCCTCCATGACCGCATGAATGATTTTGGCACCGTCAATGCTCATTCTGTTTTTCCCTGATTTCGAATATGCATTCGGGATCCCGCATCAGTTTGCAGCGGATTTCCGAAACCTGGTAACTTCCGATACAGCGATCATGAATCGCCGACATCATTCCGGCAATCCAACCGCGTGAAAAATGGCATCCCGGTGTATCCCGACGACCGTGTTTGGCCAGCCAACCCGTAACATGATGGCTGGATGGGCTGATAATGATGCCTCCTGCGGCATCCACCTCCTGGGGGTAAATGATTCCCAGGCCGCAATTCTGGTACATAATGGCTGCCATTTCCAGTTTGGATTTCACTGTCCGAATTTCCGTATATTGGGCCAGGACTTCCTGAATACCGTAGTATAGGGCCTCCTCCGCGGATTGAAATATCAGGCGAACGCCTTCCTGTCCCAACGTATCCTCGAGGGTTTTGTGCAGATTGATATTGTAGTGGTGGCAGTGAATGGCGACCGGTTGCCCGGAGAGGACCACCCGATGTTCCTGCCGATCCAATTCCCGTTTCCAGTCAAAAGACATCATGGGGCGTGCATCTTTCGTTTTTCGGGTAGGAATGGTTGCCCGGGAAATGCATTCACATGATGCATGAGGGCCTGACTCACTATAATCCGGTTCCTTGTTACCGTCAAACACAGAATGGACAGGGATCCGTCAGAGTCCCTTTCCCCGACTCGGGGCGCAGCGAACGCCATGGGCAGGATGGACATAGTGGACAAACAGGAACGGATGGAGGAGAGTAAAGGCGGATCCCTGGCAGTGAAGGCGATGAACATTGACAGATCGGAAGGGTTCTGGCATAGGAGGAAAGATGGATCATTCCTTCGCGGGATTCAACCACCCGCATTCATTGGCCAGAAGTCACACAGGAAAGCCTATATGACACAAAACTCCACCCCACCCGTATTCTGTGAAAAATATTGTGTAATCTGCAGGGGAGCCCGGGCAGGCAACAGCCTCTGCCGGGCACTGCAGAAACTGGAACTTGCTCTGTTCGGTAAAAAGGGCTGTTTCTGGGGCAGAGCCAGAACCCGGTATTACGGCGTTACCCCAGACCAACCTCTCCCCCAGGATGTTTCTTTCAAGGGAAAAAGCCAGGATTAAATCCCTACCCCGGCCTTGGAAAACTCAATGTGCCTTCCACATCTCCTCGGGGACACCGGTGACGTGGTTGCAGTGCCGGGCCAGTACAAAGAGATAATCGCTCAGGCGATTCAGATACATCAACTGATAGCGAAGATGTTTGGGTTCCCCGCCAAGTCCGACCTGCAGGGACAATCCAACGACATGACGTTCCGCGCGACGGCAGACCGTCCGACCGATGTTGGCCATCACAGCCGAGATATGTCCGTTGGGAATAATGAACCCTTCCAGTTTTGGAAGTTGGGCCTGAATCTCATCAATGGTATTTTCCAGTTTTTGGATATCTTCTTCCGTGATTCGAGGAACCTTTTCGAATGCCTCCGAACTTCGGGAGGTGGCCAAATATGCCCCGATCCGGAACAAATCCGCCTGAATACGGTGGAGTTCGGGAAACATTTCCCGACATTCCGGGGGTAAAACCGCCTTGATACCCCCAATAATCGAATTCAGTTCATCCACATCCCCGCAGGCTTCGATATAGGGATGGTTTTTTGCGACCCGTTCCCCGCTATACAGGCTCGTTTGGCCTCGATCGCCGCTTCCGGTGTAAATCGACATCGGTTTCTTTCCCCCGTTTTTCTGATTGTTTGATGGTCTTGCATTCCACGCCCCAAGCACACTTCCCTTCGGGTGATCCCGCTATTTCAGCTCAAACCGGATGGGTACACGTATCCACATTTCCAAAGGCTCCTCTCCCCGGTAACCAGGCTGAAACTTCCACTTCCAAACCGTTTCCTCCGCAATCCGATCCAGAATCTCATGTCCACTGGATTCGTGCATCCGCACTTCCATCACCTCCCCATTCACTCCCACAAGCACCCGTAGCAGGACCAGTCCTTGAAATCCCCGTTTTCTGGCTTGTTGAGGATATTCCGGAGGAGGGTTTTGGTCAACCATCGGGGCAGCCTCCCGAATGGGAGGTTCGGATTTCGGAACTGTCTGCACCGGGGCTTTCGGAATGTCCATCGATGGGGTCTGGTTTCTCGGGATATTTTCGGCAGGCTCTGCTGTCGAAGGGGATGGCAGTCCTGCCGATTCAACGGGGGGGTCGGGTACGTCGGATTTGACTTCCACGGAATGGGTCGTGTCCGGTTTCGAGGTGCGGAGTTTCGGCTTGGTTTTTGGTGTTTTGACAGGTTCCGGTTTCCGAGGTGGTTCGGCTTTCGGTATCAGCGGTGGATTCGGTGTCA
>CAZTKB010000025.1:0-19016 GCA_964614125.1 uncultured Desulfobacterales bacterium | reverse complement strand
GGCTTTCCGGCGGAAAGGCCGGTAGCTTAACGTAACACTTAAAACTCTATTCCGGTTTTCCGGCGGAAAGGCTGGTAATTCATCCCCTCCACCCTTGCGGGCTGGGCCAAGTTTATCATTTTTTTCCCTCCCCACTGGTGGGGGAGGGCCAGGGTGGGGGGGGATAAAAGCGGGTCAGGCCACCCCCGCTCTGGCTTTGATCCATCCGAGTACTTGGCGTGATTCTGCCCCTCTTTCAGATTTTGCTTGACATGAAAACGTGGATACGGTAGAAGAAGCAGTCTTTTACGGGCGGGTAGCTCAGTTGGGAGAGCATCGGCCTTACAAGCCGGGGGTCACAGGTTCAAGCCCTGTTCCGCCTACCAGTGCCTACCAGTGGAAGACAGACATATTTCCGGGGGCGTAGCTCAGTTTGGTTAGAGCGCCGGCCTGTCACGCCGGAGGTCGCGAGTTCGAGCCTCGTCGCTCCCGCCAGCAACGACCAGGGGTTACAACCATATGTAACCCCTTTTTTCATGGGCTCTCTGACAAGCTGGTCCAGAGACCCGAGGATTTTACCGGCACCGGTATTTCCGGTCCGCCGCATGGGAGGAAAAACCATGGCCAATATTACCCCTCATTGCGAAGGTTGTTCCAAAATCAACGCAGACAACAATTGCATGGTATATCCCAACCCCGCATTCATGATGCGGTGGGTGGATGACCGAAAAATCAAGGTGGGATGCTCCTTTAATTCCGCCAAATTCGCCGAGGCGGCCGCCAAGGAAAAAGTCCGTGTCGGCCAACAGAAACAGAAGAAAAAATAGTCTTTCCTCGAAGCGGGGGCGAGGCACTCCGTATACGGGAACCGACAGAAACAGAAAACCGGGTTGCGGGATTCCGCATACCCGGTTTTTTGTTTTAAGCGGATGGATCAGGGCAAAGATGCTTCGGAATGAGGCCGGCAGATTTCCAGGACAATTCTTTCCAATACCGTCCGAGGGTTTTGTGCCGAGGTCTTGATTTTTCTGTCCGCCTCCGCGAGCGACCGAAAGATTTCAACCAGCCGTTTCCGGGGAAAACCGCCGGCTTTTTTCAACAGCAGATAGGTTGGGTACGGACTGGTCGATTTTTTTCGGATCATCAGGTCGGAAGCCTCCGGCTTTTCCGAAGACGATGGAGGAACTTTTCTGTTTGCCGCCGATGTTCCCGGCTTGAGTTGCTTTTTCCATTCCTGGAGGTTTTGGGACAGGACGGCGTCATAGGCCTCGATATCCGGGAGAACATGAGACTGGAATTCCTGGTAGGCACAGGCGTCATGCCACCGTTTTCCGTAGGAACTTTCACAAAAATCCCTGGCTACCAGAAGTTTCCGGATTTGGTTTCCGATGGCGGCCAAAATCTGGGGGGGCGCGAATTCATGGGTCAGCAGTCCATCCAGAAGCTGCATGGATTTTCCCCAATGTTTATCTGTTAATGCGTTGGTGAATTCATAAATCGGGTCCTTTCGGGAGGACTGGAGTGCCCGTTGGACATCTTCTTCGGTGATGATTGTTCGATTCCCGACATATTGAACCAGTTTTTCCACTTCCGACAATACCGTACGCAGGTCGTAGCCCGTTTTATTCAACAGCGCGTTTCTGGCGGCAGGTTTCAGGCGGTGACCGCTGGGAGACAAAACCGACTGGATCCGTTCATCCAGGATTGATTCCATTGCCTGACGTCCGGCCCGGGTGTTTGTTTCGGAAGGAATCGTACAATCGACGACCAGTCCCTTTTCCAGAATGATTCGATAGATGGATTTTCGGCGGTCCACGGAACCCGCGGTGATAATCAGATGATGATCTTCCGGAAATCCTTTCCGGATTGCCTCTTGAAGCGGCTTAACGATATCGATCCCAGCGGAATTGTCCGGCGGTGAATTTTCCAGGCAGGTGCGGATCAGGCCATCCAGCCAACCACTCGAGGTATCATCCGGATCCATGATCGCTGTCAACCGAGAACTGTCCGATGCAATTTCCTCGATGGTCCATTCGTGCAGGGATATCAGCCTCGCCAGCAGGGATGCTGCAATGGCATGATTTTCCTGAACCACGTTGTCCCGGATCTTTTGCAGAATTTCCCGATCGTTCTCCTTGGACAGAAAGAAGGTGGAATTCAGCAGGCTCACGATTTTCCTGCCGGGAACAAACCCGTACGTGTTCATGGATAATAGGGCGCGGGGAAGGTTTTCCGGAACTCCATCCATTTCTTCGTGGCTTGTCAGTCGCATGGCCGGGGGCATCAAGACATTCAGCAACCGGTTCCAGATGTCCTTGCAGATGACGTCGTCACCGAAAATCAGATAGACAGGAGGCAGTACGCCGGCCCGCGGTTCGGTAGTTACGGTTTCCAGGTGCTCATCAAATTTGGTATACAGTATTTCGGTCATGTACATCGACCTCGCAGATAAAAAAGGACAGGGTATCCTGCGGCCCTATCGAGACCGCTCCGGCAGAACCGGCACTTCCTTTTTTGTATCAAATAGCGATGAAAAGATAAATGGTGCTTTGGTATGATTTTTCCCGAATCCTGGCAGCCGGTGCTGCTTATCTTTCGATGGTTTTCGGCCGGACTTTTTTTGATTCTTGCATTGGTGACCGTAGCGGCCGCCTGGCGGTACCGCGGTTTGTTCCATTGGAAGCGAACGTTGCGGGTCGAGTTGCAGCAGCTCAGAGAACGCCGTGAGCATGCAGGCCCGGAGGCGGCCGCCGCCATGGATGTAGTCCTTAAACGATGCCTGGGTTTCTGGAATTCGGCCGATATTCGGATCGGAGAATTGGAAGGGTTGATGGAATATATCCGTTCCATCGCGGCCTGCTTTTACCCAAACCAGGAACATCCGGAGAGATGTATCTCGGTAGGAAGCATCATCCAAGCCGCTGACAACGGGGTGGGGCATCTACAGACGATGTTGTCTCGTCCCGGATTCGACCGAATACGGTGGGTCAGAATCCGGCATGTCCGAAAGTCCTGGGAGAAATATCTTCAGTTTCGGGAGCATCCCTTGGTCCGGATTCTATTCCGGTATCGCGAGTGGATCCGGAATATGAACCGGATTCGGCTGGTGATATTGCCGGATCCGTTTGCATGGCTCATTTATTTGTCCAATCAGTGGATTCTGATCCGGTTGACTCGGTTTTTTCTCTTGGATCTGTATCTTTTTGTAGGCAATCAAGCGATCCTGGCTTACTCGGCGGACCGGGGGATGCGGGAAGATTTGCCGGATACGGAGGATCCGGAGCAGGCACTGGAGGAGTTGGCTCGGCTGGACCCGGCTTTTTCGTCGGTTTCCGATCCTTATCTGATGCAGATTCGCAGCCGACTTTTCGGATTGTCTACCCTGGTTCGTCTGCCGGGTGTCAGGGAATGGAAAAGGGCTTTGGTCGATGCACTCGGGCATATCGCGGAAAAACATTTTCCGGAAAGCACCCAGCCGGTGGAAGAGGCCGCCGTCGGGCCTTTGCTGGAGCAGTTCCAATCGTATCTGCATGGTATCGCGGGCAGCCAGAACCTTCCGGTGGTTCGCCTTCTGGGACGGCTGCCTGTATCCCTGGCTTTTCGGATTCGGGATTGGGGGGACCGGCCGATGGTTCGGTTCACCGGCCTTTTGGCCAACCGGGTATGGAACGTCTACCAATGGCTGCGTGTTCCGTTGCGGACCTTTCGGATTCTGAAAAGAGGAACTCCCACGGGCATGGCCTTTTATGCCGGGTGGCTCCTGGTTCAACGGGGAGGGGCCTGGTATCTGGGAAGGCAGGTATTCGATCTTACTTGTCGGGAAATGGAAACCGTGTATCTACGATCCCGAAAACCGGTTGTTCCTGTCACGGAAAGCGGTTATAGTGAGGCAAAGGTCCCGGAACCCCATGAGTCTGTCCCATAAAAAAATTTTTGCCGCCTTGTTTTTGTCGATATTCTGTTCGGTAACCGGCGTCGGTATTGTTGTTCCCCTGCTTCCGGTATATGCCAGCCGGCTGGGAGCCACCGGTATCTATATCGGGTTGGTTTTCGGCGCTTTTTCGGTTTCTCGGACCCTCTTTTTGCCCTACTTTGGAAGGCAATCGGATATTCGGGGCCGTAAGCCCTATATCGTACTGGGGTTGTTGGCCTATGCGGTCGTTTCGGTCGCCTTTATCCTGTCTTCCACCGTTGGATCCCTGATCGGAATCCGATTCGTTCAGGGTATTGCGTCGGCCATGGTGATGCCGGTGGCGCAGGCCTACCTGGGGGATATCACAACGGAAGGCCAGGAAGGCATGACCATGGGATTGTTTAATATGGCCATGTTTTTGGGGTTGAGCCTCGGGCCTGTCATCGGCGGTTTTCTTCATGAGCGGTTCAGCCTTGCGGCCACATTTGCCGGCATGGGACTGTTGTCTATGGCGGCCTGCCTCTGCAGCCTGCTGTTTTTGCCGTCCGTGAAGCAGGAAAAAGCCGCGGCCAGGCATCATTCCCCTCCCTCCTGGAAAGCTCTTTTATCGGATCGTGACTTGGCGAGTCTATTCCTGCTTCGATTCGCCCATACCGCCTGCATCGGAGTGATTTGGTCCTTCCTTCCGGTTTATGCCTCTCAATCCTTCGGAATGGGAAGTTCAGCCATCGGGATTCTGGTCATGCTGGGGGTTTTCGTGAGCGGTGTGATGCAGGCACCGATGGGCTGGATGGCGGACCGCTATTCCAAGCGGATTCTTTCCGCCGCCGGTGGGCTGATCGTGGGAGGATCCGTCTTCCTGATGCAGTGGGCGGACGGATTCTGGGACATGTTCTGGATCAGCGTGGGGTTTGGTCTGGGTGGCGGTATGCTGACACCCGCGATCATGGCGCTCGCTGTAATATGGGGGAATCGGCTGGAGGGGATGGGGGCGGTCATGTCTCTTATGACCATGGCCCACAGCCTGGGAATGCTGGTCGGCTCGCTGGGCGCGGGCTGGATGATGGATGCCGTGGAACTATCGTATGCTTTCGGAGTTGCGGGAGCTCTGATGGTGCCGTGCAGTCTGATCTTTTTGATGCCGGGGTTCGGGAAAACCGCTGTGTTCAGGACCAAAAAATCCGATATCCCTACCCCTCCTCCGGTGTGAAAGCGACGACATCGTCAATTTCCCGGGCATTGGCAAAGAGCATTACCAGGCGATCAATGCCCAAGGCGTTTCCGGCTGCTTTGGGCATCCGGCCGAGAGAGGCCAGAAATCGTTCCGCCGGAGGGTAGACGGTTTTCTTCATCCTCGCCCGGGCGTTGGAATCCCTCTGGAACCGGGCGCGCTGTTCTTCCGGGTTGTTCAGCTCGGAAAAGGCGTTGCACAACTCCAGTCCGCCTATATGGAGTTCGAATCGTTCGGCCAGGGAAGGATCTGATTCTTTCAGCCGGGCCAGCGCCCCACAGGAGGCTGGATAGTCCATCAGAAAAACCGGATATTCCCATCCGAGTTTCGGCTCGATGTCCAACCCCATCCGTTCGTCGAATTCCCCCCGCTTCAACGCTTCTTCCATGGAGATATCCGTAAACCGCAGGAACGCGTCCCGGACCGAAAGTCGCTCCCAAGACGGTGCGATATCGATCAGTTGCCCCTGGTATGGCAGGTGAGTTCCCAATCCGAGGCGGCTGGAGACATGAAGGATCAGGTTTTCGCATTGGTCCATCATGTCGCGGTAGTCGTGATTGGCTGTATACCACTCGAGCATGGTGAATTCCGGCAGATGACGTCGGCCCCGTTCCCTGTCCCGAAACACATGGGAGATTTGGTAGATGTGTTGGTAGCCGGCTGCGAGCAGCCGCTTCATGTAGAGCTCTGGAGATGTCTGGAGAAACCAGTCTTTCGTTTCCACGGCATCGATATGGATTTCCGGTGCCGGTGTTGGCGTTCGTATCGGAGTTTCAACTTCCAGGTAACCGTAACTGTCGAAAAAGTTCCGGATTTCCTTGAGGATGCGGGCCCGTTGAATCAGATTTGCCCGGATCCTGGATTGGCGGAATGATTCCATCAGGGACTCCTTGCTGTTAGAGCACGAAAACTCGGGTATCATGAACCCCCCTTCTTCCGCAACGAATAAATGGCTTCAACACCCTCCGTCTGGTAAGTCCATCTGATCCCCATAAAAAACCATTGACAAACAACTATAATCATGTCTAAAATAACTGTTTACATACAATAACAGTCATAATAATTCACGTTTCTATCCGGTCCCTACTGGCCCACGTTTCTACGTTCCGCAGGGGCTTTTTTATTTTCTGAACGCCTGCCATTTCTGAGCGATTCCTACCGCGGCAGGCGGATCACCGGTTTTTTTCAATTCGGAACGATGGATATCCCCCTGACGCCACGGAGTGCCTCCGGCGGTACTTGGGATGATCCATGTGATTCCGGCTGCTTGAGGAAACAAAAAGATGGAAAAACAGATACACCAAGTTCGAAACATCGGCATCAGCGCGCACATCGATTCAGGAAAAACCACCCTGACAGAACGCATCCTGTATTACACCAACCGAATCCATGCCATTCATGACGTGAAGGGAAAAGATGGCGTGGGAGCGACGATGGACTCCATGGAACTCGAAAAGGAGCGTGGGATCACAATCGCCTCTGCGGCCACCTATTGTGAATGGAAGGACTATCAGATCAACATCATCGACACTCCCGGCCATGTCGATTTCACTATCGAGGTGGAACGCTCCCTGAGAGTTCTCGATGCCGCTGTTCTCGTTTTGTGCTCTGTGGGAGGGGTCCAGTCCCAATCCATCACCGTTGACCAGCAGATGAAGCGGTACCAGGTACCCTGCCTGGCTTTTGTCAACAAGTGCGACCGCAGCGGCGCCAACCCCTTTCGGGTGATCCAGCAGCTCCGGGAAAAATTGGGCCATAACGCCGTCGCCATGCAGATCCCGATCGGGTTGGAATCGGATTTTGAAGGCATCATTGATTTGGTTGAGATGAAAGCCTTGTATTTCGATGGGGATAATGGGCAGACGGTTCGAAAGGAGGAAATTCCGGACGCTCTGTTGGGAGAAGCGCGGGCCTGCCGGGAACAGCTTCTGGACGCGGCTTCCGTATTTTCGGATGACTTGACGGAAGCCATCCTGGAAGAAGGTGACATCCCGCCCGAACTCATTCTCACCGCGGTCCGAAACGGAGCTCTGACCCGTCGCCTGACACCGGTGTTCATGGGATCCGCCTATCGCAACAAGGGAGTTCAACCGCTTTTGGATGCCGTGGTCAGCCTGCTGCCCAGTCCCCGGGAAATTCCCTACCAGGCCCTGGATATGGAGGACAACGAGGCGCCTGTACAGTTGTCCGCGGATTCCGATCTCCCGGTTGTGGCACTGGCCTTCAAGCTGGAAGACGGTCAATATGGGCAGTTGACCTACATTCGAGTCTATCAGGGAACCATTGCGAAGGGATCGACCATCATCAATTCCCGGACCGGCAAAAAGATCAAGGTCGGCCGGGTGGTACGGATGCATGCGGATCAGATGGAGGATATCGATGCAATTCCAGCCGGATATATCGGAGCTCTTTTCGGAATCGACTGCGCCTCGGGAGATACCTTCGTATCGGTCGGAACCCGGTTAAGCATGACATCCATGTTTGTTCCCAACCCGGTGATATCCCTTTCCATACTTCCAAAGGACAACAAGTCCCAGATTAACATGTCCAAGGCATTGAATCGGTTTACGAAGGAAGATCCCACCTTCAAGGCTCATTATAACGAGGAGACCAACGAGACCATCATCGAGGGGATGGGAGAGCTTCATCTGGATGTCTATGTGGAGCGGATGCGCCGGGAATACAATGCCGACGTAACCACGGGCATCCCCCAGGTCGCCTACCGGGAAACCATCACCCGTTCCGGCGAATTTAATTACACGCACAAAAAACAAACCGGGGGGGCCGGACAATATGGACGGATCGCCGGTGTGGTGGAACCCTGCGAAGAAGACTTTGTCTTTGAAAATCGAATTACCGGCGGCTCGATACCCACCCAGTACATTCCGGCCTGCGAAAAAGGGTTCCGGCTGTGTCTGCCCAAGGGCCCCTTGATGGGATTTCCGGTCACCGGAGTGAAGATAATCATTCACGACGGCGCCTCCCATTCCGTGGATTCGTCGGACATGGCTTTCCAGGCTGCGGCTCGGGGAGCTTTCCAGGAGGGTTATCGGAAGGCGAAGCCCGTAATTCAGGAACCGATCATGAAGGTGGTCGTCGAAACTCCGACCGAGTTTCAAGGGGCGGTCATGGGTCTGTTGAACCAACGCCGGGGGATGATAGTGGGCGCCCAGGACGAGGGGAGTTTCTGTGTGGTGGAATCTCAGGTCCCGCTGTCCGAAATGTTCGGATTTTCCACGGTGCTCCGCTCTTCCACCCAGGGAAAAGCCCAGTTTACCATGGAATTCTTATCCTATCGCCAGGTTCCCCAGGTCATCGCTGATCTGTTGATCAAAAAGGCTGCAGAGGGAAAAAAGAATGCGGCTTAGCCACCGAGGGGCCACGGCGGCGATGCCGACACCCAGCCGGCGGTTTGCAGCAGTCATCTATATCAATGAAAGGAACTCGGTTATGCGGATCAACGATATCATGAATCACAGCCCTCTCCGTTTGTTGGGGGACGAAATGGGAGACATCTTCGAACCCGGCACGTTTGGTGCGGTGATGGCCGGGCCTGGAGTAGGAAAAACATCCCTGATGGTCCAGCTTTCGCTGTATGCCCTTCTGTCGGAAAAATATGTCTTGCACATCAGTCTGAACGATCCGGTTCACAAGGTGTCTCTCTGGTATGATGAGGTGCTTCGGAATCTATCCGCTACCACCCGTGGGATGCAGAGCAGTGAAATATGGGAAAAAGTGTTGAAACATCGTTTTATCATGACGTTTCAGGTGGAAGGGTTTAGTGTTCCCAAGTTGCGGGAAAGATTGACAGACCTGATCGAACAATGTATTTTTTCTCCCCAGATTCTGGTGATCGACGGCCTGCCCTTCGATCCACTGGCGGAGGATGTGCTCCGGCAACTGGGTGAATTGGGCCAAGATCAGCAATTGAGTGTGTGGTTTACCATCCAGACCCCTCGAAGCATTTCGGCTTCTGAAACTCCGGCAGCCATCCTGCCGGAGGGTGTGTCCGCTCGTTTTGATCGGATGATTTACCTTCAGCCGGATGGAAAAGATGTCCGGATCACTCCGCTGAAAGGACTTCGGTCGGGCAAAAATCCGGTGAATTTGTACCTGGATCCCTCCACCCTTCTCATACATCACCGATCCGGAAAAGAATGATCCGAATGGATGAACCTGCTGGAATATGACACATATGAGGAGAGAGAAAACGCGTTTCGCCGCAGCGTTTTTCAACTGATTCCACGCAAGTATTCCGGTCCAACGGTATTCTGGAGTGATTTTTCCCAGATCACCGCTTCTCTTCCCTCTCTTTCTCCGTTGCTGCAAGGGATCTCATATATAACGGGAAACCCCAGGGATTGCCTGGCTCTGGGGACCCCTGGCCAGATTCTCACCGCGGCGGTTCTCCGGTGCCGTCGGCAGGACCCCCGATTTTTCGAAACACCGGAATCGGTCGCCGGAATTTTCGAACTGCAGGACCAGTTTCAGCAACCGGTGAGAAGTCTTTCCGGGGGGGAAGCAGTGAAACTGGCATTGGCTAAGGCATTTGTTTCCGAGCCTTGCTCTTTTCGATTGGCAGCCTCCAGTCCGTACAGCTGGCTTTCCCGATCCAACCGGAAATTATTTGATATGGTTCTGGACAGATTTCGGAATGCCGGAAAGGAAGTCGATGTCTTCGTGCTGAACGGGGAATATCTTGCTGAATCAGGGATTTCCGGAGGATCTGAAAAAAGCAAGGTGGATTTTCGCCTTTCCTTCGAAAAAGTTCGGTTGGAACTGGGAGATCCGCTCAGTATGGAAACCGATGATCGGGTTCATGTCTTTGTGGCGGACGGCCGATACGATTTGCAGTCCCCCTGCCTGATCCAAGGGGATAACGGCCAGGGAAAAAGCCTGATCGCGAAAATCCTGTCCGGTGCTGTCGGATATCGGGGAAGAGCTTGGATTGATGGCGGCCAAAACCCCGGCTCTCCGGCCAGACTGCTGTTTCAGGATATGACTACGCAGACGTTGCTCCGGTCTTTCCATCAGATCATCGCCTTTTCCGATTGGAACGGATCCTGTGCGGTGGAAATATATCGGGAGATCCTGCGATCAGCAGTTCAGTGGTTTCAGGAAAGGGAAACACCTGCCCCGGTTTCTCCGGAAACCATTCCATCCGACTGGTGCAGCCTGCTGGAATTGAAAATATGTTTGGTCGCTTGCCGGGTGGCCTGCTTGCCGTCGGCTGTCATTCTGGATGAGCCGGACTGGGGGTTAAGCCGGATGGCATCCGCCGCGTTTGTGTGCGGGGTTGTGGCGGCCGCACACCGCCGTGGGATCCCGGTGATTCTCATTACGCACAAACCATGGTGGGATCGGATAGCTGGAAGTGTGCTGCTGGCCGTCAAGGGCGGCAAGGGAATAAACGGGCGGGGAAATCCGGAATTCCGCATCGATTTGGTATCCCAAGCGATCCCATCGGCCGGTGAGATGGTGATATGAGACCTGGTGTTCGTGTGCTGGTGTGGACTGTATTGGCGATTCCGGCGATGACGGGTTTCCCTCTTGATCGCTTTTCCCAAGAAATTGTATCCGGTGCCGATGCCGCCTGGATCCTATACGGCCTTGTCTGTCAGGGGATGATTCGCTGGATGATCGGAATCGAACGCCTGCGATGGATCCTGACATTGGCGGTATGGGTCACGCTGCCTGTGGTATTCGGCGGCGCGGCGATATCCGCTCTGATGCATCCCTGTTCCCTGTTGGATATCGAATCGATGGCGCGAAGGGGTTCCCATTATCTTTCCTTGTGTATCACCATGCTGACGGTAGTGCCTTTGGCCGTGGGAATGGTAGCCATCATCCCGTTTGGAAATATCGAACGCCGGATTTTTGGCGATCCATCGGGCATCCGCCTTCGGGATGTGCGGATCTTGATGTTCCTTCGGGTATTTACCCATATTCTCTACCAGGTGATACCGACTGTTCTGGAAGGGATTCGGGAGGAGGGGGTATTTTCCCGGGGCATACCATCCCGGCAACCAATCGGCCGTATCCGAAGAATCCGCCGGTGGATCGGCTATCTGCGCCACGTGTGTATCGAAGCGATCTGTTCGTCCCTCATGTATATTCCCTTATGGGCCGTGGAACTGTCCGAACTGGACGAGCCTTCGGATATCCGTAAAACCGAACCGGAGTCAGAAAGCAATTCCGTGGGACCCCGATGAGAGGCATTTTCAGGGCAACCGCTGCCCAAAAGGGATCAGTCTCCGGAGGATAACGGGAGGTTCTCCTCGGGCTTTTTCCCCATTCTATCTTGAATCCATCGTTGGAATCGATCCCGTTCCGTTTCAAATGTGGTGCGTTTCTTTTCGTATTCGTCCACACGCAGATTCACTTCGATCACTTTCTGGTTGTAGGCATCGATTTCAGCCGAAGTTGACAGACTGTTTTTCAGCGCTGCCAGGGAAAGCTGTTCCTTCAGCAGAGACGCATATTCCTGATCCATTGAAAGTTTCATCTGCTGCAGTCGGTCCATTTCCACCAGCGGATCCGCATCCTTCGGGATATCGGGGGGGAGTACAGACCCTTCAACCTCCCCAGTCTTTTCGGGGACCAAACGGCGCTCGTCTCCCGGCGGCGGGTTGGTTTGTCCCGGGGTTTCGGAGTCACTCAGCGGATAACGGCTCCGCTGAGATTCCGGAACCTTCATCAGATTGTCGGTATAATGAATGGTTCCGGAAGGATCTGTGTATCGATAAATCTGGGCCGGCAGTAGGGAAGGAACAGCCAGGAGCCAGATGACAAAAACCGGGATGAGCCTTTGTTTCATCAGATCAATCCTCGTTCAACATTTCCCCTTTTCGGTAGATTTCCTGCCAGGTTCGGACACCGGTTTCCACGAGTCCGCTCATGATCACCGGATTGTTATACGGTCCTGGTGAGGTGAGCAATCCGTTCCCGACTGTTTTTACATACAGATGTTCGTCATCCACAACGGGAGCGGAAAGAATATTTCCGACTTCCTGTGAAAACTTCGGGCTTACACTCCCAGACTGTTCGATGTCCATCACGTAAAGGCGCCCGGCGTTGGAAGCGGGATTTGCCGCCCCCTCACATGGATCCTCGGTTTCCGAGGTTGATGTTCCGAAATATACGCTTCCCGCGGCCGCAAAGGCGGAAGCGAAAATACGGTGTCCTGCGGGAAGTGTATAGAGCCAATCCAGACTTACCGTGCTGCTGTTGCACACACCTTTGGGAGCTTCATCCATATATGCAAAAAAATGATAAGTGGTATCGGCCGTGTTGATGTTTTCATCGTAGTACGGGCTATCCCCGGTACCATACAGAATTTTGATCTTGTAGGTAATTTCTCCTTGGCTACTATACTCGTTTTGAACCACGACCGCAGGAGATGCATAAATAGGATGGTATTGTTGCTGGGTGGGGATTGAGTTGCCGAAATTATCTGTGAAATCCCTGTTGATGACACATTCGGTGATCCCGAAACCACTGGAGCTTTCCGGATTATCCGGAATGGTGACTTTATACAGATACCCCTTGTCTGTTCCGATATAGATCCGATCGATATATCCGTTTCCATCGGAATCCACCACGGCGGGTTGTCCACTGGGTACTCCTCCGATACCTTTGGTTTCCGAATCGAGAAAAATTCGCTGAATGACGCTGCCGTTGGCAATGTCAATCATGTACACGGAAGGATACAGTGTGTCGTCATAGGTTTTTCCGGAGACGAAAAAGGCCGCCCATTTTTTGGTGCCATTGTGGGTGATCCTTCCGGCAACCGCGACCGCTGGTGAGGAACGGGATCGGAAGAGATCCGGGTCGGAAAATTCCCACATGAAAGTGGGAGTAGATGGGTTAGTGGTGTCCAAACAAAACACGGTGTCCCCTCCGTTTCCTTCCGCGGATAGGACAACTGTTCTCCAAGCTCCGTTGACAAAAACGTCGCTGATGGCGGGGGATGCATCCACATATGCCTGGTCTTCCCCGGAAAGGAGATTGTTTTTCAGCCGCGGCATCAAATTAGCGGGTATGAAGGCCCACAATTCGCTTCCGGTTCCATAATCCGCCGTATTGGACGTGCTTCCGGACCATTGGAAATATCCGCGGTATTCCATCATATCATCACCGCTTGTTTTGGGGTTGTCCCCCCAGATGAAATTGTTTTCATCGTCCAGATAGCCCCACCGGAATTTGCCGGCATCAAATGCATGCAGCATTCCATCCCGGGATCCCACATACACGACAGTCTGCCTCTCCCAGTTGTCCAGAACGAACTGATCAAAGGCGCTTCTTTCGGCGTCGGTGACGGCTGTGCCGAAGTACCAGGAGGGCCTGCCGGGTGGAGTCTGAATGGCTGGAACCGAATGGTCGATCTGACCAAGCAGCCATTCCTTTTTGGTGGAGGTGCCATCCTGGTATCCCCGTACCCATCCGACCAGCCAATCTCCATCCGTTTCGGTATAATTGCCGTCCTGGTTCAGATCGTAACGGTATCCAGTCGGAATAATATATGAATTATCCAGGCCAAGCATGACGTTGGTGACATTGGCCGTGGTAAACTCCTTAAGGGAACTGGTCGCGGTGTAATACGTGTAGGTTGCCAGGATGGGGGTACCGTTTCCGGGTGGGGCCTGAAACTGAAAATCATATTCACCAGTGAAGCGGTTGATTATGCCGGAGCCTCCCCGGTCACCTTCCAGAATATCCGTCCGTCTGTCCCGAATATTTTCATATTGGTCCGTAATGGTCAGGGTGGTCGCTGAAACCGGATGATGGGCGAGGGTACCTGTATATCGAGTGGTTGTACCGTCTCCGGTTCCGATAATTTCGTTGGTCACGGTTGAAACCGTAATGTTGGGGAAGTAGATTTTTCGGCTGGCCGGTGACATGGCAGTCAATACCGCTCCGGCGTCCCATAAGGTTGTTGCCTGCTCGGCGGTGTAATCGCTGTAGGGATTGGCCGGGTCATACATCAATGTGGCGTACAGATGGCCCCGGAGAACTTTTTCATCCCATGTCAAGGCTGGAGTTTCATAACTCCCCGAATACAAGACATTGGTTTGCACACTGGGGGACGCCCGGGAAAAAAATCCATGGGTAGCGACATTTCCGGTCAATAGGACGTCGACGATTTCCGGAATGCAATCCTGATGATTGCTGGTCATTTCCGCTTTCCAAATCAGTTGTCTGCCGACCAGCGCACTGCCCGCAAAATCCACGCGTCTTAGACGATAGGTATTTTGCGGAGTTCCTGGAGTCCAGTTAACCACATCGCTGCCGATGGATTTGGTATCACCGGAGCCTGAAAAGGTTTTCACAAAATCCCAGTCCAGGATTTCCACCCAGTTGGAACCATTATCGATGGAGAGAAAATATTTGATTTCGGTCTGGCCCTCGCAGGGCATGCTGTCATAGACTTCAATGGTAACGGCGGTGAAATATGCATCGGGGTCCGAAGGGGTTATCGCATTGGCAGATTGCAGTTGCGCCATTCCTCCGGTCCTTCGGTCGATCCGAAAGACCATGTCGTTGTGGTCTGCGTCACCGGCTCCAATCAGGTCCTCCCATCCCAAAATCCATTGGTTTTGGTCATTTTCCGGGGCGCCAACAATGACGTGGGGATATTTTTGCCCTTTGGTGATCTGCATTCGGTAATTTCCGGTAAGTTGAACATCAAAAATATCATCCAGTCTGGTCAGCGCCGGGCTTGCCAGCCACCCGGCATTCAGGGAACAGTCTCCTTCCACCCTGGCAATACCCAGATTGTAGATCTTTTCGAATGTTCCGGTACCGCATGCCTGATAGGTGTCGGTGTTCCAACTGGTTTTGGTGAAAAACACACCGTCTGTATCCGTGGTGTTCCAACGCTTGTTGGCGGTCAGAAAAAACACCAGTTCTGTTCCACCGGCAAAAGTGCCCAATGTTTTTCTCATATCCCGGGGGGTGACAGTTCCATCTTGGTCAACCCGGAACAGGTATCCGGTTCCATCATTGTATGTAGCCAGATTGCTTTCGCTGGTTTTCGGGAAAGCGCTGTTTCCATAATCCGAATCCAGAATGCCGTCCCCTCCGCCGCAGCAGGAACTGATGGCACTCGTTTCGTCGTCATCCAGGATTTTGATGAAAAGAGGGTGTTTTTTATCGGAAGCGATACGATTCCATCCTTTAAAAGACCCATCTTCGTTTACGGCATCGGATTTCAAAATCCAGCCGAAATCGGAGATGTAGCCCGCGCCTTCATACAGAAACGTTACGGAAACCTCCTGGGTGAACGGGATAATGATTTCGTTCGGGTTAATGGCCTGCACCCCGGTTTGCAGCACGATCTTGTTGTCCGCCACCGCCGTGTTGATCATATTGAAATCGGAGGATGTGAATCCACTGCTGTAGTTGGTGTAGGTACTGGCGGCGCAGCCCGGGATGTTGGAAGTCCCGCCGCCGCCGCCACCTCCTCCGGTGGAACGGAAGGTCGCATGGATGGTATGGTCTGCGTTGATGTTGGAGAAAGTATAGGTGCCGCCGACCAGTTCGATCGTGGTACCGTCAACAGTTACCTGGTCGATGATGTACCCACTCCTTGCGGTGATGGTGTATGTTAAGGATGTTCCATAGTTTACCGTTGTGGTTCCGGATGGAGCAATGTTTCCCCCTTCACCCGTGGTTGCGGTTATCCGGTAGGTGTTCATGGCGAACGTCACGGAGATGGTATGGTCTGTCGTGATATTTGAAAAAGTATACGTACCGCCACTTTGGGGCATGGTGACCGCCTTGCCGTCCACCAGGACCGAGGTAACGGAATAGCCCGGGGAGGGGGTGATGGAGAAACTCTGGTCCGATCCATGGCTGACTTGTACGGTTCCGGAAGGGGAGATGCTCCCCCCATTGCCCGCACCTGCCGTGATCGTGAGTTTTTGAGTGAATTCTGCCCGAATGGTATGTGAAACGGTAATTTTGGAAAAAGTATAGGTGCCTCCGGTCGGAGAGATGGATACCTGGCTGCCATCCACGGTGAGACTGATGACGGAATATCCCGTATTGGGTGTAATGGTATAGAGTTGATCGGATCCATACGAGATAGTTTTGGTTCCGGATGGGCTGATTGTACCCCCGCTTCCCGCACTGGCTGTGATGGTTGGGTTTTTGGAAAAGAAGGCCTGGATGGAATGGTTGGAATTTATCTTGCTGAAAGTGTAGGTGTAGGTTCCGCCGGTTGGAGAACTCATGACCTCCGACCCGTTCACCAGGACACTGGAAACATAGTAGCCGGAATTTGGTGTAATGGTGAATGTCTGGTTGTTTCCGGCCTTCACCCTGACATTGCCGGAAGGTTTTATGGAGCCACCTGATCCGGCGCTGGCACTTATATAGTAAAAAGTGGCCGATTGCGCGGAATCAACAATCAGGAAAAATACCCATGCCAGGAACAAAACCCCAACCGTTATCCATGGGCGGCTGTTATGTGAACTGAGGTGTGTCATCATCACCATATTCCTTTGTTGATCATCTGGGTCGTTTTCAGGTCATTGTTTTTACAGGCATATTGGTAATACTTCGTGATTTATGGATGCTTCAACGAAGGTCTAAGGGGTTGCGATCGCGGACATGGCGTTCAGGTTGCCGGTCGATATCGCCCCGATGTCCGATGCATTATAGTTTTTCCCGGCACCGGCACCGGCCTGGGCTGTATATGTTGCGGTTGCGGACTCCTTGTCGATGACACCTTCCAGAACCACTTCGATCGCGGACCTGGTATTGTCGGGACCTATGGCGACGGCACCCAGGTGAATCACGCCATCCTTGTCTTCCAGATGGCCGCCGCCGTCATTGTTGTTCCAGACCCGTACGGAATAGGCGTATCCGTTTTCCATGGAACGGTTATCTATCCAAAGTGCTCCGGAGTTGAAGCGTTCCAGCCAGGTAGGTGAAACATTTTTTGGCTGTTCGGATGACGGGGAAACACCGTCTTCCGATCCATCCAGCGCAAAGGTCCATCTGGGTTCGCAAGTTTCACCGGTAACCCGGCACAAATTGATTCTGGTTTGGTTTCGAGACACACACAGGGCGCGGAGAATGCCGGCAGCGTGTTCAATGCCGGATTCCGCGGTATAAAAAGAGGCGCGTTTTCTGGTTTCCGTCCCTGCGATCAACGTTTCGATCGTGGTTGTATTGACGGCCGCCAATCCCATGACGGTCAATAGCAGCATGATCAGTAGGGTGAACAGCATGGTGACGCCCTGTTCGTTTTCTGGCATTCGGAAAGGATCACAAGCGCGCATGGTAGGTGCCATCCTAGCGAATATTTCTTGTTTTTACGGTTACCTGCAGCCATTTTCTGGGATAGAGGTCCGCTGTCTTCGCCTCTTGACGATCCTCGATTGCAGGCCTTATGCCTGACAACCCTTCATGGGGGCTCGATGTCCTTCCCAGCAGGTTGATTCGAACCAGTCTGACCTGTTCGGATTCCGGCGGTGACGTGGTATTGTCCAGATCCCGGTCGTTGACCCACAGGTCGATTTCATTGTCATTGTTGGTGTCTAGGCCGAAGGCGAACTGGAGATCCTCGATGTTCTCGACGATAGCATCGCCGTTTCTCAGCAGGGATCCCCGTTGAGTCGAGGCGTTGTAGGCATAGCTGTAGGTGATTTGGACCAATTGGTTGGCATCAAAAAACCGGATGGTGCTTCCAGCCGGGTAGGAATTGATGACTTTGTTGTCAAATCCTGCATACGGTCTGTTTTGTAATTTGTCCGAGTTGGCCTGAACCTGAGTGATATACACGAGATCCGATTTGGATCCGTCCGGAGAAGTGATAATCGCTTTGAATTCCTGAAAGGGGGTTCCCCCGAAAGTTTTCCCGGCGCAGGAAAAAGCCCCGTCCCAGGTGGAATACGGGGGATACGGTGGAGAAGATGTGTCGTTGAGGTCCTCGTTGACGACAGCTTCGGCTGAGGAGACCGGCATTTTTTCGGCCAGTGTCAGTTGAGGCAACACGTTATCACAGTCGCTGTTGGCAAAATCGACATAGGTAATCATCAAGATGTCCGTTTCTGAAGTGCCGGCTCCGTTTTGAAACACGATGGGGTAATATCTGGTCCCGATATCAAAAAAATTTTTGATACCTGCGCCTGCCATCCGAATATCTCTCTCCAGGAACATTTTCCCCACGCGGGTATTCTGCTGCATGTCTGCGATATCTTCCTGGGTGTAATAGGAGATGGTATTGTATCGGAACACCGTGACGATGGCTGCAATAGTGACACCGGATATCGCCAGGGCAATCAGAAGTTCGATCAGGGAAAATCCGTTCAGGCCGATCGTTATCCGCCGATGATTCCAAGCCGACATATCGGATCGGAGGAGGGAGCTACAGAGAGAATTGGGTCCGGGCATCAGATGCCTCCCCGAGAGATGATTGTTTTCACCTCTATAGCGTGAGATCTGTCCGATGTCCAGGCAATGGTGACGGTCACTGTCTTGGTTCCTTGAATGGGCATATCGTTTTCAACAACCGTCGTTCGAGTGAAGGCCTGGTTGAACCCCAGATTTTTTTCGGTTTCCGAACCGGACGGGATGTCGTCGTACACCGTGTTTTTGAGTTCTTCAATCTTGTTTTCCACCAATGCAAGAGCCATGGTATGTCGGATGGCCTGGTTGTTTCCCCTGATCGCGGACATCTGGAGACCGCCCAGAGCCAGGAGGCCGAAGGCCAGGATGCAAATGGATACCATGATTTCGATCAGCGTGAATCCGTCTGATCCCATCAGGGTATTTCGAATTTTCAGGTAGTATTTCATGAAGATCGAATCCTGCCGGTTGTTTTCAAAATTTGAATGGAGGCTGTTTTGCCGTGGCTGTTGGTCAGCGTAATGGTCCCAGTGGGAC
>CAZTKB010000024.1:8164-19252 GCA_964614125.1 uncultured Desulfobacterales bacterium | reverse complement strand
ATCCGGTCGCCATGGCCATTACCACTTCCATCGTCCGGGGTGTCATGCATCACGATAACGGATGTGAATCCTGGACGGACAGTCGGAATTACTACCTTGGAGACAACGGCCTGGGCACCGCCGAATACCCGATTTACCTGTACGGGAAGATCATCCATGACTTTTCCATCGAACATCTTTCCTATGCCCTGTCATATGACGATGTGTATGGTACCGACCCGTCGGTGTATTTCGGGGGCCATCCGAACGTCAACCTCACATTCAACCCGATCCGGCCCACCTCCCAGGCAAAATTGTCGGTAAGTGAGACGGATCTATGGGTGCCGGATGCCGGCGGAACGGCAACTATTCAGATTTTCCATACCGGCAAAGATCCGATGGAGTGGGAAGCCGCGGTCCTTTCCGGATCGGATTGGCTTCGGATCGCATCCGGCCAAACGGGTTCCGGGAGCGGCCTGTTGACATGCGCCTACGATGCCAACTCCTCCGCATCCCGTACCGCCATTCTACGGATCACCTCGGAAAACGCAATCGGCAGTCCGTCGGATATCACGATCACCCAGATGCCGAAGGAATCCCAATGTACCGCTACTCTGGAGATCCGCCCCTCATCGGTAGTTTGGATGCATATCCCCTACATACATCATTCCAATACCAGCACCAGGACCTCCACCTTCTGGATGGATTTTCAATACCGATACGATCCGCTGTACCCTTCCTTGCTGCTGTTTGCATATCAACGGTACAATCTCCTGAGGGAGCCCGATGTTCCCTGCACAGCCTCCACACTATCCAGTGATTTCAGACTGTTTGTTCCGGATACCCTCCTGTGGGACCACACCACCCATCTCTGGTTGGACCTGGAATGGATTCCGGCACTTTCCACGGATGACGAGATAATGTTTCTGGTAACCGATTTCGGATGAGCGAAAAATGGCACCGCCGGTTAGTATTCTGGAACACCCCGGTTTGGGATCGCCATGCTTACCCACGATCATGAAAAGGAGGATACGGATGGATTTGCAACAATTCTCGGCAAGAACCTTGATTTGGTGGTCTTTTGTCTGCTGGCTCTGCCTGATACCGATTGGTCCGACCCATGCCGGGCAATCGTTTTTTGGATTGGACCTATCTTATACGGAAACCACGTTTGAACCACAATATACGTTTACCTACGACCGCCCTCCCGTCGGATATAAAAACATCGCGTACGGAACCGACTTGGATCTTCTCGGCGGATACCGCTTTCAACTTGCCCCGTTGTTTTCCGTCGGCGTGGGGGGCAGCCTTGGAATCAGCACGGCGGAATGGAGTACGGATACAACCGATCCGATCGCTCACCTGGAATACCGGCTTCCCTACCGTCTCTTTGCCACGGTACAGCCGGCGGTTCACCTATTAAACCGATTTCGGTTGTTCGGAGAATTGGGAATCGGCAGCGGATACATTGAAGAGAAGAAGGATTCTTTTCTCCGGAGCCGATATGATGAAAGCCGCTGGCTCTGGGGATACCGCCTCGGTGCGGGAATCGGCTATGAATTCATGAGAGACACTGAAATTTCTGTGGCATACCGGTATACCGGTTATGAAGACTTCAGCTACCAGACCCATCTTCCGGACGGAACCCATTGGGAAACAGTCACGGATGAACCCTACAGCAACCAGGTCGTAATGAGCCTGATCCGAAAATGGTAGCCGGGATTTCTGGGGGATCCTGCCAGATGATTGTACAGACCCGTCGGCCATCCATAAAATCCTGGATGGATACCGCCTATAGTCCTCCAGGCCATGCAAACACAAGGGAAATGCATGGAAACTCATTCACCTTGGGAACGTTTCATCTTTGCGGCAATCACCATTCCTTTTCCGAGGAGACCAACCGACAGGACGAACCAAGAAAAAACACCCCATGGGAAAACGCCAGCATCCGTGTATCTTCTTTCGGGATTCCTGGGTGCCGGAAAAACCACGCTGCTCCAACGGATCCTTTCGTGGGAAACGGATTTGTCCGACGTCGTGGTTCTGGTCAATGAATTCGGAGATGTCGGAATCGATGGAGACTTGCTGAAAGGCTCCGGCTCCGACGTCGTCGAACTGAACAGCGGCTGTATCTGCTGTACACTCAGCAATGATTTCAAACAGTCACTCACCAACATAATCACGCGGTTCCACCCCAAACGGATCTTCATTGAATCCTCCGGGGTGGCCGATCCAACTTCCATCATTCCGGTATTGCGGGAATCACCGCTCGACAGGGATCTGAAACTGGAAAAGATCGTCACGGTTCTGGACGCCGATTTCTGGGAAGCACGGGAGAATTTCGGCAAACTGTTTTTCAATCAGCTGGAGATCGCTCATCTGATACTGCTCAATAAGGTGGATCTCCTGGACCAGGTGAAAATTCCCATTTATCTTCGGGAAATTCATGAAACGATCCCCCATTGCCAGGTCATTCCCACCATCCGCTGCGCCATTGACCCCGACATTTTCTGGACGCAGGCGGTTCCCAAAGGCATTTCACTGAAACCGATGCAATTCTTTCAGGAAGTTTCGATGGATGAAACCGGCCACATCCTACCCTCTTCGAGCGGTTCGGCATCCGATCACTTTATCACTTTTTCCTTCGAACACGACGGCTTCCTGAATGAAACCTGCTTTCACCGCTTCGTCGATTCCCTGCCGTTGGAGGTTTTTCGCATGAAAGGCCCGATCCGATTTCCCGATCGGATGAAACTGATTAATTTTGTCGGAGGCAAGGGAGAATGGTCGGATTGGACGGGAGAAGGGGAAACCAGGCTGGCCTTTATCGGATGGAACATCAACCCGGAAGCGATATTGGAACAACTCAACCGGTGTGCCGAAGAATAACCAGCCTGCGGGAGGATCGTCATGATTCCCCCGCAGGTACGGTTTTCAACAACACTTGAACAATCGCATCAACCGATCGTCCATGTTGAAATAAAATTTCATGAACGAGGAACCATCCCAGCGGGTCCTCACACCGTGCACCGTGTCCGCGAGTTCGATCGTGCTGCGCAAGTGGGTGATCATAATCAGTTGGGTGTCCTTGGAGACATCCTTTAAAAATGCCTGCATGGCTTTGTGATGGACGTAATCCAAGGACGGCTCCACTTCGTCCAACAGGTAAAAGGGATTGTGCAGTTCCCGGAAAATGGCCAGCTTCAGGGCCAGGCTGGTGATGGCTTTTTCACCGCCGGACAACTGATGCGCCCGCCGGACCCGGTTTCCGGGAAGCGTGACCAAAATATCGATTCCGTCACGACCGTTTCCGGGCAGTTTTTCCAAACACACCGAGGCGTCCGGAATCAGATAGGCCATATACCGACGGAAGGTTTTCGAGATTTCCCCTTCCAGCAACCCCTGAATTTCGGGACCGGTGGCAGGATATAAAAGCCTGTGAATCTCATCCAGCCGGTTTTTCGGATCCAGGAGAAGCATGTCATTGATCTGTTCCTGGCGGATAATGGTTTGCAGGGCATGCGTCAGGTTAAACTCGGAAAGTTTTCCGCGATACTCATCCAAACCATACACCTGGTCCCCGATACGAAACCGATCCGTCCCGTCCTTGTGCATCTCCCGGCTAAACATGGTGGCAGGGGAGTTTTTTTCGGTGTTTTCCCGGAATGTCATCTCCACCCTGGCCCGGTTAGCCGGAGGATAGTCCCTGCTTCCGGCAAAAAACAGCTCTTCCGGCGCATAGCACCGAACCCGGTCCAGCCTGGTTTCCCCCAGTGCCCAGATGATAGCATCCAGGATATTGGATTTTCCGACCCCGTTGTTGCCGATAATCACACTGATGCCCGGCTGAAAAGACATATTGGTGTTTTCCGAGAACGATTTGAATCCTTCGATGGCCATATCTTCCAGAAACATGTCAGCTCTCCCGATTCTTTTCCTGATACCGGCGCAGGATTTCCTCAATTAATTCCTCCTGCATCGGAATAAGGGCTTCATACACCAGTTCGTCATCCAAAGCGATGCTGGGCAGGGACTTGGCTCGCAGTTCCCGGAACCGCTTGACACCTTCCCGGGTGCGCATATCCCACTCCCGGTGAACAATCCGTTCGTGAATATCAGCCGGTAAAACCTTTACCGATTCCGCCATATAGACGCAGGCCACTCACTGGTTGAAATCCGTCAGAAGCACATCCACAATCACTTTTTGGGTCATGTCGTCCCTCCCGGTCTATCTCCGTCAAACACGGTACAGGTCAATAAATTCAGAAAACCAACTGAACGGTCAATCCGCCGCGGACTCCCTGTCTGACAACTGTCTGTTGAAATGGATTTCTGTTCCCCTGGCTTCCAGTATCCCCCAAGTCACATGGTCACCACTTACCGCCGGCCCCACGGCGATGAATGTCTTGCCTTCCACTTCCCATCGCCCCCACTGATCCGTTTGACCGAAGAGAATGATATCCGCCTGAAACTGTGGCGTCATGGCAGCCAGTGCCGGAAACACCGTCTCATCCCTCATGAAATCAGCCAGCCCACACACCATATTCATTTCCAATGCATACGGATCATAATCCGAAAACCCGTTCAAGTGTTGCAGATAGTCTCCATAGAATGCCACCGTACGATAGGTGCCAACTTGAAATATCCGCATTTGGGGTACTCGAAGCAGCCGATCCCTGTCAGATGTTTGGGGAAACCCATAGGAATCAACCGTCTCATCTGCCAGGATACGCCAATCCCTTTCTCCGAGAATGGCATGGATTCCGCTCTCCCGAATTCGTTGCAGCACCTTCCGGTTCTCCCTCCCGTTCCCGGTCAGGTTACCCAGGCAATAGACTGCCTCCACCTTGGCGGCAGCCATATTCTCCAGAATTCTTTCCAGGGGAAAAACCTTTCCGCCCAGGTCGCCGATCACTCCAACTCGATTTCGTATGCCATCCTCCTCGGAAATCCGGAAGGATTCGCTCGGCTTCAAACCGCCGTTCATGGCCAATCGAAGTGCAGTCGCCAGTTGATCCGGGCAGGATGTTCCATTCCGGCAATCAATACCAGCCACCTGTTCCAAGACATCTTCCAACAGTCGCCCTAACAGAAGCCGTTCAACCAGACGAGCGTTTCCGGGGCATCCCCCTCCCACGAAGCGGAGCTGCTCCAATCGCCTGTCTTGAATCCGAAAATGGATCTCGGGGGGACATACGCCTTGGGTCTGGAAAATATACCTTCCGGAAGTGGGAAACGAGCTACCGGACATGTGCCTTCTTTCCATGGTTGACAGGGGAAAAACAAAACGGGGACCGGTGTGCGTTACGGGTCCCCGTCAGTGTTTCAGTTCAAGTTAACCCGGAAAGTTTCCTTTCCGAGGCCGATACCATTCATCATAGACGTCCAACCGCCGGGCTCGGTTTGGCGCCATACTCCCGGGTAGTCTGCACGATGGCACGCATGTTTTCTTCCTTGATATCCGGCCACAGATCACATCCCGGCCACACCGCATCGACACCGCCGTCGATATTCTTTTTGATCGCCGCAACGGCCTGATCCACAGTCGTTTCCGCCTTGCACGGCAGGGCGAACACATCGAAATTTCCGAGAATCAGGGCATTGTCACCCAGTTTTTTCCGCGATTCAACCAAGTTGTTCTTGATATCAACGCTGATCGCATCCGCACCACAATCCGCCATCATTTCGATGATCAAATCGGTTGCTCCGCAGATATGCAGAACCTTGGGAGATTTCCACGCGTCCAAAATCCGTCGCATACGTGGCTGAATCATTGTTTTCCACGTTCTGGGGCTAATCAGGTCCGTACCTGTCCCCATTTCCCGCAGCGTGATGTAATCCGCCCCGGCGGCCTGCTGTGCCTGTCCTACCGTGATGATCATATCGGCGATCTTGTCAAGCGTGGCCTCCACCTTGGCTTTTTCCTTGAAAATTCCTTTCAACAGAATATCCAGTTCCAAAAGCTGCCCTGCCATGGTAAACGGGCCGAGCTGCCATGCCCCGATCGGGTATTCCGGCGCATCCCGTTTGACGATTTTAATGGCTTCCACAATCATCGGCATTCTGCCGAGTTCCATGATATTGGAAGGAATCTCCACCTCATTCATATCTTTCCACCGTTTTTCGGGGATCGTGGGATAGAGAATGTCCTCGGAATTGTCATAGAGGCTGATTGCGTTGCCCAACGCTTCGGATTCACAGGTCATGTCATAGGGTACGACCACGGAATCGAAGCCAAACATCTTGCTGGAGAGGATCGCGGACTGTGCCAGCCGATTGGCGTCGGTATGAACCTGCGCGAACCGGTACCCAAGCTGTTTGATCGCCGGCATCACCACCATGCCCATTCCACTGAAAAACGGCATGGTATCCACAGGCTCCTTGCGGAACATTCTCATTACTCTTTCTTTCGGGGTTAAACTCGCCATGAACTTGTTTTCTCCTTACCTGGTTAATGATGATAAATGACTGCCTACCTATTTTCTATCTGTTGGATCACAATATACAACTTTCTTCCTACGAGGTAATCCGTCGTCTTTCGGTTACATTCCGTTTTTCTTTTGCCGAATCCGTGCCCGTATGTTCTCCTCCAACTCCTCGGGTCCCGGAATCGTGTCAAATACGAGGACTCCGTCTATGATGATGGACGGAACCGGCGCCGGTCGCCCGAGGGCTTTCGACAATTCGGCGTGGCGCATGGCGCCGACGAGCTGTTTGGTAAACAGGACTTCCCATACCACGGAATCAGAAAATTGGGGTACGACAGATTCGACCACACGGGCCATGTATTCGCATGGAATTCAATGAGGCCCCTCATGAAGAACTTCCAGATGGATGGTTTCCGGATTCATAGACACCTTCCTTGCTGCACGAATGTAGATATTGGTTACGCCGGTACCCGGTTTACCGACGTTTTTTTTATCAACGCTTCCTCGATCGCCTCTTCTAATTCAAAAGCCGGCGGAATCATATCAAATTCGAGTTCGCCATCGATAAACAGAGAGGGAACCGGCGCCACCCGGCATTTTTTCCAGACATTATCTTCCCCGAACAGTTTGCAGGACAGTTCCAGAAACCGCCTTTTCCCCTCGCCATGCAGCAGATCCACCCGCCGATATTCCACGGATGCTTTGTATTTCGGCAGAATGTCCCGAACCGTTTCATCCATGAAATAGCAGGGAAGACAGTAATCCGCCTTGAACATGACTTCGATCAGAATCTTTCCGTTTGTTTCCACAGATTTCATATCCGCCATCCGTATCTGGTCGCCCCAGCCATTTTTCCACCTGAATCAGGAGGGGTTTTCCCATTCGGAATCATCCATCCGCTGAATATCGTATTGACTCCACATCAGGGCATCCTCGCATCCAAGCAGGGAAGCTGCATTCAAATCCTGCCTCGCCATTCGGTGGTTGCCGAGCCGATAATGGCAAACCGCCCGTTGGAAAAACGATTCCGCCAGCCGGTGCCGGTTCAGGATCCCTAGGGACAAAATCTCCACTGCCTCTGCCAACCGGCCTTCACCAGCCAAGCCAGTCGCCCTTTCATACCAATCGGGAGACTTTTCGTTGATATCTTCCATCCAAAACCCCGTCAACCAAGCGAAATGGAGCGCCTATACTCCAACGCGTATTCCGCGACCCGGGCTCCATCAGCACATGCGGTCAGAATCTGGTACATATCCGTATCCCGCACATCGCCGGCAGCAAACAGCCCGGGAACGGAGGTCATCAACCGGGAATCAGTCCGAAGATATCCGTCAGGCGATTGTACTACCGGAAAGTCGAGAAAATTCGTGTCGGGTTTCCAACCAACGGAAACGAACACGCCATGGACCGGAATTTCCCCGAGACGTCCGTCTTGGAAACGGACCCGAACGGAATCCACCATATCCAACCCTTCAAACCCGATAACCTCCACGCCATCCAACATTTCCAGGTTCTTCCGTTCGGAAAGGCGGTGACCATGCACCGCATCCATCAAGGGTTTCGGACTACGGTAGATCAGATATACCTTTTCCGCAATTCCGGACAAGATCATCGTGTGCTGGGCTGCGGCGTTGCCGCTTCCGATCACAGCCAACACGGCGTTTTTGTTCCGATACAGGGGACCGTCGCACAAGGAACAGACATGAATACCCTTCAGATGTCCGTTAGCCACCGGCAGCGATACAGGCGTTCTCCCCGTGGCGACTACCGCCATGGGCGCGGTGAAAGTTCGGCCTTCGGTATTCGTGGCGTGAAATAATCCCTCCGCCCATGCCAGTTTTCCGATACGCGACATGGTAAAACGGGCGCCCTCCACCTGCGCGTGCTGAAAAAGCCGGATACCGAATTCGGTCCCGCCGACGCCATCGGCAAAACCGGGAAAATTCCGGATCGTCTCGATCATATAGAGGCTGCCGCCTGGGATGTCCCCGAATACGACCGGATTCAGCCCGAACCGGGCGGCATACAGGGCAGCAGTCATACCGGCGGGCCCACTTCCAATGATCACCACATCACAAGATTCCGATGACATGTATTCCAGACCTCCTCCCGGTTCCGGATTCAGCATTCCCTCCGTCAGGAGGTCGGGGGGGTAAACGGTTGATAGGATCCCAGACTTACCCAGTCTCCGGATTCCATGGCGGCATGAATCCCATCCATGGAATCCGGAGGTCCGATCAGGATGACGATATTTTTATGCTGTACCCGTTCCAATGGGATATTGGGCCGTTCGATAGTCCAGTGCCCCATGACATAGTTGAAGATATGGAGGTCCCCGTCCGCCCCTCCGACAAAACCCTTGGCGCGAAGAACGCCTCGCGGGAGGGCGTCGGCCATGAACCGGATCTGCTGCAGATCCTTTCCGGTCCATTGATAGGCGGTCGACATCAGGAGGTCCGGGGGGGTGATTTGGAGGTCCGGGCTGTCCAGCAATTGATCCAGGTACTGGTCCAGTTCTTCTTCCGTCAATACGGGAGCCGGGCTGGACGTCGACGCCTCACCTGGTTCTCGAAACGTGAAATCAAAAAAATCCTCCAGCGGGATGTCCGCATAGGATGTTTCATAAAAAACCGGGGACGGATGAAACCGCCTGACCACCTCTTTGGTCTTTTCCACCCGCTCCCGCGTCGCGGCATCCACCTTGTTCAGAATAAAAACGCTGGAAGACGCAATCTGCTTTTCGATCGATGCATATACATCATACGCATCCAGAAAATGCTGGGCGTCGATCATGCAGAACTGGTCTCGAAAATGAAACCGGTCATTAAAAATCGGCAGTTTGAGATCTTTTTTGAGATCAGAGGGATTGGCCACCCCGGTGGATTCGATCAGCAGCACATCCGGCTGAACCTGAGTGTTCAGCGCATACAGCCCCTTAATGAAATCGGTTTTGACACAGACACAGAATATGGAGCCTTTGCTGATTTCCATCATGTCGATATCGTCACCTTCCACCAAGGTCCCGTCCACGCCGATTTCCCCGAACTCATTGACCAGGAGAGTCAGCTTTTTTTCCTTGGGGAACCTCCGGATAATCCGGTTTAAAAACGTCGTTTTTCCGGCTCCCAGAAATCCGGTGATCAGATAGACCTGGGTTATATCAGACATGTCCTACAACCTTTCCTCGATTTTGGTCTGAATTTCTTCCGGCGAAAGCAATTTTCCGGTAGCGATCAACTCCCCGTCAATGACCAGCCCGGGCGTCATAAACACCCCCATTTTCGCAAAATAGTGGACATCCGAAATCTTGACAACTTCAATCGGGGCGTTTTTCGCCAGACGGGCGGAAGCAGCGACCGCATGGTCGTACAATTGCTGGCACCTGGCGCAACCGGTTCCCAGAATTTCAATTTTCATGATCGGCCCTCCAGAACTTAGGGAAAACGAACGGAAAATACCTTCCTATCGGTTTGACGAGAAACCCCTCGCCGGCAGCTTCGTAAAACCCCGAAAACGTGCACACACTCTTCCCCCAAAAGGAACCAGATCGCATTGGGGCATCCGGTTTCGGCGGTTTTACGAAGCCGTCAATTCTCCAAAGAATTATCCAGGGATCCGGCCCTCCCTTCGCGAAAAAACAATTTCAAAGGGTTTCGGCAAAATCGGCAAACCCCCATACCCGTCCCTTCTTCCGTATGCAGGGTCTCCCATAATATCCGATAAGTTGCGACCTCCCCGTCTCCCAATTGTCCGGTCAATTCTTCCGGGGATTCCAGTTTGAAAATCCGATCGGATTTGCCGCAGTAGGGGCATCGGACACCGACCACACCCATTTCCGTTCGAGGGAGGTCTTTTTCGATGATGAACACCCCCAGCTTCTCGATCGCCTCCAGTTTTTCCAACGTCGCGGCACTCCTGTGTCCGTGTTTTCTCCGAGCCGGGACGGCCCGGAGAAAACAGCAGGTTGTAATGATGTTACTGAACCTTCGAGTCTACTCGTGTGGACATTCCCGACCCGGCTTTCTGAAGGTTGTCCTGTAGCTTGTCAAATTCAAATCCGTGATCCCGAAGGGAAAGGATTCGCTCTTTCATCGCCTCCGAGGGTGCCCGTTTGGCCATTTCGTCAATCAGTTCTTCATACTGAGGGATAATGCTCTCAAAAACCAGATCCCCCTCGATGCAGATGGTAGGCAGCACCCTGCCTTTCATTTCGATAAATTTACCCACGCTGTCCTTGTTTTTGATCGACCACTCCTTGTATACGATCATCTCCTGAACATCACTGGGCAGCGCCGCGATCGACTCCATCATATAGCCGCATGCAGCACATTGCACACTATCCAGAGTGAGAACGTCTATCTGTATCTTGTCACCTGCCATAATCCGAATCCTCCCTTATTGTTGACGATCACCAAGATTCGGGATACTTGGCATAATATTGTTCGTACCATTCGCGGGCTTCGATCGCCTGATCCATATGTTCCACCGGAACATCGTAGGGCATGTCTCACCCAGGTGCGAAGGTATATCCATGCTGACCTCCGGCAGCAAGGCTGACGATGGCGTCCTCCCGAGGGGACAGCAGACCTAGGCTCAGGGCCAGCGTCAGTTTCAGGTTGCCTCCGAATCCAACCCCGTATTTTCGGGCCAGATCTCGTACAAACACCAGGTTCAGCTGTTC
>CAZTKB010000024.1:0-8064 GCA_964614125.1 uncultured Desulfobacterales bacterium | reverse complement strand
TCGCGGCCTGTGCACCGACTTCGCCCGCGAATTTGATGACTTCATGCGCGAAGGCTTTGTTTTTATAAACGTCCGTGAATATCCGTACGCCGGCCAGATGGGAGGCAAGTGTCAACGGTCCGCAGAAAAGGCCCATCATGACACAGTCTTGTTCATCCAGCTGGGGTTTGGCGATTCTTGCGGCTTCAAAAATCACCGGCCACCGTCCGGATTCCTTGGTGGGCATTTTCAAACCGGCTTCCGCGGGTGTCTTGGAGGAACAGGGGTGATTGGTAACGGATGGAACATTGTCGGGCCACCATTTCAGATCACATCCAATGGAGTTGGCTTCCACCGAAAGATCGAAAAGAAGGGGAATACCATCGGCCTTGTAACGCTTGGCCGTATACACAACCCCTTTTGCCAGGAGATTCGGATCTTTGAGCATTTTCTCTGCCGGTTCATTGATCATAAAAGCACAATGAACTCCTGCATAAGGTACCCACGGGGCTTTCGGTGTCCTTTTGCCCCGATAGGCATCGATCAACATTTGTTTGGCCATGGTGCGTTTCCTTTCTTGGTGTTAACTGTTAGTGCCTCCGGAACGAAACAGATTTTCCTTCCTCCGTCACCTCCTTTCCATATGGCGCACCCGCAAGCGCGCCGATGGTGTGTGCATTCTCCATACTTTCAGATGCAAGCCTTTGCTCTGACAGAAACCTCCGGTAAAGACCGCATGCTATTCCAAAAGCATAATCGCATAATAATTGTATGTTTCATCCTTATCCATAGCAACGCGCGGGGTAATTCCCAACTTTTTCAGAGTTCCGATCACATCGATTGAAAAGGACTCGACGGACGGGCGTTTTTCCTGGGGGAACCGGCAGTCATTCGGATAGGCGCAAACTTTGCATAATGCACAACACTCTCCCACCAGACTGAAGGCCTTGTAATACCCTTCCAGAAACAGCATCCGTTCCAGACTCAACATCCCTTTCCAGCATTTCACCTGAACCCCTCGTTTCTGACCATTGTTCAGATAGAAATCGGAATGGTTTTTCCGCCCCTCCATGAGCAATGCCACGGAATATTCATTGATAATCTTCTGCGCTTTTTCCGGATTGGGGGTGGCCGGCGGACAGCACCAGGAACTGTTGTAGTTGTTGCATCCATACCGGCATTTCATGGCAACCCACTCCGCCACGACGATTTTGTCCACCGTGAAAGGCGTGATACTGTTCAAGCCATAGCTCAAGCCTTTTTCCCGAAGACGGTTGAGTGTCTCCCGGTTTATCCCATCGTGTTTCGTGAATCGAACCAGATTGGCCGGCTGTGTGGAATTATTCTGTTTCATGACTATCACTTTCCGTCGTTTCGCAGCGGAATCGGATGCAGGCATCCTTGGGCAAGGCCAGTTCCAAGGCGACCTCCGCGGCTTTGATGATCGCCATGGGAATGGGGCAGGACAGATGGCAGCCGGACTTTTCGACAGCCTGATACACCGGATTGCGGCTGAGGGGAAGAAACAAATCCCGCAGGGACAATTCGGTAAGGCGCTGGGCCATCTTTTGAATCTTATCGCAATCACATCGGTCGATTTGGATCGACACCAACCGTTTTTCTTTTTTGTGAGCCAGGATCCTGCAGGGAAACCCGCATATCCCCGGATCGACCCAAACACAGGTGTCGGTCGAAGTTTTTTCCGTTTCAGGTGACATGTTGGCAGGTCCATGTGCCGAAATGGCGGGTCGGCTGATCCGAATACCGGACACGGGCCGACCCGTCTTCTCATCAATTACTGATCCAGAATTTCATCCCGTACGATGCCGCGCAAATGCGGGAACGGATCCGTCATATGCGGCAGTTGCATGGCTTCCATGAAATCCTGTTGGAATGTCGGCTCGACGGTAAGCTCGACATATTCCACATTTCGGGAGCACCAGTTGGCCTCCACCCGCTTCTTGACATTCAACAGGGCAGCCCGGCATCCGTCTCCGGCCGCGTTTCCGACACTTTCAATCATTTCAATCGGGCAGTCGGGGAAAAGACCCATCACCAGCGCCTTGGTACGATCGACATGGGTACCAAAAGCTCCCGCGATTTTGACTCTATCCAGTTTCTTGTTCCCCATCCGTTTAATCATCAGCTTGCATCCGGCATACAATGCTCCCTTGGCCAGCTGAATCTGCCGGATATCCTTTTGCGTAATCACGATATCCTTCTCGATGCTGGATTCCTCGGCCCAAGCCAGAACAAACTCGGTTTGGCGAGTATCGGGATTGGTCCGGAACCGCTTGCAATCCTTCAAGGCTTTTTTGTTAAAAATACCGCTCTTTAAGATTACGCCACTGGAGTAGAGTTCCGCCAGAACATCCAGAATGCCCGATCCGCAGATACCCTTGGCTTTCATATCCTTGGGTTCCGAAAATTTCCGCCACGCATCCCGGCCGATGACCTTGTAATCGACTTCCTTGGTCTCCGGATCAATGTTGATCCGTTCGATAGCACCGGGAGCCGCTCTCATGCCAAAAGAAAGCTGGGCGCCTTCCAGCGCCGGTCCGGTGGCGCAGGAAGAGGATATCAGCTTGTGGCGATTTCCCAAAACCAGTTCTCCGTTGGTGCCGATATCGATGATCAGCTGATTTTCCTCGTATTTGTAGGGTTCCTCGCAGATCAGAACGCCTACGTTGTCTGCTCCCACAAACCCTGCCTCGTTGGGCAGGACAAACAGGTAGGAAGACGGGTTGATGTTGATTCCCAGATCCCGAGCCTTGATATCCAAGCTGTGATGGATAACCGGCGGGAAAGGAGCCAAACCGACAAATTCAGGATTCAGCCCCAGCAGGATGTGGTGCATCGCCGTATTGAACCCGATGGTGATGTCTTCCACATCATCCGTGGTCAGCCGCAGATAAGTCTTTCCCTTTTCCGGAACTTCCACAAATTCATCCGGACCTTCCTCACCCTTTTTCTTTTTCACTTTCTTTTTGGGCGGATGGGTGTTTGCGACTGCCTGTTTGATCAGATCGTTCAACCCTTCGATGATATCGTCGCTCATGCGTTTCAAGCCGTCCGGAGTCGTCATATGGAACGTAATACGCGCCATGACGTCTTCACCGTATTTGCACTGGGGATTCATCATCGAAACCGTATCCACCACCTGCATGGTGGTCAGGTCGCAGAAATAGGCCGCGACCGTCGTGGTTCCCACATCAATGGCCATGCCGTACGCCTTCTCAACTTTTCCAGGACGGATGCGGATAATTTCCTTATCGTTCCAGACACTTACCGTGACCTTCCAGTCACCGTCCCGCAACGCGGTAGGCAAGGTTCTCAGTGTGATGATATCCGTGGTGAGGTTTCTCAGGCCGTAATCCCGTTCCAACCCCCGACAGACTCTCTCGAAATCGGCTGTTGGTTCCTCGAAAGTAGGCGGATCCACCTGCACGTAGTAAAGTTTCACAGCCGGATCGTGGTCGATATGGATATCGCGCGCTGCCTTCGATACCACCTGTTTTCCTGCGCGGGATTCTTCGGGAACAAAAACCAGAAGATCACCTTTCACCTTGGTCACACAGCCCAACCGAAACCCTTTTTCTTTGCGTTCCGGCGTGATAAACTTTTCTTCTTCCTCCTGCCATCTGCTCACATGGCTTTTGCTGGAGGTGATTCCATATTTCTCAAAATGACCTTCCTCAATGCGGACAATACACTTTCCGCAGACCTTTTTCTCGCCACACAGCGCCTCGATATCCACTCCCAGAAGTCTGGATGCTTCGATGAGGTTAATGCCCTTGGGTACCTCTCCTCTGCGCCCGGAGGGCTGAAATATGACAATTGCCTTATCAGAATCCATTCGCACTGCTCCTTGTCCGAATCACAAGATGCCGAAAGCCTGCTTCGTCTTCGGCACCTTGTCAGATATGAATCATCGGGGCTGCGTGAACCGCGGGCTGTATACACCGAAGATCCGCAGGCCTGCCATGAATTGATTATTTTCCCTTGTTGCGCATTTCCCGCAGGCGGCCGATCATTTTGATACCTTCCGACACCGCGTTTCCGGCGGATTCCGCATATCCATCCGCTCCAAACAGGTTGGCGACATCCTTGGTCACCGGTGCCCCACCGAGCATGATGGCGACATTCGGGTTTTTCTCCTTGATCATCTTGATGACCTTTTTCATGCCGAGCATGGTTGTGGTCATCATGGCGGACATGGCAACGACCTCGGAATCGGTCCGGAGCTGTTCCTCAACAAACTTTTCCAGCGGAACATCCCGACCCAGATCATGTACTTCCCATCCGGCGACATCAAACATCATCTTGACCAGGTTCTTTCCGATATCATGGACATCTCCCTGAATGCTGCCGATAACGACCTGTGCATTCAGTCCTTCCGTGGACTTGGGAACGTGGGGCCTCAAAATGGCAAGTCCGGCATACAACGCGTCAGCGCACATCAACACTTCCGGAACAAAATATTCGTTACGGTCATACAGTTCACCGACCACAACCATACCAGCCGCCAAACCATCCATAATCATTTCAAGCGGTGTAAACCCCTCGTCCAAGGCTTGCTGGGCAGCATCTTTGACTTCATCTTCCTGGTACTCAATGACTCCGTTCTTCAATCTTTCGAGCAATTCTTCTTTCGTCGCCATGGTTTGTTTTTCTCCTTTAAAGTTCTGATAGGTGTTGATGGGTTTTCACAAATTTCCAAATGAAACCAAAATCGGTTCTATTTACAGCCTTCCCACACACGAACTGGGTTTTCTTCCATATTCATGGGTCGTATCGACCACAGCCTTCATATGGTCTTCGATAATCGCAGGCCAGAGGTCGCACCCTGGCATGATGGCATCCATTCCGCCGTCGATCATCTCTTTGACGCTGTCGATGACAAATTGCTTGGGTGTTTTGTCATCACAGGTCAATTTGTAGGTGTCCAGATTGCCCATGAACAACACATCCGGCCCCAGGATCTCCCGGCCTTTCCGAACATTGCATTTGGCGTCAACCGTAAGACCGTCGGCATGGCAGTCCGCCATCATGGCCAGCAAAGGTTCGGTCTGCCCGCAGATATGCAACAACTTGGGGGATTTCCAGGAGTCGAGGATACGGGTCAGCCGGGGCTTGATGATATCCTTGAAGGTCCGGGGGCTCAACAGGTCGGCGGCAACGCCAGGTTCCCGCAGGGTGATATAGTCACATCCAGCCGCCTGCAGGAATTTTCCGATATCGATGATCATGTCGGTCAGATCGTCGAGCAGCTTTTCGACTCTGGCTTTTTCTTTGAATACGCCTTTCAGGATCTTGTCCAGTTCCAGAATCTGGCCGGCTTGGGTGAAGGGGCCCAACTGCCAACAGCCAATGGGCAGGTCCGGAGCTTCCTTTTTGATGATTTCGATGGCTTTCGGCAACAAGGGAAGACGTCCCAGCTCGGTGATATTTTTCGGAATCACCACCTGATCCATATCCGTCCACATCTTCTGGGGGATCGTCGGATACAGAATATCCTCCGAATCCTGATACAGGCTGATCTGGTTCCCCATGGCCTCGGATTCCATGGTCATATCGTAGGGAATCACGACACAGTCGAAATTCATCAGCCGCGCAGACCAGACGGCCGACATGGCCATTCGTTCCGCATCGGTGTGAATGGTTGCAAATTTTACCTTGGCCTTTTCAATGCCCGGCATCACCACCATCCCCATTCCGCTGAAAAACGGCATGGTATCGATGGGTTCCTTGCGCAGCAGGCGAAGCACCCGCTCCTTGGAAGTCAATTCCGCCATTTCACTCTCCTTTCCAATCCGTCAGATCGTCATTGCAGTCCAAAACCGCTGGGGTTCACACCAGAGATTTCAGTTGTTCAACAAATGCCGGGAACAGCTTGTACAGCGGATGATTGGGATCCGCCGGGAGTTTCTTGGTTTCGGCGAATACGGCGGTCGCCAGAAATGCCTCGGCCTCGGCCACTGCCGGGAGAATCCGGGTGGCACCCGCCATGGGTCCGGAAAAGATCATGTCATGGAAAAAGAACGCGGAAAGAGATTCGAGGGCCGCATCGGTGGCCGACCAACCTTTGAAATCCCACATTTCCTTGAACCGCTGCAGATCCATATAGGAACCGTTGCTGGGTGCGCTGGCAGTCGGGAACCCCCACTTTTCTTTGATCATTCGGTTGGCAATACCACAGAAGGCGGTTGCGGGCCCGTTCATGACGGACGTATCGACCATGATGCTCTCAAATTTCGCACCGACCTTGTCAATGGCATCCAGCAGTTTCTGGGTTCCCGTGATTCGGCCACTGGGCATCTGGTCATCCTGATCGAAGGACACCAGGAGTACATGTTTCACACCGATCTGGTAAATCTCCCGAATCTCGGTTTCCAGATCCTTTTCCCAGATCGTCAGGCTGTTATAGAACATCCGGTCCAGAAGTCCTTTTTCCGCGCAATAGGCCGCTCCCTCCAATTTGGGCTTCATGACCCATGCATCGATGCAGAAAGGCATGGTGCTGACGGAACTGACAAAATCCACGAACAGTTTGAATTCCTCGCCCGTATTGGCGACGATGTCCGCCATTCCGGGGACTCCGGTTTCGGCAGTCAGCCGTTCCTGGGTTTTCAGCAATTCCTCCGCCCGTTTTTCGTCAAACCCTTCCTTTCGTTTGCCCTTGAAAACCTTGTCGCCTTTTTGAAATATGGAGCTGACACAGACACACGGATAATCGCCGGGTTTCCCGCCGACTTTCACCCCTCCGATTTCACAAACCTTCTGTTCTCTGTTGATCTGAAACATTCTGGCCCTCCTTCGCTGTTTTTTCACCTATCACACCTTCGCCAAGGCAAAGGTCCGGTTGAGAACCCGCAACAAGCGGTGGTAAACGAGGGCACCAGCAACCAGACAAAAAACCCGGGTGCCCGCGGGTGTTACACTTCATGAACCAAATTCAGTTTTCATAGACTTTTCTATTTTTTTTATACCTGGAAATCTATACAGATGTAAATCGTCCAAGGGTTGATTTTTCGGCCATTGTCAGACGATTTTTTGATTTATCGGGAAAGGATACCTGATCACCGGGAGTTGCGTTCCCGGCTTTCTGGATGGGGGGCCCTGGCGGACAACAGTGCAATTTTTTCAAATTGTTTCATGAGATCCCGCGTCGTGAAGGGCTGGTTCTCCTGTGTTTCCAAAAAGGATTCCATTTCCCGAACCTGCAGCCGTACGCGAGCGAGAATGGCGATGCGGTCATCCTCCGTGACATGTCCGTGTTCGGCGAGATGGAGATGCAGTGCGGCATACCAGGTTTGAATCAACAGGGCGGAATACAATCCATTCATCGGGTTTCCCTCGCAGATATTTTTTATGCTCCCACATAACGAAAGGATCGGTTCGGGTATCAAGATAAACCGATTCATACCTCCGGAAAACGCCCCTTCCGACCGAGGTATGAATATCATTCAGTTATCAGAGGCATTTCCAGTAACAGGAATATACGCGAGATCTCGAAGGGAAGTAAATCGTCCAAAGGTTGATTTTTGGGACGTGCCAAGACGATTTTGAAAAATGATTCCAGGAGGGTTTTTCAATCAGGTTGATACGGTCAATGCCTGACACAAAGCGGTCTTGAGGCCGGAAAGGGTTCCGGTTGTTTTTTCCACTCGCCATCCGAACGGTTTCGCCAGTTGTTGTGCCTGCTTCTGCTGCATCCGGATGTCGCCAACCCCGGTGTCGATGAGCAGCAGCCGTTTGTATCCGTCCAGCATCCGCCTGGCGATCCGCATGGGATCCACCCCGCGTTTGGCCAAACCGGATGCCTGGATTTCGTTAAAAATAAATGACATTCCCAATTCAGCCCATCCGGGCGTAAGAAACCACGTTCCCGCCTCCCGGACAAGCTCCTCCTCGTAGCGATCCTGTCCCAACAAAACACCGATACAATCTTCCCCGGGAGGATAAAACACCGGAACGGAAAAGTCATCGGGAAGATGATCCAATACCCGGCAACGACCGAAAGCCAACACGATTGCCGAAACATGGTCCTGGAAAAAGCGGATTCTTTCCACCAGGCGATCCAAC
>CAZTKB010000023.1:0-20036 GCA_964614125.1 uncultured Desulfobacterales bacterium | reverse complement strand
GGGACAGGGATAAAACGGCTGGGATTTTCTGTGGGCCGAATTGGATGGGCTGGAGAGTGTGGAGAAACCAGGCATCCCGATTGGGAAGGGAAACCAAGACCTCCTGTTGAAGAACCTTCTGGGTAGTGATAACATCCTGATAGTTCTGGATGAATGTTTCCGCCTGGTCAAGGGGTAAAAACTCCCGGATATTCTTTCCGAGAATATCCTCCGGTAATTTGCAGGACATGTTCGAAATCGTCTGGTGGTTGGCAAAAAGAAACTTCCCGTCCGCGTCAATTACCGACATCGTTTCATACATGCTTTCCACCAACTGTCGGTACAGGTTTTCTTTTTCCGCCAGCGATTCCTCAACAAGTTTCCGTTCCGTGATATTGGAATGAGACACCACTACTCTGGCTGGTCCGTCAACGGAGAATCGGGTAACACGCCCGATGAACCAGCGTTTTTCAGTTGGAGAATGGCAGGGATATTCCACGCTAAAATTGGTTTGTTTACCACTCATGACTTGCCGAATACCATAGGCAAATTCTGCTGCGCCTTCCGAATTCTTACCGGTTGAGGAATCACATACTGCCAGATAATTGGCTCCAACCTGTACGGATTTGTTGGTCGGGGGATTGGATTCGGCAAACCGTCGCCATGCTTCGTTGACGAGCAGAATCTTACCCGCTTCATCGAGAACGCAGATGTTCGAGGAAAGGGCATCCAGTGTGTATTGAACGAACTGCCAGGATTCATGGATTTTTTCTTTCGACTTTTTTCGTTCGGTGATGTCTGTTGATATCCCCAATATCCCTGTCGGGATATTACTTTCCGGTTGGGCATAAATGGGATTTTTGACCTCCCAGTAGACGTGTCGATCCCCCTGGATATGGGCGGCGGTTACTTCTTCGGCGGTATGTTCCCCGGATAACACCCGGATGTCAATTTCCCGAATCTGTTGGACAGTTTCCGGTGGGAAAAAACGACTGTCATCGGAGCCGACCAGTTCCTCAGCAGAACAGCCGAACAGTTCCAGGGTCGGGCGGTTGGCATACACATATCGGAACCGGGAATCTTTGAGGTAGATGTATGATGAAACATGGTCCAATACATAGCGGAGTTGTTCGGCCTCCATGGTCTGCTCATTCAATTTGGATTTCAAAAGTTCGTTTTCGGATTCGATTTTTTCGAGTTCCAGAACCCGCTTTTGCAAATCTTCATAGCTGGGCTTTTCTTGCGGCATTGGGTACCCTCGATTCTGCTGTGGGAATAGCATTTCCAGGATTATTCGGTGGGTAATTCAAATTTACGGCCGGCTCTGATGACACAATTATTTCAAATTCTACCCACTTGACCGGTCCGTATTTGTGAATATCAATGGAAGGGCTTCATGGATATCGTATACGCTGTTTCCAATCGCATCTGTCCCGCGAAGTTCCAAACAGCGATACAGTTGAAAGCATCTATCCGACTATTTCAGACCAGGCGCTGATTTTTCCTTTCTGTTAAAAATTCCCAAATAATAAACTGTAGTTCAAGAAAAATAAATTCAAAAAAATCGATATTTTTGCTTGACACCCGAAAATTTCTTTCGAGGAGTTCGAAACCGTGAAGCCCGAATCCCCAAAAACCATATCAGCGTTGCCAGGAGGTATCCGATCCGCAATGGGCCTTGGTCCATCCTGTTTTCCAAACACAAGAAATGGTATGAAAAAAGGTTGATTTTTCCCGTTTTAAATAATACATAAATTATTACAATGGTTTCTAATCAATTAAAATTTTTTATTACGGCTTGTCGAGCAAATAGACTCGGTTTTTCGTGAAAAGAGTGAAAATCTCCAGGCACCACTTCGCTGCATGGAAGAAAGGAGCACCATGTCAAGGACAACATCCGTTACTGTGTCCATCGCCGATTTCCGTAGGATCGGACAGGAATGTAAAGGGGAAATCGTAACTCGCCGAAAAGGATTTTTCCGGAGTCATGTGGTGGGGATTGCGGAGGAGAAAGCCGTTGCCTACGATGCATATATGCCCTCTTTTCGACTGGAACAGGTGCGAAAACGAAAAGAGGCGATGAAGCTTTTGGTCGGGGCCATTCAACGGGAATGTGGGGACGGGTACGCTGATACGGCTCGAAGTATTTTACGACGTTTTGACCGAATCGATAGGTCATTCGATGGTAGTGCCGTCCGGCGGATTCTGGATCTTCTGCCGGCTGTAGAAACAGGGGTTTCTGAAAATCCGGTCAACCCGCCCACTCCACCGAAAAACGATAACCCGGTGGAGCCGAAGGATGGGCCGGTTACACCAATCTCTTCGTCCGTAACGCCGATGGGAATAAGTTTGGTGAATACAGGATATGGCACGGTTATCCGAAAGAAAGTCGATAAATTGTTACCGGAATGCACGGCATGCGATCCGGAACAGCGGAATGAAATTTCGCAACAGATCCAAAGGATTATCGAAAGGTATCCAGGAAAGGTCGAAGTATTTGATATCAAGGAATTCTTGGAAAAATTGCTTCGTCCATACCAATCATATCTGGTGATGAAACTTTCCGCACCCATTGCATGGAAACATCTGGAGACGGAGTTGGAGATTCTCTACCGCCGGGTGGACGACATGGCTATGGATCGCTGGTATCCTAAATATGGTCATGAAATGGCGGACATCCTGGGACTGAATCGTTTCAGGGTCATTTCCAGAATGAAAATGGATTGTGTTCGCGAGAATCTGCGGTATGCGCTAAACCCGGCCGGATTGGAAGTGGATGACGTCCATTTTCGGGATCATAGCCTATACGCGGTGGTGGCTTGGTGCTTGTGGCAAAATTCCGGGTATGAGGCTTCCGCAAAAGTTCGTGGAGACTTGGATGATTTTTTGGAAAATGCGCTGTCATCCTTGCAGTTCCATCCGGAAACCTATCATATGCTGCAGAACTTCCAGTGGAACCTTTCTGAACTGGAGAATTTTCAGCAGGATATGGATCGGCTGAAACGGAAATTTCGGAAAATCCACCTGAACGGCGATATTCTGAATCCCTTGGACCGGGGTCAGGAAATGCTGATTCCTCTTTTGTCACATATCTATCGGCGTCCGATCCGGATGCTGAATTATTCGATTTCCCAAAACGAAACCTTGTATACCACCTTTTCCTGTGACAGAGATTTGGAAACCGGCCATAAACTGACAACCCCCCCCTTGTATGTGGCGATCGGCTTGGTCATTCCCCTGATCTTTTCGGTGCGGGATGTCCGGTTTTCCGAATCATCCATTGCCGAGTCCTCAGGAGAGGTGGTCGGGAATGAAGCGGAAAAGATGGTGAAAAGATCACGGCATCCGAATGCCCAGAGGAGGGTCATGTTCAGGGAAGGCACTGATTTTCCGGAAAGACCTTCTGGTGTTCCCCGACAAACCTGGTGATTACCATACAGGCCGGAGGTGATTTGAAACTTCCAGACAATCTGATACGCCATTCTGGGTTGTTCAGAACGATCTTCTCTGGCCGATCCAACAGAAAACGGCGACAGAAAAACTGTGTCGCCGGGCGGATGCCACATGGTCTATGATAACATCGAAAAGGGCGACAAAGGAATTCCGGGAAAGGATATGTCTATGCGCGAATCACGACGATGGTTTTGCCGGATACGGTTCGGGCAGATTCCGTAGAGGTTCGCTCAGAGATTTTCGGCTGCCCGACGCGCCGGTCAAAAATTACCAGCCACCCATAATCCAGGCCCAGTCCGCTCAGATATCCGTCAATTTGCTCCAGTCCTTTTTTCAATGGATCCGGTTCCCCGTTCCGCCAGACCTTCAGCGCAATCGCCAGCACAGCTCCGGCATAGCGAAGGCACAAGTCCATCCGGCCTTTGCCGATGGCATATTCCCGATCGATGATTCCCCCGGCATTCACAACCCGGTGTAGAAACGCCATCATCACCAGGTGGGGTGCAATTTCATGATACGGCGCACTGCTCAGGAGCGGCTCACCGTGTTGCCGCCAGAACTCCAGAAATGCATGTAACAGGCGGGTGATATCCAGGCTGCCATCCGGTTTGAGCCAAGTCGGAGATATATGGGGTAGTGAATCTTGGGGGGCTCCTGCCAGAATACGCGGAATTACTTCCCGATATATGGGGTTTGCAATGATCAGACCTCCGGACCCTTCCCGCCGTAACAATCCCAGATCCACCAGGTACTGACGGTCGTCATCCGTGCCTTGGGTAATCATTTCCCCTGCCAGCATGGGCTCGATCACCCGTCGAACCCGGGGCTCCCGCAGCTTGTCCGTCAATTGGTCCAGATGGGTCACCCGGGCCTGGATCAGATTCTCTCGGGCTTGCAAAACCATGTCCGCCGTGATGGCGGCGCTTCTGTCTAATCCTTCCTTCATTTTGAAACAGACCTGGAAGGCCAAAGCATTCACCAACCACGGCTGGCCGAAGGTGTAGTCCCATATCCGGTGTATGGCTTCCTTTTCAAATACTTGGCCGGTTTCCGCCGTGTGTTCCCACAATAGTTTTCGGACATCCGCTTCATCAAAATCCCCCAGCCGCAAAGACTCGGCCTTGATGTTGAAGGCGCTTCCGCCGGTGATCACCGCTTTTTCCGAACTGGAATGAATCCGGTAATCCTGAATGTCCCGGACACCGCACAAGATGATGGATTGGGGAAAGTGAGTCGGACGTTTCGGATACCCGCTTCGCAGCTGCCGCAGCAAAGAGATCAGCGTATCCCCGACCAGGGTATCTACCTCATCCAGAAACAACAGCGTGGGTTTGTCATGGCTTTCACACCATGCGGTCAGAAATTCTTCCAGTGCGGTCAGGCCGGATTTTTCTGACAGGATTTTCCGGGCCAATATTTCTGTCTGTTCTTCCTGTAAATACCATTTGGCATGTCCGGCAATCGATTCGATAACGGCAGTGATTCCCTGGGTGACATTTTCACGTGATACTTGGGCCGTTTCGATGTTCGCATACAGTACCCGGTATGTCCCTTTCTGGTTCAGATATTCCATCAGGGCCAACAGACAAGTGGTCTTGCCGGTTTGGCGGGGGGCATGCAGGATGAAATATTTTTCGGACATAATCAGTTGCAACAGGAGATCCAGATCAAACCGCTCCAGTGGTGCCAGGCAATAATGCTTTCGGCAGTTGACTGGTCCTTCGGTATTAAAAAATCTCATGGCAACCTCTCGGTTGTTTCCTTAATTGTCGCAACGATCGCCAGCGTACTATTCATGTAACCGGTTTCCGAACATTTATTCAAGCTTGGGAAACAATCCGGGCCTGATAAAGGGCATCCATGGACATCGGATCCAATGGGGAAGCAGGCTATTCAGAAAAAAAGGTTCAAATCGATCCGCTGCCAGGGGAAATTCCCCGGAGCCTTCAACCAAAGTGTTCGTTTTTCCGGGATGGCGATGACCTGATAGATCGTTTCATGCGGTTGAGTCGCGCCTCCATCTGCAATTGTCGTGTCCAGGACTTTCATCATCATTTCTTCGGTGAACGCTCCTTTGTACTGTTGGGCCAACGCCAGGAGATTGTTTCGCCGCGTGATCGTCCACGCGTTTTTTTCCTCATCGGCAGGATCCAGGGGAGAAATCTCCCAGGAAGGATCTACAAAATGATTGCTGGCCACCAACAGGCCTTTCTGGTCTTGGCCACGGATTTTGACATCGTCTGTTTTTTCACGGAAGGCGGATATCTCGTAGCTGAGTGCCTCACGGGAATCGGCTACATTCACAATGGATGACAGTGTCGCATCCCCCCGGATGGCAAAAAATGCCGGTTGTTGCCCGGACAGGGTAGAATAATTTTCCAGGATAGACCACATGGTGAGAAAAATGAGCGGGCGATCCGGGTAAATCCACTCCACATTTCCACTGTTCAGCTCCACAAACAAACCTTCCCGGTTCATTCCGGTTGGCGCGTACAGGACACCCGCATAGTTGATGATGGCGGTCGGCTGGCCTGAATCGGCAGGGTGGAAGACCGCTACAATGGTGTAGGGGGCGAATTCGCGGAAATAGGCTTCGTCGTCATTGTTCCTGCCAAAAATCAACGGCCCCCCATTGGTGTATTCATCCCAGACGGCGATGCCGGAGCAGTGAGGAACAAAATAGTCATATTTGGGAACCATTTCAATGGAATTCAACATGATCTGCTCTTCCAAGGTCATGCCGGAAGTTTCCGACATCCCGAGGAGGAGTGCTTTGTATGGTTCCGGATAGACGCTATAGATTTTTTGAGAAATCTGTTGCAGACGTTCGTAGGTGAAAGACTCCTGTCCGATAAATCGTTCGTTGATTGCCAGGTTATACAGTTCTCGCAGATCGTCTTTCATCAGCATTCCATATTGACGCCCCATTTGGTGATAGTCGCCATGCAAATCCAGAACTGTCGTAGGTCCGATCATATAGCGATGTCCCCCCTCGAAACTGGAAACCCTTACCGCATCCAAGGAAAAGTCATCACCGCTGTCACAGGCAGAAAAAACAATCAAAAACAGAAGGGTAAAGATTTTTTTCATGGGATATGGTCACCTGGTTGGAGGGTTTCGCATGCTGTCGATGGAAAACGTACCGAAACGGATGTTTTCCCGCCCGCGGCGCATGGGTCCGGAACAGAAATACTTGTTATCGCGGACAAACCATGCCCTTGAAAATTCAGTATAGCATAACCGAATTCTGTCGGGTGAGATCTTTTTGATCGGAATCGACCTGTTCGGTTGGAATATTTGTACAGACCAATCGGTGCGGCAGTTTCCTTCCGAATCAGGTGAAAGGAGTTCCCGGTTCCTGTTCGGTAAAGAGGTTGACCCAGTTTCGAATCAAAGATATCTTGCTGGGACATCCGTTCCCCGTTGGTTTAAAGCTTTGTAGCCATTTTCAAAAAGACGCGCGATATCAGCGAAATTCGTTTCACTCCGCCTGACGCAGACTTTGACCCGAAGGGAAAACCTGAAAAATGTGGCTGACTTCCCGGAAAATCCCTATGGCCGATGAAGAACTGCAGCAAGAGCGCGCCCGATTGATCGAACGCAACAAGGAATTGACGTGTTTATTTGAGATCGCCAAGATCATCGCGTACAACGAGATGCCTTTTTCCCGCATGCTGCAGGCGATCCTGGATCTGTTACCCCAGGCGTTTCAACATCCGGAAAAAGCCATGGCCCGCATTTCTGTAGAGGACCTGACCTGTGAAACCCTTGATTTCGAGGATTCGCCGTATAGTATGCGGGAGCCCCTGATCATTGCGGACAAAACGGTTGGAAACATGGAAGTGGCGTACCGTATTTCCAGCGGTGATCCAATTTCTTTTCTCCCCGAAGAACGGGATCTGCTGCGTACGATTGCCAGACAGAGCGCCCTGTTTATCGAGAAGAAACTGGCGGTCGATAAACAGAGGGAACTCGAAAAACAATTGCGGCATGCCGATCGGCTGGCCAAGGTCGGTCAGCTTACCGCGGGAATCGCGCATGAATTGAACGCGCCTCTTTCCGGAATATTGGGATTTGCCCAACTGGCTCTCAAAAAAATGGATTCACCGGAGGTTGCGGTACGGTATCTGGATCGGATCGTGGATTCCTGCCTCCACGCACGCGAGGTCATTCGAAAAATGATGTTATTCAGCAGTCCGGAGCCTCTGGTGAGACATCAGACCGATGTGAACCGCCTGGTTCAGGAAGGGGTCTCTTTCATTCAACCACGCTTTTCCGGAAGCGGGATTCGTTTTGAAACGATGTTGGATCCGGACATCCCGTCCATCTTTGCGGATAAATCCCAGATCACTCAGGTTCTGATCAATTTGATGATGAATGCCATTCAGGCCATGCCGGACGGAGGCGTTCTTTCCGTTAGAACCGAGGCCCGGGAAAACAGTGCCCGGCTGATTGTTCAGGACACCGGCATCGGGATGGGAGAGCGGGTTCTGGAACAGATCTTTCTTCCTTTTTTTACCACCAAGGATGTGGATCAGGGGACTGGGCTGGGGCTTCCGGTAGTACACGGAATTGTGACAGCCCATGGAGGTACCATCCAGGTGATCAGCCGGGAAGGGGAGGGTTCCGCGTTCATCCTTGATTTTCCCGGCAAGGATGAAAAGGAGGGGATATGACCGATGTGGTCGGAAAGCAAAACGGGCGATTCAGGATTTTGGTGGTGGATGATGATGCCGATTCGCGGGAAGTGATTCAGGCCCATCTGGAGGGCGAAGGATACGAAGTCGGAACCTGCGCGGGGGTCTCGGAGGCGCTCCATGTCCTGGAACAGGAAGATTTTGATGTGGTCATTACCGATTTGCGGATGCCCCGGGCCAGCGGTCTGGAACTGATCCGGCATCTTGGCCAGAATCGGCAGGATATCGAAATCATCATGGTAACGGGCTATCCCTCCATTGAAGGAGCGGTCGAGGCTGTCAAATCCGGGGCTGAACATTACCTGGCCAAGCCTTTTACCGAGGCGGAACTGCTTGCCGCAGTGCGGGCTGTGACCGAAAAAGCGGCTCGGAAGCGCATGGCACGTAGGGAAAACGTCGTGGAAAATGTATATGGCATCATCGGAGAATCGCGCGCCATGAAGCGGATCTTCCGGCTGATCGGGAAGGCTGGCCAGAGCCGTGCCACGGTACTGATTTCCGGGGAAAGCGGCACCGGAAAGGAACTGGTGGCACGCGCCATTCATTACGCGGGATCCAGGCGTTCCCTGCCCTTCGTGTCGGTAAACTGTACCGCCATTCCGGAAAGCCTGATCGAAAGCGAGCTGTTCGGTCATGTCAGGGGGGCGTTCACCGGCGCCGGTGAGGCTCGCAACGGTTTTTTTCAGATAGCCAACGGCGGAACGTTGTTTCTGGATGAAATCGGCGATGCCAGTCTTTCCATGCAGGGCAAACTGTTGCGGGCGATTCAGGACAAGATCATTTATCCGGTGGGGTCCGGCAAACCGATACGGGTCGACACCCGCCTGATCTGTGCTACCAACAAAGACCTCCGGCGATTGATTGACGGAAACCTCTTTCGCGAGGATCTTTTTTATCGAATCCACGTGATTGATATCGTTGTCCCGCCGTTGCGGGATCGGGAAAATGACCTGTTTCTGCTGGTCAACCACTTTCTGAAAAAGTATTCCCGGGACCTGGATCGGAACGTACCGGTTTTCAACGACACGGCGTGGGAACTGATGGCGGCCTATCACTGGCCCGGGAATGTTCGTGAACTGGAAAACCTGATCCAGAAACTGGTCCTTTTGGTGGATGGCGATACCATCGGCCCGGCTGATCTGCCTTCCGGGATGCGGTTTTGTGCAGCCGCGAATCCATCTCCGGATCGGAGCCTGGCTGAGGCCGAAGCCGAATATATTCGGGAAGTGCTTGCCAGCGTGAAAGGGAATAAAACGCGGGCCGCCGATATCCTCCAAATCGATCGAAAAACCCTTCGCCAAAAATTGAAATAACCACCCTCCAGGGAAAGATCGGCTGGGGAAAAATGCCCCACTGGCCAAAAATTCCCCGCCTCACAATTCCTCATCTGTTTGGTGGTAAGACCTTTGCCTGAAGGAAATTACCGATCGGTCACTCCCGATACTGTAACATTATGGATTGCATGGGAGGATTTCCGAGTTCCGAAACGCCGTGTAGGCACCCTCATCCAAAGGAAAGTCCCATGTGCCGCTGCGATGCTGGATGGTTCCCCCAAACCCCTTCTTGAAACGAAACAATCCATAAAACGGGTGTTCCGGATCGTCTCCCGGAGAAACGGCACCCATGTCGTAGGTGCGGCAATTCCACGACCGGGCATACGACATGGCTCCCCAGTGCAGAGCATAGGGCCCCATGTGGTCGCGCTTGATCCGGGAGGAAGCTCCGTGAAGAAAAACGGCTCCGTTGTGGGATAACGCCAGGACGGCTCCTGCCAAAACGTCATTGCGGTGAGTGGCTAGCAGGAGAACAGTCTCCGTTTCCTGGTGTTCCCTGCCGCAGGCATCGAACAAGGCAAGGAGATGTTTCCATTGACATGGCTGAAACCGGTTCCGCCGCGCTGTTTCCAGGTGTAATTCATAAAAAACGGGCAGTTCGTTTCGGGAGGCCAGACGGACACATACCCCTTTCCGCTCGGCAAGACGGATATTGTAGCGTGTTTTGGGCCTCATTCTTCCCAGGATGTCTTCCGGGCTGCCGGTAAGGGGCACGATGAGACTATGGGTGGCAATCATGTCTGTCGGTGCTTTTCTCAAGTTACAATGCCGGGTTCCAAAATTCATGCGCATTTCCCGGATGCGCGGCTCGGGATAGGCCTGCCACTGTTTTTTCACCATTTCATCGGCATAGGGAGATTTCCAGGGGAGGTCATACCGGATGAAGATCACCCGGCTCCCCAGGTATCGGGCCATCCCTTCGGACAATGCTTCCAAAAACAGGCCGTAATGTTCTTCTTCCGGCGCGAATTCCGGCCCATGGGGAACATAGGCGGCCGCCCGGTTCGCACCTATCGATGTGACCAGGGCGAGAACATCGTGGCCTTTGGGCCATGGTTCGATGTCAAAGGCCAACGACTCCCAGCCGAGAATGTTTTTCACTTGGCCCCAATACCCGGTTTGAAAGAGAATGTCGGTTGGGTGGAGTCCATGCAATTTTTTGGGGGTGAGGCGGATATGCACGTTGTACCTCGCGTAACGAATTTTGGGGCGGTCCTATTGATCGCGGCCTGCTGTTTTGGTTCATCCGTATCGAGAAACGAAATACAGCAAAGCAAATTACGTGCCGATCCATTCTCTGCCTATTCATTCCAATACCTGCGCGCTTCCTCGGCGGTCAGTTCCGGGGCGGTAAAGGTAGCCATATCGCCCAGCATTACCTCAAAGCCCGTGAAATCACTGCGCACCCAGGGCGCGAAGTTACTGCGGACGGTTAACACCACTCGTAACTCCATATCTTGGCTCCCGTCTTCCAACAGAAGCAGGCCCAGGTTATACCCGTTACGTCCCAGACTGCGGTAGTATCGCTGGGCGTTCAGCACTCCCTGTGCCAGGGTTTCCCAATGGCCGTCGGTGGTTTGACGCAGTGAAAACACGTCTGGCAAAATCCCCCAGATTTCGAAAAATCCCTCGGGAGCAAACGCGGCCAGCCATTCCCATTGGCCGGTGGCTCCGATATAGCGGCGACCGTCCTGTTTTTCGAGGGCAAGGTAGTCGCCAAACAGGCCGGTTCCATATTGTTGCCGATGACCGGCGGAACGGGATTGCCAGAATCGCTGGAAATTGGCCGGTATCCGGTCGGCTTGCACCTGCAGATGAGGGTGCAGCAGAGATCCGCCTGCCGAAGGCAGATGGTTTTGCGTGATGGCCATGTACGCGGCCAACGGGTCATATGCCACCACCCGCAGGAGATATTCCCGGCAATTAAGAAAACTGTCTGTATAGGATTGCCGGTTGGCGGATCCGATTTCGACAAAATGATGGTTATCGAACAGGCTGACCGCAGAATACCGGCCGTAGGGGAACAAGTTGGGAAACAGGGTGGAAGAGCCCCGCGTCAAACGCCCTGCCGGCGATAGTTCCGGTACCAGTTTTGGAGTATGGGTGGCAACCAGCTCCCGACAGAAAGGGCACCTGTCCTTTTCTGCCGCAAAAGGCGGTGGGGCCGGCAGAGATTGTGTGCCGGGTTCCTGTTCGGCCCCTCGGGTATAGGTGATTCGACAGGTACGTCCGGTGATCGGGTTCCCGCGGATTTCGATGGGGCGCTCGGCGATTTCGCCGGAAGGCAGCAAGATACGCGAAAAAAAAGTTTCCTGATAAAATGGAAGCATACGTTTTCCCTTTACATGGATTTCCCGAACCGGCTGAATCGAATCAAGGCCCGGTGAATCAAGTCGGTGAACGGGTATCGGAACAGTCCGGAATTAGCCCGGCCAGATCGGCTTAAAGGGTCCTTAGCGCCGCCATGCCGTTGGCCAAACACTTGGCTTCGGCAGCGCCTCCAGGGATCTTCGTTTGACAGTGTCTGCCAGGGGCTTCGTTCCGAAAGGTGGAATCGGTTTGCCTGTCAGAGCGTTCAGGAGGGTACTCTTTCCTCGCTTGAATTGGTCGAGAACCGCCAGGTGAAACTGCGCCCATGAATAGCGGTTGGTTAAAGCAACAAAATTTTGACTATAATGGAGAAATTGCGGGCCGAAATCTGCCATGATTCCGGCTGTCTGGATCAGTAGGAAAGAAAGCGGAAAGGTATAGTGGTTAGGTTGGATAGGCAATGCTTGTGGCATGGGTAGCCCCCTGTTTGTTTACACACCCAGGCGAAAGGAACAAACCTAAAGAGGCCGGTAAAAAACAAAAAAACCGCCTTCCGGTCTATCCCACAAAACCATACCCTGAATTGGTGCTGGTAGGGGACATCAGCCCAGGCCGGGCGGTTGCAAGGGGGGGGCTCCATCCCCCAACAATCTGTTGGCAGACGTAGCAGGGTGGCATCCAAAAAGCAAGACCAAAAAAATCGGTAACTGGAAGGTGTCCGATCAGTGGAAATAAAGTCAGAAACATTCTTCGAGAAGATGCCGAAACTCGATGTCGTTGTCCAGAAACGATCGATCCATTTCCCGGATGATCCGATGATCCCGGACGACACAGACCCGATCTGCGATCCGCAGGGTCTGCGCCAGACTGTGGGAAACCGCGATGATGGTATACCGGGTTTTCAGGCTTTGCAGCAGGACTTCCATTTTTTCGGTCGAGCGGTAATCCAGTGAAGCCGTAGGTTCATCCAAGAGAAGGATTCGGGGTTCCAACGCCAACGCGCGGGCCAAGCACAACCGTTGCTGCTGGCCTCCGGAAAGAGCCGCGGCGGGTGTATCCATTCGGTCTTTCACTTCCTCCCAAAGCATACCCTGTTTCAACGCCTGCTCCATCCGCCCGGCCGCCTCGGAAATGGTGCAGCCCAAAACCACCCGAATGGGCATTATCAGGTTTTTTCGAATACTGAACGGCAATATGGAGGGACTCTGAAAAACCATACCCACGAGTCTTCGGATATCGGGAAGTGACAGGCAACCCGAATACAAATCCATGAGATGGTCGTCCAATCGGATCGTTACGGATCCGGTGGTTCGACAGCCGGCGAATTCTTCATTCAGGCGGTTGATGGAGCGAAGCAGCGTCGTCTTCCCGGATCCGGAAGGACCGATCAACACCGTGATCGTGTCGGGGAGAATATCAAGATTGATTTCGCGCAACACGGTTTTTTCCTGAAAACATACGGTGAGATCCCGGATTCGGATAACCGGATCTCCTGTGTTGGATGCCTGCTTCATGATTTTTCTACAACCCGCTTCAGGAAAGCGGAAACCCCGAACAGCGAACCGGTCAGGATCAGGAGGACCAAAGCCGCTCCAAACCCTGTGTTCAATTGTTCCACCGACTGATATTCCGCAGCTGTGTAAAAAATATGAAACGGAAGGGCCTGGTATTTGTCCCACAGGCTTTTGGGAAGGCCTGCCTGGGCGACAGCTCCGGTAAGCATAATCACGGCGGTATCTTCCGACGCGCGGCCTATAGCCAGCACCAAGCCGCTGAACATGCTTTTGGCGGCAACAGGCATGAGGATCCAACGGATGTTCTGCCACCGGCTGAAGCCGCAGACGGTACCTACTATCCGTACCGGGAAGGGAATCGCTTCCAGGGATGTCTGGGTAGCACGAATGATGTAAGGCAGAATGAGCAATCCGATACAGAAGGCGGATAACAGCAGACAGGTCCGAGCCTCGGGCAGAAACGTTTTCCGTAGAAAGAGGATCAGGGTAAAACCAAATAGGCCCATCAAAATGGACGGGGTTCCCGCGAGGATGTCCACCAGGGTTCCGATCCGGTTTCGGGTGGTATGGGATGCGAATTCGGCAAGATACATCCCGGTAAAAATTCCGGGTATGACAGCCCCGGCGGATGCCAGAAGAACCAGGTACACGGTGCCTGCCATTGCCGGCCATATGCCGTCAAATACCGGGCGTTTGCCGGAAAGCGCGTCCAGCCAGTGTGTATCCCCGAAAAACATCTGAATGTCCAGGGATCCCATTCCTCGGAACAGAATAAACCCGATCAGCAGGATTACCGAAACAACCGGTACGATGACACACCCGACAGAGTACCATATCATCCAGCTGTCCAACCGGTTTTTCATGATTTCTTTCCAGGTATCCGCAATAATCGTTGGACATATACGGTTACCAGGGCTGTCATCAGAAACAGAATCAGGCCGGCGGCATATACAGACTGATACGCCAGGCTCTGGCTGTCGGTAGCGATCACCAACGCGATATGGGCGGTTACACTGCGAATGGAATCCAAAGGACCGGCGGGAATCTGGGCCGCGTTGCCGGCCAACATGAGAGGTATCATGGCGTCTCCGGATGCCCGGCAAAAACCCAGCACCCCGGCAGTAACCATTCCGCGAAAGGATGCCGGTGCAATGATATGATAAAATTGCTGCATCGGGCTGATTCCCATGCCGGCGCCGATTATTCGTAAAGAGGGATCCAGTTGCCGGATATGGGCATTCAGTATGAGGACAATGGTCGGGAAAATCAGCAGCGAGAGGGCAGCCACGGCGGTCAGCAGGCTGAACCCCGTGCCGTAATGAAAGAGGTCCCGCACCAGGGGAACCAGAACAAACACCGAGACAAAACCGATGATGACGGTAGGGATTGCGGTCATCAGGTGAGTCACCGACTGAACGAAACGCCCAATCGCGGTATCATGGAACGCATACACAAAAGAACAAAACCCCAGAGCGATCGGGAAAGCGATAACCGTAGCGGAAGCGGAGAGCAGAGCGGATCCCACAATCATGGGAACGATGCCGAAGTGTCCTTTGGCAGGCAGCCAGGTTGTGGAGAAGATATCACCCAGATGATTGGAAGTCAGAATGGGAAGCGCGAAATAGACCAGAAATCCGATCAGCATCAAAATCGCCGCCACGGAGAAAACAGTGGCGGCCTGTAATATACTTTTCATTTTGTCGTGAACTGACGGATTATTTTTCGGGTATGGGTAAATATCCGTGCTGTTTGCTGATGGCAATTCCCTCCGGACCCTGGATAAAGTCGATAAAGGCTTTTACCAGGGGGGATGGCTCCCCTTTGGTGTTCATGTAAAGTTTGCGGACAATCGGATAGGTGCCGTTGGTCGCATTTTCCTGGCTGGCCGGAACTCCATCAAGGGCCGTAGCTTTCACACCGGAATCGATGTGACCGATGCTGACGTATCCAATGGCCGCCGGATCTTGGGAAACCGCCGTTTTCATGGCGCCATTGGATGGCACGATGTTGGCAGAGGGGGAAACCGACCCTTTTTTCAGCAACTTTTCCCAGAACACTTCCCGTGTCCCGCTGGCTTCATCCCGGGAAAACAAATGAATGGAACCTTCTTCTCCTCCCACCTCTTTCCAGTTGGTGATGGTTCCCGCAAAGATACCGCAAACCTGATCCGAAGTCAGACCGAAAATTGGGTTTTTCGGATGAACCACCACGGCAACTCCATCCAGGGCAAACGGATAGGATTTCAATCCGAACTTCTGAATTTCAGCTTCGGAAAGCGCTCTGCCGGTATTGCCGATATCCACCAGCCCTTCCCCGACTTTCTGAACACCGATTCCGGAGCCGCCTCCGGCAATGTTGATCTGGATTTTCGGGTTTGTGGTCATGATGTGCTTGGCCGCGTCTTTCATTACCGGGATATGGGCTGTTCCACCGGCAATTTCAATGGTTCCCTCGAGTCCTGTGAATGACACCGGAGGGTTTTCCAGGGCCAATGATACCGTACCGATAAGAACAAGGGCAAATGCAAGGGTATTTCGAATCCATCGAATCATGTGTCTTTTCCTTATTGTATCATGTGTGTTAGACAAAATTGCGAATTGCATACTCCAATGTTCAGGTCCTGAGCTCCACCACTTTCTTTAAAAAAGTCGGACGTTGCCCCGCGGTGGCATGAATATGAAGTAAGCCCAGGATAATTTGGAAAATGATCTTTCGCAAATCCTCGTATGGCAATACCCATCGAACTCGGGTTCGAATGATAAATGGTTAATTTGAATAGTTCAAATTCATAATAATTATAATTGCGTCGCGATTATTCTTACAGGCTATTCAATCGGGGGGATTTGCGATATGGGATGGGGGAAGGCTGAGGAAAAAGCTCGTATTCAGGGCTAATGGTGAAAGACAAAAAGAGACGTTTCGGATACTGCGCTGTGGCCGGGCACCTCCGCTGATGGCCTGGATCTTCTCCATCAGCGGAAGCGGCAAGAGCTATTTTTCCGGTGCAACCCGTTGCGGCACCAGCACTTGTCCGAAAATGGTGTCTGTGAACCGGACATACCAAGCTGCCGATTGCACCTGAACGATATAGGCCAGCGCAATCACCAGGGCGGCATCGGCTCCAGCCTCCCCGAAGGCATTGATGGCGACGGCCAGGGCAATGGACAGATTCCGCATCACGGTACCGTATACCAGCGCGATGGCATCCCCCCGGCTGAAGAAACTGCGGCCGATCAGGGTGGAAAGGGTGAAGTTAAAGAGATACAGAACCACCAGCGGAATAAAGATTTGCAGCAACTGAGCAGGATCCGTCAGAATGGTATTCGCCTTCAGTGCCATGGCCACAAATACGATTCCCAGCACGCCAATGGTCGATAAAGCCGGGAATCGGGGGGCGATCCCATTCTTAAATGTTTCCATGCCATATTTCTGCAGCAACTTCTGGCGGGTCACATAGCCGGCTGCCATGGGTAAAAAGACAATCACTCCGATCTGCTGGACCACTTTGAGAAGATCCACTTCAACCGTGGCCCCCAGCAGTCCTCGGATGTAAAACGGTGTAATGAGGGATCCGAGTGTCAGCCCGATTACGGTCATATTGATGGCTGCCCCGATGTTGCCCTTGGCGAAACCGGTCCAGGAAATCGTCATGCCGCTGGTGGGAAGCAGGGATGCCAGCAACAGGCCCAGAACCATATAGGGTTTGTCGGTGAAAAAATATTGGCCGATCAGAAGGGCTGTAAACGGGATAATCGCAAAATTGATGAACATTGCGCTCCCTTGGATGCCGGGCTGCAATCCCTGTTTGAGATGCTTGATGTTCAAGGTTACCATCATCGGAAAGACCATCAGAAAGGTCAACGGCAGAATCAGCGATTTCAGTTGGGATACCATGGCCGGAGCGACCAGGTTTCCAAAAACCAGGCCGGCCAGCATCATGGCCGGAATGGCAACCACCAGGTTTTTATTGATACCCATCAGATATTTCCACATGGCTTTTCTCCTTTTTTCTGGTTCCGTTTCTGCTGGACATCATCTGGCCTGATCGATCATGGCGCAAATTTTAATAAACGTCTGTTTCAAGGAATCCGGAAACTCGGCATCGTTTGGAACCAGTTCTCTGATTTCTTCCGGGCTGTGGCTCAAAAACCGTATTTGGGTCCGGTTGTTTCCCGAGAAGACATGAACGAACTTGGGCATCAGGATGGCCCGTTCCGGATTGGCAGCCAGGCTTATGGACGCTTTGGAGGGTTTGCAGACCTGAATCATATGGAGGTCGAATTCTTCCGGTACCGTTCCCCCGTGAGCCGTAAAGGTTTCCTTCATGTTCATGGTGGCGAGGTTGTTGATGGTAAAATCACTGGCTTTGGCAATGGAAGAAAAATCCTGGACAAACTGGGCGACGGTTTTCTCGCTTTCGGCTGCATATAGCTTCTGCTCTCGGTTCATGTGTCTCTCCTGGTTGAGGGATATCGGACGAAATTTCGGTTACGGGAACACGGACACCATCCGCTGGTTGGGAATGAATTATTCAATTATCATGCCAGATGATCAAATTATATAACCAACTAATTTTATTTAATAATTAAAATTCAGTTGACTTTTGTTTCAAATGTTACTACGGGTATGGTAACATATAGTAACGTTACTTCATGGTAACGGTTGCATCCAGGGAGGGTATCCATGCGGCAGGGACAGGAAGATATATGGAATGAGCGGTTCGTTCGCCTGATTATCGATTCGATGGCCGACGGAGTCTTTATATTGGATCCGGATGGACGCATCATTTTTTGGAATGACTCGATGACCCGCATCAGCGGATATACCACCGAGGAGGCTTTGGGACAGACCTGTGCCCTGTTGGCCTGCAATCGGTGTTTTGGAAAAGTGTGTCCGGCGGATTTCGCCAAATGCCGGATCGTTGAGAAAGGATCCTCCGGGGCCAAGGAGTGTTACCTGCAGCATAAACTTGGCCATGAGGTACCGGTGATCAAGCATGCCGGTGTTGTACGGGATGACGGAGGCCGAATTCTGGGGGTTGTCGAGACCGTTACGGACATGACGGAACTGCACAAGGCACGCCAGAAGGCGGAAGAGGCCTCACTGAAACTGGGGGAACTCCACCGGTTGGATAATATCATCGGCAAAAGCCGGGGAATGCAGGACGTGTTTCATGCGGTGCGAATGGCGGCGGCCAGCGACGCGACCGTCCTGATTCAGGGTGAAAGCGGGACAGGAAAGGAACTGATCGCCGGCGCCATCCATTACAACAGCGATCGGAAAAATCATCCGCTGGTCATCGTCAATTGCAGCGCGCTGCCGGAAAATCTCCTGGAAAGCGAGTTGTTCGGGCACGTCAAAGGTGCGTTCACAGGAGCTATTCACGCCCGAATCGGGCGCTTTGAAGAAGCGGACGAGGGGACGGTTTTCCTGGATGAGATCGGCGAATTGAGTTCTTTTATCCAGGTCAAACTGCTGCGGGTGTTGCAGGAGAGGGAAATCGAGCGTATCGGTGAATCAAAAAAACGCAAAATCAATATCCGAGTCGTTACCGCTACCCACCGTGATCTGCGCGACCTGGTTGCACGTGGCAGGTTCCGGGAGGATTTGTACTACCGCCTCCATGTCTTTCCCATCCGGGTTCCTCCGCTGCGGGATCGAAAAGAGGATATTCCGCCGCTGGTGAGGCATTTCATCCAGATTTTCAATGGGCGTACCCAAAAAGAGGTGGTCGATGTCTCCCGCGATGTCATGAAAATTTTCATGGAATATGACTGGCCCGGGAATGTCCGGGAACTGGAAAATGCGATGGAACACGCCTTTGTCCTTTGCACCGGCCGGCATATCGGACGGGAGGATCTTCCGGAACATGTTCAATCACCGGGGACGATGACTATCCCTTCCGAGCTATCAGAGGGAAAAAAACCAGCCAAACGAGCCACACACCTTTCCAGGGAAGGGTTGCTCGGCCTGCTGCAGGAACATCAGTGGAAAAAAGCGGCGGTAGCGAAAACCCTGGGGGTCAGCCATACCGCCGTGTGGAAATATATGAAAAAATATGGTATCCCCCTCAAGCCCGGGGACTCGGTACAGGGATGACAGGTGCCGGGAGGTTGCCTGAATCCAGAAAACAAAATCCTCCTTGTGGATTGGGGAGTCGTATTTCATTTTCGATGTACGATATCCCTCAAGGAGGATTTGTTTTGCCTCATATTTTTCTAATGAGCCGTAACGTTCTTCAAACAGAATGAGCTGATAATCACTGAATCGGGCTGCTGGGTATCGGGAATCCGACGTTGAAATCGGATGTCCAGTTTGCGCTGAGTTCAAGTGGGTCTTTATCTGGGTCGATACGAATATTTATTTTGTCTCCGGGGAATAATATGATAGTAGCATTACTGCTACAGGTTGTTGCTGAATCTGATATAGTACACTCCAACAAGGTTGCCACACCGTTAACCATCACTGAAAAGGTATAACTTTTATCTGTTCCGGGCACCCCCCCGGACAGGGTAACCTCGAGATTCGTCAAAGTTCCGTAACAATACACAGTGGCTCTGTTACTAAGAGTGTTCTTGTCCGGGGCGGACTGGGTTACCAGGGATCCGTAATAAGTATCCTTCTTATGAAGGCTAACATTGTCCGTACCCCCGCTGAGATTCGCTATCCCGGGAGTACAAAACGCAAGAGCTGAATCCCCTTTGTATTTTTTCCACAGACCGGCAAAGTCGGAAGCCTGGGGAGTTGGA
>CAZTKB010000022.1:0-20579 GCA_964614125.1 uncultured Desulfobacterales bacterium | reverse complement strand
CCAGCTTCCCCAGTTCTTTCTCCAGTTCCAATTCTATCGCTGAACCGCTGGTAAGAGTTGTTTCGTCCAGAAGATCGGCGGCCGCTTTCAAGTCCCGACAGATATGTTGATTCAGCTCTTCGATCCGATCCCGGTCGATAAAAGGCCTGTCCGGAGCAGGGTGACGGCTGATCCAGAAGCCAGGGGTCTGCATGAGGCGGGTGGTGTGAGGTAAGAGCGTGGGGGATGGAAGAACGGTCGGAGGGGGGGAGGCGGCACACGCACCAGCGCAAAGAATCAATACCAAAAGGCCGGCCAGCCGGCCCATTTTCCGGCACCGACTTGCGTATGGGATCATCCCACCCACAGGTACATGAAACTCACAATATAGATAATTACCACGGCCAGGACTATTCCCATCCGGGTGGATGATAATCCGGAGGCGGATTTCAGAGCCCGAAAAAATACGGCTAGGCCGTACGCGGATGTGGCGGCCAGCAAGACAACCACCCATCCCCCGCCGATTTTCACCTGAATGGCGGACAGAAGCGGCGCTACCGGCCACAGGGATATCCAGGCAATTCCCAGGGCCAGGTAAACGGGAAGAAACAGAGGAGATCCGCCGAACCCGCGGCAAAATACCCATGAAAACAGCGCCGTCCCGCCATGGATCAAAAACGCCACGGAGACGCCCATCAACAGAAGGGTTACCCGTAACTGTATCGGCAGCGATTCAGTGACCGCCCCGCTGTCCAGGAGGCGGTCACTGAAATATAGGGAGCTGAGGCCGTATATCAGTCCGAATATCCCGACATTGACGGCGGTATACCAGAGAGACAATCGGTTCTGGGTGATCACCTCCCGATAGACGGCTTCATCCAGGCATAGGACACGAAGCATGTTTTCGACGTGGTTCATTGCGGTTGGTTCCTGTTGGGCATTGTTTCTATCCTACCTGGATCCGGTTCGCGGCACAAGATTTTTGTTCGGAGGCCACCAATGACAAAGGGGGGCGGAACGGACCCGCCCCCCTCTTCCCGAATCTTTTGTTGATTCAGGTTGTCAGATCATGACCAGGGCTGAAGCCCCCAGATGGTGATGAAGACGCATAGAATGGCCAGGATCACGGGCCAGACAACCCCGTTATACCGGGTTTCATCGTAATCCCCCCATCCATGGATCCGATCGATGACCTTTTTGTCCTCCAACGTCGGTGCCCAGGCCTTGAGGGCCGGCATCCGGTTGAAAATCAGCGAAAGGAGGATGAACAGGGTAAAGGACAAGGGGACCGTGACCATACCGCCTGACATGCCCAGGGCCGCGGAGATTCCCTTGCCGACGACGATATTCGGAAGAACATGCGGGGAAATGACGATAAAGATCAAGCCGCAGATATTGGCGGAAATAATCAGAGCCAGTTTATTGGCTTCTTTCCACCATACTCCCAAAAGAATTCCCGGGGTGGCCGTGGACGCCAGAAGACCAAAGGCCCACAGAATGCTGGTGACCAGGAACTTGGGCGGTTTGAAAGCGAGCAGTACGGCGATGACACCACCCATGGCCAGGGCGACAAATCCCCATTTGATCCGGGTTTTGCTGTCCATTTTCGGAGCCAGGATGCTCAACAGATCGTTTCCGACCAGGCCGGATATGGCCATCAGGTTTCCGCCGACCGTGGAGAGTCCTGCCGCCAGAGCGCCGCCCATGACAAAAGCGGCCACCCACACGGGATTGTAGAAAACATTCAGGATCAACAGGGTCTGATCCGCTTTGGCGATGGCTTTCCCGGTGGTCGCCACGAAATAGTTCCCGGCGAAACCGCTGGTGTAGGTACCAGAGAAAAGCAGACCCAGGAAAAGCACAAACCACACCACGGCCCAACGGGCGTTCTTGACGCTGGAGGAAGTGAACACCCGCATGGCCAGATGGGGAAGCGCTACCGGTCCCAGGGTGAACGCCGGGATCAGGGCAAAATACCATCTCAGATCGTATTTCATATCGAAAAATGTCGGCAGAACCTTCTGCATGGCCGGAACCATGTCCCCATAGGCGAGCGGCGGAAACCACCACCCCGAGGATCCCATGCTTTTCATGATGGCCCCCATGGGGACGATCATGGCGATGGTCATGATGACCATCTGAAACGCGGCGTTGTAGGAAGCTCCGTACATGCCGCCCAGGGTGATGTATCCCACCGTGGCGATACCGGCGATGATCAGGCCGATGTTGTAGGGGATGCCGAAGAGCATTTCAAACGCCTGTCCCAGGCCGATCATCTGCCCCAGCGCGTACATGACCATGATCAGAATCATCCAGCACACGATGGTCAGTGTCGCGCCCTTTCCATAGCGGGCTTTGATGAAAACGGCGGGGGTAAAGGCTTTCATGCGGCGGAGGCTGGTTCCATACAGGAGGGTGAGAAGGGGGATGGAAATGGCCCATTGAATCCACAGGTACACGAAAGGTACCTGTAGTTTGGCAATCAGGGCGATGACACCCAGAAAGGTCGCCAGGCTGGCCCAAGTGGCGGCCATTCCCAAGCCGTTGGTGATCGGACCGATCTTGAATCCGGCTGCGTAGAAATCTTCCTCACTGGTGGTCATTTTGCTGGACCACCAGCCGATCAGGTAACAGATCGCAAACAAAATGACAACGACAACGACGCCGACCCAGACGTTGGTAATGGCAAATTCATTTCCCATGATCACACGCTCCCTTTCGACTTGTCTGACATGACTTCCTGACCCTGGCTCTTGGCATAGGTTTCCATGTCGTCATCAAATTTGTTGCAGACCACGGCCATGACGATACATACGATCATCATGCCGAACCAGCCCATCAGGATGGGCATGATGTATTCAATGGGAAACCCCCACATCATGCCGCCTTTCAAACCCGGAAACAGGACAAAAACCGTTGCGAAGTGCCCGGTCAACAGCAACAGGAAACTGAATATGATTGTGATCCATATTTCTCTCTGATACAGTTTTTCCTTCATGGAATGGCTCCTATTTTGAACGGGATGAAAATCGTCTGCCCGGCCCTGTTTCCAGGGACGGGCAGGTTGGTTCGGGACAGTGGCTTACTTTTTCCCCCATTCGGAGTTGCGGAGTTCGACCCGGCGGATCTTTCCGCTAACCGTCTTGGGCAAAGCCGTTACAAAGTCGATTTTTCGGGGATATTTATACGGAGCAGTCACTTTTTTGACATGTTCCTGGAGTTCCTTGGCCAGTGCGTCACTGGGTTCGAAACCCGGAGCCAGGATGACAAAAGCCTTGACGACTTCCCCGCGGGTTTCATCCGGACTCGACACCACCGCCGATTCAGCCACCGCCGGATGTTCGATTAGGGCACTTTCCACCTCGAAGGGGCCGATCCGGTATCCGGAGGTGAGAATGACGTCGTCGGCGCGTCCCACGAACCAGAAATATCCGTCTTCATCCCGATAAGCCCGGTCGCCGGTGATATACCAGTCCCCCCGATAGGAATTGGCGGTACGTTCCGGCTCTTTCCAGTATTCCTTGAACAGCCCGAGGGGCCGGACCGGTTTGACACGCACCGCGATATCCCCCTCGGTATTGGGCGGAAGGATATTTCCCTCGTCGTCGATAACCTGCAGGTCGAAGCCCGGGGTTGGTTTGCCCATGGAGCCGAAGCGCGGCTCGATGCAGGGAAAGCTGCCACACAGGCAAACAGTTTCGGTCTGCCCGTACCCGTCTCGGATGGTGCATCCGGTCGCTTTTTTCCATACCTCGATAATTTCCGGGTTCAGCGGTTCGCCGGCTCCGACACAGTGGCGCAGGGTCGGAAATTTATAGTCGGACAGGGGCTGAAGTACCAGCATGCGGTAGATGGTGGGAGCGCCGCACATGGTGGTCACCGGATACTGAGAGAGAAGTTCCAGTGTTTTTTTGGGGTCGAAACGGTCTGTGCAATGGACGAACTGGGCGGAGCCGCAGAACCAGGGGCCGAAGTAACTGCTCCATGCCGCCTTGGCCCACCCGGTGTCACTGATGTTCCAGTGCATGTCTTCCGGTTTGAGATCCAGCCAGAACTTTCCGGTCACCTGGTGTCCCAGCGGGTAGGAGGTGTGGGTATGAAGCGCCATTTTCGGGAACCCGACGGTTCCGGAGGTGAAATATACGATCGCTTCCTCGTCCTTGTGGGTTTTGGCGGTTTCGAACTGATCGGATGCGGCATTGACCGCATCGGTGTAATACAACCAGCCGTCCCGTTTGGCTCCGACAATGATGCGGCATTTCACGGTGGGGCATTTGTCCGCTACGGCTTCCAGTTTGGGAGCATTTCCGTTGTCCGTGATAAAGCAGGCGGCCTTGGAGGTGTTCAGGCGATATTCCAGGTCCTTGGAGGTCAACTGGGTGGTACCCGGAGCGATCACCACGCCCATGCGGATACAGGCGGTGAACACTTCCCACCATTCGATGGATCTGCCCAGGACGATGACGACCACATCGCCTCGCTTGATCCCGTTCTGGCTGAACACGTTGCAGAGCTTTTTGGAATTCCGGCTGAAATCCAGAAAAGTCCGCTTGGCTTCCTGGCCCTCGTCGTTCACCCAGTGCATCGCCAGTTTGTTGGGATCTTTCGCCCATTTATCGATGATATCGCCGGCGAAATTGAAATATTCCGGTACATCCCATTTGAATTCCGCATATGTTTTATCATAATCCGTCATGTTATGCGCCTGACTCATGTCGACTCCTTTGTCACCCGAATGAGAGTTATCGTTAGCAATCCGTTTTTCGTCTGATGGACCTGAAAACAGCTGTAGATGGGAACCGCATCCCCCCTTTCTTGTTCATTTCATAATTGTTTCAATATTATGAGCCGCATTCGGCGGTATTCTGAACGAGCGCTCAGTCATTTTCGAATATTATTTAAACTAATTTCAATAAGATGTCAAACATTTTTTATTTATCCTCAGTTGCTAAACAGCATTCACCAATCAGTGGTGTCAAGCCGTGGGAATGCATGACAGTGGGGTAAACCCAATTGCAAGAGGAGGGCTCAGGATGAAAAATATTCCAGCCAGGGCACATGGAACTGTTTGCTGATCATTTTTTGAAGTTGGGAAACCCCGGAAAGAGCATCTTTCAGCATCATCCGTTCCCGTTTGCGCAGGCTGTACGGGTCAATGTAGTTGTCGGGAACTTTGCCCTGGCTTACCTTTTTTAAATTTTCCTGAATTTTCAACATCATCAACGCCTCGAAGCTGGCCCGGAAAAGTTCGGTGTCGTCTTTCCCCAGAAAACCGTCCTGTTCCAGCCTTTCGAGCCTCCCAAAAGTGGAAGGCTCCCGGATGGCGTGATGAAGGGCCATGATTCGGATTCCGTTGACGATATGCACGATGCCTGCGGTTTTGAGATTCATCTCGTCTTTGTGGGGACCGGATTTTTCCGTGATGAAAGTGCCCAGAAAACTGACCGGGATCCGAAAATTCCGGTCGTCCCGGGCCAGCCGGTGGCCGGCGGAAAGGGATTTTCGGAAGGACTCGAAAATCCGATCCCACAGGCGCTCGGCCAAGGTAAAATTTCCCCATACCGGTCGATAGTCCAGGAGGATGGTCAGGTTCCGTGTATCCTCGGAATTCATGGAATGGGCCCATTCGTCGACCGTGTGCATCCAGTCGTTCAGAGACCGGCGCCATTTGGGAGTGGATGCCATCACACCGCCCGTGCATTTGGAAAAACCGCATTCAGCCAATCCCTCCACGATATATTCCGCCAGAAGGGTGAAATAGCGGGAAGTTTCCAAGGCTTTTTCCGGTTCCGGATCCATGTAGATGATGGCATTGTCCTGATCCGTCCGAAGTGTCTGCTCGTATCGCGCGGCACTGCCCATATTAATCCAGCAATAATCGACCGGTGGACCTCCCAGGCCTTCCCGTCGCATTCGCTCTTCCGATAGCTCGATGATCCGCTGGGTCATCCGTTCATGGAGTTCGGACATGACATCCAAAATTTCGGTGACACTGGCGCGTTCCGCAACCAGGGTGTGCAAGATGTTGTCAACTTCCCGGCCGATGAGGGACAAACCCGGTATGGAGAGCTGGTTTTCGATGTTGTGGGAAAGGAGCAGTTGACCCGTGCTGCGGGATTTGATCAGGTCCACCATGGTGACCATTCCGACCAGATCCCCCCTTTCCAGGACGATCAGGTGCTTGGTCTTGTTTCGGATCATGGAAACAAGGGCCTGACCGATGTAGGCGTCGGAAGGGATGGAGACCACCTTGCTGTTGACGATTTGCTCCACCCGGCAGGAGTTGAGATCAAAACGGCGTTCCGCAATGATGTAGCGGACCAGATTGTTTTCCGTCAGTATCCCTCGGATACGCCGGTTCCGATCCATCACCACGATGGCCGAGATATCCTTTTCCATCATCAGATTGGCTGCATCGGTGATGGAATTCTCCGGAAAACAGCAGATGACCGGGTAGGACATGATTTCACTGACCCGTTTTCGGAACAACGGGGATTCCGCACAACTGTAGGAATCATAGGAGTGCTCCGCGACGATTCCCTCGTACAGAAGGCGCATTCGTTCGGCCAGGATGGCATTAAAAAAACTGGAGAGATCCGTGTGATGATAGATCAGGTTCTCAAACGACCGCCGGTCGAGCAAGAGGCAGGTCAGGGTTTCCTTGACCCGGGCGGATCCGGGGTAGCGCTGCTGCGACAGCACGACGGTTTCACCGAAAAAGTCGTAGGCTTTTCTCAGGTTGACCACGGTTTCAACCCCGCGGTCGTTGGTCACCGTGATCTCGGCCAAACCGGAGGCCACGATGAACAGGCAGTCGAGGCTGGAATCCCCTTGGCGGAACACATAGGTCCCGGGGACATAGGTTCGGACGACCATTTTTCTGGCGACCTGCGCCAACACCGTTTCTTCCAGAATTTCAAACGGGTCGGTTCTTTTCAGAACCTCCACGATCTCCATGGGTTCCATATATCATTCCTGATGGTGCAGCAGATCCGTCTCAAACAGTCGAGAAACCCAGCCGCAGCCGCTAGCAAAATGCTTGACAAAGGAAATTTTCACATGATAGGGTTGGTTGACTGAGCGCTCGTTCAGTCAACCCCCGCTCACTGGGCTTAAAATTAGGAAATTTATGAATACCAAACACCGCCATGTCAAAGATGTTCCGACTCTGGTCAAGAACCCGGACCTGGTCGAGCGGAGAAGAAGGCAGATTGTTGATGCGGCGGTGGAACTGTTCATTGAAAAAGGGTTTCACAAAACCACGACCCGCCAGATCGCGTCCGCTGCCGGTTTTTCCATAGGCTCTCTGTATGAATATGTCAAGTCCAAAGAGGATATCCTCTATCTGGTCTGCGACGCCATTCACGAGGAAATGATCCGAAGTGTGACGGAAGCACTGGAAAAAACCACGGGAACGCGGAACATTCTGGGGAAGGTGATTCGGGAATATTTTCTGGTCTGTCATCGGATGAGTGATCATATCCTCCTCATCTATCAGGAAACCCAGTCTTTACCTTCTCAGTGGCGTAAAAAGGTCCTGGAGAACGAGGTCCGCATCACCGGCTTTTTTGTTGAAATTCTGGCCCGTTTGATCGAATCCGGGGATCTTCCCAACATGGAGGAAAAAACCATCGAATTGGCGGCCCACAATATCGCGGTTCTGGGCCATATGTGGACCTTTCGGCGATGGTTTTTGGCTCGTCATTACAGTATTGAGGACTATATCGAACTACAGACCCGGTTGCTCATGGGACTGTCCTCCGGAAAATAAATGGGTTCTGTTTCCGATTCCGGGCCGGATACCGCATGAAGCACGCGGGTACACATCCAATGGATTAAAATATCGTCGTTTCTTACAAGGAGGACGCGTGAGCAGCGAAGCCCAACCCTATCGGCCAAAACATCATATCCGTGTCGTTACCGCCACTTCCCTTTTTGACGGCCATGATGCCTCAATCAACATCATGCGGCGGATTCTCCAGGATACCGGCGTGGAAGTGATCCACCTCGGGCATAACCGTTCGGTCCAGGATATTGTCGATGCGGCCATCGAGGAGGATGCGCAGGGAATAGCGGTATCCAGCTACCAGGGCGGCCATGTGGAATTTTTTAAATACATGGTGGATCTGTTGAAAGAACGGGAAGCCTCCCATATCCGGGTGTTCGGCGGCGGGGGAGGCGTGATCGTGCCGGAGGAGATCCGGGAGTTGGAGTCATACGGGGTTGCCCGGATTTATTCCCCGGAAGACGGTGCCCGAATGGGACTTCAGGGAATTATCAATCATCTGGTGGAATCCATCGATTTTTCCACGGTGTCCATTTCGGATATCGATCTGGATCAACTGAAACCTGCGAATAAAAACCGGGTGGCCAACATGATTTCCGTTGTCGAGGAAGCCAAGGCCGCCGGAGACGGGAATCTGAACGGGATCCTGGATCGGCTGAAACAAAAAGCCGCTGCCAAAAAGATACCGGTCATGGGAATCACCGGTACCGGCGGGGCGGGGAAATCCTCGTTGACCGATGAATTGATTTTGCGGATGCTCCACGATCTGCCGGACATCCATATCGCGATCGTCAGCTGTGATCCATCCCGCCGGAAAACCGGTGGAGCGCTGCTCGGAGACCGAATCCGGATGAATGCCATCGGAAATCCGCGGGTATATTTCCGTTCTCTGGCCACCCGGCGCTCCCATACGGAGATTCCGGACGCCCTTCCGGAGGCTATTCAGGTCTTGCGGGCGGCGGGATATGACCTGATCATTTCCGAAACCGCCGGCATCGGTCAGGGGGACTCCCATATTGTCGACCTGACGGATCTGTCGATTTATGTCATGACCAGCGAATTCGGGGCCGCCAGTCAGTTGGAAAAGATCGATATGCTCGATTTTGCGGATATCGCGGTAATCAACAAATTTGAAAAAAGAGGGGGAGAGGACGCGGTACGGGATGTCCGGAAACAGGTCCAGCGGAACCGGAAGGACTGGGACACGGATTTGGAAAAAATGCCGGTCTACGGAACGATTGCATCCAAATTCAATGATGATGGGGTCACGGCGCTGTATCACGCGATTCTGGATGCCGTCGATGAAAAATGCGGAATCCGGTTCTCTTCGTCTCTCCCCCGGCCTGCGGGCAAGACCTCCTCGTCCAAAACCATTATCATCCCGCCGGAAAGAACGCGGTACTTGTCCGAAATTTCCGACTGCGTCCGCAATTATCACCAAAAGACGGCTGAACAGGCGGAGGCCATCCGCACCGTTTGGCATCTGGAGGAAACCATCCGGACGATCAGCCGGAATCTTCCGGACGATCTGGACGAACTGATCGACCAATTGAAGCGGGAAGTGGAAAAATCCCGGAAAAAAATCGACCCCGACAGCCAAGCCCTGTTGAAAGAGTGGGAACAGATCAAGGAGGATTATTCCAAAAAAGAGCTGGTGTATCAGGTTCGGGGCCGTGATATCCGATTGCCGCTGGTCACGGAATCCCTGTCTCATCTTCAGATCCCCAAGATCGTGATCCCCGGGTTTCAGGATCCCGGAGAACTGTATCGGTGGATGCGGGAGGAAAACGTTCCCGGCAAGTTTCCCTTCACCGCCGGGGTGTTTCCCCTGAAGCGGGTCGGTGAGGATCCCACCCGGATGTTTGCCGGGGAAGGCGATCCCGCCCGGACCAATCGGCGCTTCAAGCTGCTGTCCCGGGATTACGAGGCCAAACGTCTTTCCACCGCCTTTGATTCGGTCACCCTGTATGGATTCGATCCGGATGTCCGTCCCGATATCTATGGAAAGATCGGAACTTCCGGGGTGAGTATCTGTACCCTGGAGGATGTCAAGGTACTTTACAGCGGCTTCGATCTTTGCGCACCGAATACATCTGTTTCCATGACCATTAATGGACCCGCCCCCATTATGCTGGCCATGTTCATGAATACCGCCATTGACCAGCAGATGGAATCGTTTCGGGAAGCCAACGGCCGGGATCCGTCGCCGGAGGAAGCCCAAAAAATTCGGGCCATGGTTCTGTCCAATGTTCGGGGGACGGTCCAGGCCGATATCCTCAAAGAAGACCAGGGGCAGAACACCTGCATTTTCTCCATTGATTTCGCTCTGAAAATGATGGGGGATATCCAGCAGTATTTTATCGAAAACAATGTCCGGAATTTCTATTCGGTTTCCATATCCGGATATCATATCGCCGAAGCCGGCGCCAATCCGATCACCCAACTGGCCCTGACCCTCTCCAACGGATTCACCTATGTGGAATATTATCTGTCCCGCAATATGCCGCTGGACAGCTTTGCGCCCAACTTATCCTTTTTCTTTTCCAACGGTATGGATCCCGAATACACGGTGATCGGACGGGTGGCCCGGCGTATCTGGGCGGTCGCGATGAAAGAAAAGTACAAGGGCTCGGAACGTTCCCAGATGCTCAAATACCATATCCAGACGTCCGGCCGTTCGCTTCACAGCCAGGATATCCAGTTCAACGACATCCGCACGACGCTTCAGGCTCTTTGCGCGATTTATGACAACTGCAACAGCCTGCACACGAATGCCTTTGATGAGGCCATCACGACACCCAGCACGGAATCGGTCCGAAGGGCTTTGGCTATTCAGCTGATTATCAATCGGGAATGGGGGCTGGCCAAAAACGAGAACATGAACCAGGGCAGCTTCATTGTGGAGGAACTGACTCGGCTGGTGGAGGAAGCTGTTTTGATGGAGTTCGATCGGATCACGTCCCGGGGAGGGGTTCTGGGGGCGATGGAAACCGGTTACCAGAGAAGCAAAATCCAAGAGGAATCCATTTATTACGAGGTGTTGAAACATACCGGGCAGTATCCGATCGTCGGTGTCAATACCTTCCGGGATCCCCATGCAGGCGGAGAGGAATTGAACGAGGATGTGGAGTTGGCACGGGCGACCGAGGAGGAAAAACAGTCCCAACTGATCCGTCTGGCCGAGTTCCAGAAAAAAAATGCGGTCGAAGCACCCGAAGCCTTGAAACACCTTCAGGAAGCGGCCGTTTCCGGAGATAATATTTTTGCGGAGTTGATGAATACGGTCCGGGTCTGCTCCCTGGGGCAGATCACGCAGGCTTTGTATGACGTGGGAGGTCGATACCGGAGAAATATGTAGACGGTTTCGACCATAGAATAGCCCTGTAATCTGAGTATGGAAACCCCCGCGTTCGGGGCCCTGGTTTTCGGATCCGGACGGGTGAAATGGACAAGGGCCGGGAAATCCACCGGCCAAGGAGAGAAATATGCAGGAAGCGGTTATCGTCAGTGCGGTCAGGACGCCCTTGGGCAGTTTCAACGGATCGTTGTCCGGGATTGGAGCCACCCGTTTAGGGGCTGTTGTCATTGAAGAGGCAATCAAACGGGCGGGAATTTCGAAAACCGCGGTCAATGAAGTGATTATGGGGCAGGTGCTGCCTTGCGGGTATGGCCAGAATCCGGCCAAACAGGCAGCGGTTCTGGCCGGGATGCCGTGGGAGGCGGAATGCATCACGGTGAACAAGGTCTGTGGATCCAGCCTGAAGGCGGTGATGCTGGCAGCCCAGGCGATCCAAGCGGGGGATGCCGAAGTGGTGGTCGCGGGCGGCATGGAAAACATGAGCATGGCACCGTACTACCTGGATAAGGCTCGGTTTGGGTATCGCATGGGCCCCGGAAAGCTGGAAGATCACATGATCCATGACGGCCTGTGGGATATTGTCAATGATTTCCATATGGGGATTTCCAATGAGCTTTGCTCGGAAAAATACCAGGTCACCCGGGAAGACCAGGACCGGTATGCGACGGAGTCCTACCGAAGGACCATGGATTCCATCCGATCCGGAAGATTTCGGGAGGAAATCGTTCCGGTCGAAATTCCGCGGAAAAAGGGCGGGCCGATTCTTTTCGAACAGGACGAATGCTGCCAGGACACTTCCTATGAAACCATGGCCGGCATGCGGCCCGCCTTCCAGCAAGGTGGTGTCGGAACCGCCGGAAACGCCTCCATCATCAGTGACGGGGCCTCCGCGGTAGTGGTGATGTCCCGGGACAAAGCCCGGGAATTGGGCTGTACAATCATGGCGACCATCGGGGCACAGGCATCTTTTGGCATCGATATGAAATATGTCCTGGTGGCTCCCATCTGGGCGATTCCCAAATGTTGCCGGAAACAGAAGGTTTCCCTGGACGATATTGATCTGTTCGAAATCAACGAGGCTTTCAGCGGATCCAGTGTCGCGATCCTGCGGGAATTGAAACTGGATCCGGCCCGGATCAACGTGAACGGAGGAAGCGTCGCCCTCGGACATCCGATCGGCGCCAGTGGATGCCGGGTTCTGACCACGCTTTTATATGAGATGATCCGCCGGGATGTGAAAACCGGCCTGGCTTCTTTGTGTCTGGGAGGTGGGGAGGCTGTCGCCATGATGGTCACGCGGTGACCCGGTATGGATGGGTGAGCGCGAAAACATAGGTTTCAGAAATACCTGTATAATATAATCAACGCGAATAGGAAGAGGATGACCATGGATATCAAGACATTTGGTGTAATCGGATCCGGACAGATGGGCAACGGAATCGCGCAAGTCGCCGCCGCGAGCGGCCTGAATGTGATCATGAACGATATCAAACAGGAATTTGTGGATCGCGGGATGAAAACCATTTCCAAAAATCTGGATCGAATGGTGGAAAAAGGGAAAATGTCCGCGGAAGAGAAGGACGCCATCCTTTCCCGGATCCAACCAAGCCTGGCCCTTTCGGATATGGCCGGAGCGGATTTCGTGGTGGAAGCGGCCACGGAGAATGAACCCATCAAGTTTCAGATCTTTCGGACGCTCGACGAGACCTGCCGGCCGGAAACGATTCTGGCCACCAACACGTCATCCATACCGATCGGACGCATCGCGGCCCAGACAAAACGTCCCGACAAACTGATCGGAATGCACTTCATGAACCCGGTTCCGGTCATGAAACTGGTGGAAATCATCCGGGGAATCGCCACTTCTGACGAAACCTTCCAGGCCACGTGGGACCTTTCCATCCGGTTTGGAAAAACACCCGCAGTCGCAAACGATTATCCGGGTTTCATCGCCAACCGGATTTTGTTACCCATGATCAACGAGGCGGTATACTGCCTGTATCACGGTGTCGGAAAACGGGAAGATATCGATACGGTCATGAAATTGGGAATGAACCATCCCATGGGGCCGCTCGCTTTGGCGGACCTCATCGGTCTGGATACATGCCTTGCCATTATGGAAACCCTGTATAATGGCTTTATGGACAGTAAATATCGACCGTGTCCGTTGCTCCGAAAATATGTCGAAGCCGGATGGCTGGGGCGAAAAACCGGCCGCGGTTTTTATGAGTACAATTGATCCGCCCGTCAGGGATCGTGGAAGGAGGCGACATGCCCAGAAAAAAAGCGACCGATGATTCTTCGATCGGTCAGAAAATCAAAAAAATTCGTACGGAAAAAGGTATTTCCTTGGAAAATATCGCCAACGATACCGGATTTTCCGTCGATAATCTGAAAAAAATCGAGGCCGGCGAAACTACTCCGCCGGTCGGTGCGCTGCTTCAGATTTCACGGGCTCTGAGAATCGATTCCGGATTGCTGTTGCCTTCCCAACAGACCACCTTGAAGGCCCGTATCAAGGAATATACCAAACGTACCAAGAATTATGCCTACACCACTCTGACGCCGGGAGCCGAGAATAAGCACCTTAAAGCGTTCCGGGTGGCGATCGAACCGTTTCAGGATCATTCCGGTGTCGGATATCATCATGAAGGAGAAGAGTTCGCTTATGTTCTGTCGGGAAAAGTGGAAATCCTGGTGGGGGAGAATGTGAATATTCTGGAGGCCGGGGATTCGCTGCATTTCAACTCGGGAATCCAGCACAACCTTCGAAATATCGGTGATGTACCGGCGGAACTGATCGTCGTGATTTACAGTCCCTGAAAAAAATGGCGGATGGTAATGTCAACCGGCAACACTACTGATCGATATGGAGCGCACCTATGACTTATAGACTGACAGACGAGCAGTTGATGATCCAGGCTATGGTCCGGGAGTTTTCCCGGAAAGTGGTAGCGGAATCTGCTGCAGAGCGGGATCAGACCAAGGAATTTCCGGCTGCCGTATTGAAAAAGATGGGTGAACTCGGATTGATGGGGATGACCATTCCTCCGGAATACAACGGCGAGGGTGCGGATACCGTCAGTTACGTGCTCGCTCTTTCGGAAATCGCCTATTCCTGCGCATCTACGGCCGTGGTCATGTCCGTACACAATTCCATTGTCTGTGAGAGCATCAACCGTTTCGGAACGGAAGAGCAAAAGCATCGTTTCCTGAAACAACTGGCAACCGGAAAAATCATCGGAGCGTTTGCCCTGACCGAGCCCCATGCCGGATCCGATCCTGTTTCTCAGGCCGCGACCGCCGTGAGAAAAGGGAACCATTACATCATCAATGGGACCAAACGGTTCATTTCCACCGGAAAGCATTGCGGGTTGGTGATTGTAACCGCGAAAACGGACGAAAGCCTTCGCCACAAAGGAATCAGCGCTTTTATTGTTCCCAAAGGGACCCCCGGATTTCTGGTCGACCGCATGGAAGACAAGCTGGGTTTGCGGGCCTCGGATACCACGGACCTGATTTTCGAAAACTGCAAGGTCCCGGTGGAAAACCGCCTGGGAGAGGAGGGCGAAGGGTTCAAACTGGTGATGAAAGCCTTGGACAGCGGTAGGATCGGAATCGCGGCACAGTCTGTGGGGGTTGCCCAGGCATCTTTGGATGCGGCGGTGAAATATATGAAGGAGAGGGATCAGTTCGGACAGAAAATCGCCAAGTTTCAAGGGTTGCGGTGGATTGTCGCCGATATGGCCACGGAAATCGAGGCTGCCAGGCAATTGATGCTATCCGCGGCCTCCATGAAGGACAACGGGGAAAACTTTACGGCCCAGGCATCCATGGCCAAGCTCTTTGCCTCGGAGATGGTGAACCGTGTCACGGCCAAGGCACTGCAGATGCATGGAGGCTACGGGTTCACGAAAGATTATCCCGTCGAGCGGTTTTTCCGGGATGCCCGCGTGTTTACGATTTACGAAGGTACTTCGGAAATCCAGCGGATCGTTATTTCCGATCACGTCCTGAAAGACAAACGGTTACCCTGACTTCCCTATGGAGGAACCCTGGGTCGGGTTCCTCCGCAGGCTTCACTTCCCGCCGTGTTATTCCTCTGAAAAAATTTTGGCTGCGAGTTCGATGTCTTCCGGGCAGAACACGAACAGACATTTTGCATCCGGGCCTGCCACCGAACCGTACACATAGTTGATATTGATGCCCTCTCGGCCGAATTTGGCGGCGATTTCGGCCAACTCCCCAGGACGGTTGGCCAGTTCGACTGCGATGACCGGGAGAATGTCGAAAATATATTCATTTCGGGAAAGCAGGTCGATGGCCTTGTCAGTCTGATCCACCAGGATGCGGATCAGGGCGTAATCCGCCGAGTCCTTGCGAATGGAATTGTAGTTGGCCGATGAGGCAATCCGTTTGAGGGACTTTCCTCTGGCCATGAACAATTCCTTGACGTAACTGGACGCGTCCTGAATGGTCAGGGCGTCGATATTGATTCCCGCCTGGGACAGCAATCCGGCCAGTTTTCCCAACTCTCCGGGAACATTCTGCAAAAAAAGGGAAATTTCCGTGCGAACCATGCCATGCTCCTGTGTGTGATTGGATAAGGGTGATCAGGGGATACGTCAACAGCATTGCATGTTATCATGAAAACACCGGTCGGAAAACCGGGTTTTTCATTTTTTTACCCAAATTTCTATTTCCCGGCCGACGCCTTGCCGGCTATCCTCTTCGGGTTACCGTATCTCTACCTCGGAACTATATTTCGCGGCGATCTGTTTCCATTCATTGATTTCGACCGGGGATATTTCTCCTGGGATCCGGCGAAAAAAATCGGGGTTCAGCACCCGGTTGGGATGGAAACGCTGAAGGACGTATCGATCCGACCGGAGGAGCCGGCGGGCGATCGTTTCGATGACGGCCCCCGTGATTATCGGTTTGCAGCAGGTTGTTCGGAATTCATGCGGCAAACCGCTTTCCTGGATCAATTTCATGCTTTCCAGAATTGCCTCGGATTGATTCTCCGGATGAAACACGGGGGCGTATTGGAAAGGATCGGTTTTGATATCCATGGCGATGTAGTCGATGACCTCTTTCCGGATCAGTTGCTTCAGCATCTCCGGCCGGCTTCCGTTGGTGTCCAGCTTGACGGGAAAGCCCAGTTTTCGTATCGATTCGCATAGATTCGGAAGGTTCGTTTGCAGGGTCGGTTCTCCACCGGAAATCACGACCCCATCAATCAGTCCTTTTCTGGCGGATAAAAAATCCCGTATCTCCTCCAGGGTATGACTTTCCGGTGTTTCCCCCCTGGCCAATTCCGGGTTGTGACAGTACGGGCAGGTAAAATTGCAGCCGGTCAGGAAAATGACGCAGCTGATCTTTCCCGGATAGTCGATGAATGAATTTTTTTGGAATCCCCCGATTTTCACCATGGATGATCCTGTCCGGCCGACTCGGTCAGGCCACTTTGCGATGGCCGGATGATGCGGATATGGGTTCCGGTCTCATCCGGCCGTCCGCATCCGGGATTACCCGAATCGATTCGGGCAAATCGGGATGAAATGTTTTCCGGATCCGATATTCAGCCTGCTTGCCGTTGTTCCATTGCTTAATGGGGCGCAGATATCCAACCACCCGGGAATAGATTTCGGTTTCCTGATCACAGACTGAACAGTGCGGCTGTTCACCCGGCAGATATCCATGGGATGGACACACGCTGAAAGTGGGGGTGAGGGTGAAATACGGCAGCCGGAAATTGGATGCGATTTTTCGGATCAGACTTTTGATTGTTTCGATATCCGTGAGTTGTTCCCCCAGAAACAGGTGCAGCACCGTTCCACCCGTATATTTGACTTGAAGATTGTCCTGTAACAACAGGGTTTGATAGATGTCGTCCGTGTAATTGACCGGTAACTGGGTGGAATTGGTATAAAACGGGGACGCGCCTTTTCGGTGGTCGGACTCGTTTGCACACACGATATCCGGATACCGTTTCTTGTCGATCATGGCCAGGCGGTAGGAAGTGCCTTCCGCCGGGGTGGCTTCCAGGTTATAGATGTTTCCGGTCTGTTCCTGAATCTCGGCCATTTGTTTCCGGAGAAAATCCATGACTTCAATGGAAAATTTCTGCCCCGCGGGGCTTCCGATGTCCGTCCCGATGAAGTTCAGACAGGCCTCGTTCATACCGATGATGCCGACCGTGGAAAAATGATTTTTCCAGTAACAGCCTGTCCGGCTTTTGATATCCCGAAGATAGAATTTGGAATAGGGGTATAGATTCTTTTCCGTGAACTGCTCGAGTACTTTCCGCTTGATTTCAAGACTCTGGACGGCCAGCTGTACCTGGCAGGCGAGCTGCCGGTAAAAGGCCTCCCGATCCGGAGTCAGATATCCGATTCGGGGAAGGTTGATCGTCACCACACCGATGGATCCGGTCAGGGGATTGGCGCCGAACAAGCCCCCACCCCGTTTCAGGAGTTCCCGGTTGTCCAGGCGGAGCCGGCAGCACATAGACCTGGCATCTTCCGGAGACATGTCCGAGTTGACAAAATTGGAAAAATACGGAATGCCGTATTTTCCCGTCATCTTCCAGACCTTTTCCAGGTTGGGATTGTCCCAGTCGAAATCCGGGGTGATGTTATAGGTCGGAATGGGGAAAGTGAACACCCGGCCGTTGGCATCCCCCTCCATCATGACCTCGGCGAAGGCTTGGTTGAGCATGTCCATTTCCGGTTGAAACTCGGAATAGGTATGATCGAGGTCTTTCCCACCGACAATGACCGGCGTGTCCTGGAGTGTGGAAGGAACCAGCAAGTCCATCGTGATATTGGTAAACGGCGTCTGAAATCCCACCCGGGTGGGTATGTTGATGTTGAAAATGAATTCCTGCAGCGCCTGTTTCACTTCCGGATAGTCCAGTCCGTCGAAGCGGACGAAAGGAGCCAGAAGGGTGTCGAAATTGGATATGGCCTGGGCTCCGGCGGCTTCTCCCTGCAGCGTATAAAAGAAATTGACGATCTGTCCCAAGGCGGATCGCAGGTGTTTGGGAGGCGCGCTTTCCACTTTGCCTTCCACTCCCTTGAATCCGGTTCGGAGGAGATCCTGGAGATCCCAGCCCACGCAGTAAACCGATAACAGGCTCAAATCATGAATGTGAAGATCCCCGCTTTTGTGAGCATTCCGGATTTCCGGTGGATAGATTCGGTTCAGCCAGTATTCGGAGGTGACATCGCTGGAAATATAGTTGTTCAATCCCTGAAGGGAATAACACATGTTGCTGTTTTCTTTGATTTTCCAGTCCAGCTTCTGGATGTAGTGCTCCACCAGGTCGATGCTGGCTTTCGTGGAAATACTGCGGATCTGTGCATGCTGTTCCCGATACAGGATATAGGCCTTGGCCGTTTTGTAATAGGGGGAATCGAGAAGAACCCGTTCCACGATATCCTGAATCTCTTCCACATCGGGAAGCGGTCCCAGGCGCAGTTCATGGGCAAGGGTCAATACCCTCAGGGTGAGTTTTCTGGCTTCGCGCTCTTCGAATTCACCGGTCGCCTTTCCTGCCTTGGCGATGGCCGCGGTGATTTTGGAGGAGTCAAATTCCACGATCCGGCCGTCCCGTTTTTTGATTTGTTCGAACATGAGTTCACCTCAATGGAATTTCAAAACCAGCATGTCCGGAACCATCATGGCCCGAACCCGGTTCCTGGAGTTGTTACGTTGACTGCGAAGATCAGGGCAATCATTTTCCACCGATAAAAACAGGGGGAACATGGATGCCAGATGATGTGTATAGTTGGTGTCCCGGTGAAAATCACACCGTGTGGTTCTCTGTCTATTACAAGATATGGACATATGTCAAGGAAAATTTCCATATATTGTGGTATATTCGAAAAAGATCCTTGTTTCCGGAGGGTTGACTGACGCACGGGGAATCGGGCGACACGCCGGACGAGAACTGCAATAAAAGGAATGGACATTCCAAATCCCCAGCCTTATTATATTAAAATAATCATTATCCGGGCGATGCGCCAGTCCGTGATCCCGACGGTCCGAACGATCGGCCCCATATCCCATGACCCCTGATGAATCCAAGCCAATGAACGATTACTACGAAATATTGGGCGTAGCTCCGGAGGCGACCACCCACGAGGTGAAAACCGCCTTCCGAGAGAAAGCCTTTCAATACCACCCGGACCATTGCAAGGACCCGGATTGCGCCGATAAAATGAAGTCCATCAACGAAGCCTATGCGGTCCTGTCCGATCCCCGGAAGCGGAAGGAATACGATCTGATGCGTTCCCGTTTCGGCACCTCGGCACATCAGCGGTTTCGGACCAATTATTCCGATCAGGACATCTTTCAGGGATCCGATATCCAGCAGATATTCGAGGAGATGTCCCGAGCCTTCGGGTTACGGGGCTTTGACGAGATTTTCCGTGGAATTTACGGCCAGGGCTATCAGTCCTTCGAGTTCAAAAAACCGGGAATTTTCGTGAAAGGTTTTGTGTTCACCGGGAAAACGGGTGGAAAGCCGTCCAAGGCGCCGTCGATGCTCCAGAGCGGCCTGAAAAAAGCGACCGGTTTTCTGTTCGGCAAAGACTCGTCTCTGGAAAGGCTGTCGGACAAAGGGGCCGATATCCAGGAAACGATCCAGGTGGATGAGGACTTGGCAAAAAACGGCGGCCCCTATGCGTATGATCATCGGAAGCGCGGAAAAAAACTGATCGTCCAAATTCCCTCCGGCATTCAAAGCGGTCAGAAAATCCGTCTGGCTGGAATGGGGCTCCCTGGCACCGGCGGAGGCCCTTCCGGAGATCTCTTTTTGCGCGTCCATGTGACCCGGATGTGGCCGAACAGGCTGAAAGATGCCTGGGACCGGCTGGTCCGAAAATGGAAAGGCCGGGTTGCAGGCTGAATCAGCGCTGATTTCCCGTGGTTTCTCCGGTTATTGAAAAGGGGAAAGCGGATAAGATGGTGTGTTCCTTCAACAGGTCGATCATTTTGTGGGTGGCCTTGGGCATGGGATAGCTATCCATTTCTGAAAGCGTGACCCATCGGGTATCGACCGGCCCGTTCAAGCGGATTTCACAGGACATCGGTTGGACCAGGAAAACCGATGCGATCAGTTTGAAGTGGGTGTATGCATGGCGGATGGTCCCCAGAAGCATGTGAATCCGCCCCCGCAACCCCGTTTCTTCCATAATTTCCCGCAGGCAGGCCTCTTCCGGCGATTCGCCCGGTTCCACCTTGCCTCCCGGGAATTCCCACAGGCCTCCCAGAAGCCCGGTCTCCGCACGCCGGGTGATCAAAACTTTCTTCCGTTCGTTGACCAGAATCCCCACCGAAATCGAAACTGTCGGCACGCGACGGGCCGGCATCCGTTTGGGAAACTGATCCACGGACCCATTTCGAGAAGAAAGAGACCACGAGGAGATAGGGCATTACGGGCAATTGTGA
>CAZTKB010000021.1:0-21150 GCA_964614125.1 uncultured Desulfobacterales bacterium | reverse complement strand
TCGTCGATTCCTTTGAGGATGCCGCGGAAATCGTCGTGAAACCGCTCGGACGACACATCCGAAAACAGAAGGGGTTTGCCGGTGCCACCATTCTGGGTGACGGCCGGGTAGCCCTGATTCTGGATATCGTCGGTTTGGCCGAGATTGTTTTCCTGTATCCTCTCTCCGATACCATCCAGGAGATTTCCGTGAGACGCCGGCCCCTCCACCCGGAACCTCTTTCTTCTGATCTGATGAATTTGCTGGTGTTTCGGGGAGTTGAACATGAATCGTTCGCGGTGCCGCTGGATATGGTTTATCGAGTGATACGAATCCGTTCCCGTGACATTCAGACATTCGGTGGCAGGCGGACTGTCCCCTATCGGGGAGAAAATCTGCTGCTGTTTTGCGTGGATGATACGGCGCGGGTCAGCCCCTTGGTATTGCGTGAGTGGATGCCGGTCATTGTTTTTATTTTATCTGGAAAAAAGATGGGATTGCTTGCGGCAGGCCCGTTGGATACAGTTCTGACAGACGCGGTTCTGGATTCCAGATCGTTGCGCCAACCGGGCATCAGGGGATCGGTGGCTCTGAAGGGAAGAACCACGCTTTTGGTGGATATGGTGGATCTGGTCCGAACCATTTATCCGGAATGGGTTCTGTCCCAGGCGGACACACCCTGCCTCTAATGCCCTGAAGATGCCCCGGATGGTTGGTTTCGAACGGATCCGGCAGGATGAACGATGTTTTGCCCTGCCGAGCCGGGCGAATGACTCGAACTGGGAAAGGACGGGGGATACCGGTGTGGATGTGGACCAGCTACGGTTGAATACTGACCATTGGTTCTTCGACGATTACTGAAATGAGACGGTGGAAACAAAGGGAGGAGTGAATGCGGTTACGTCGTTTCAAACTGAGAACCCAATTCATGATGGTATTGCTGCTGGTGGGCCTTATTCTGTTTTCCGTCATGGGATTCTTTTCCCGTACCGTAGCAGATAACGTCCTGAAGGCAGAGGCCTACCGACATCTGATTACGGTTCGGGAGATGAAGAAAAAAGAGCTGGAGCAATTTTTCGAAAGGGTGTTGCGGGAAATGAAAAGTTTCGCCCAAAGCCGGGAGGTTCTCAGTATGAACCATCAATTGGTGACCTATCACTGGGGAATCGGTAGTCGGCCGGAGGGCTCGTTTGATGTCGGGGAACCGGAATATGAGCAGATTTACGCACGGTACGGCATTCATTTTCTTCCCTTTCAGAAGGAAAGGGGATATTCGGATATCTTTTTGATATGTTCGGAACATGGCCATGTGATGTTCAGTTGTGGCCGGAGAAAAGATATCGGGACCAATTTGATGCAAGGTCCTTATCGCGACACGGGTCTGGCCGATGTATGGAAAAAGGTGGTTCAAACCCAAAAAGCGGCGATTTCAGACTTTGAACTCTATCCCCCTGCCGATAACGAACCGGCCGCTTTTGTCGGATACCCGATTCTGATGGAAGGCGATCAGCCGGCTGCGGTTATCGTGTTCCAGCTCTCCGCGGATCTGATCAATTCCATCATGAACCAGCGGGATGGGCTGGGAAAGACCGGTGAGACGTACCTCGTGGGAGCGGACAAACGGATGCGATCCGACTCCTTTCGGAATCCGGAGCGGTTTTCGGTCAAGTCGTCATTTTCCGGTTCGGAAGGCGGAAAGGCCGATACCGAGGCGGTACGACAAGGGATTGCGGGGCGAACGGGGGAAAAGATAATTATCGACTACGAGGGACGAAAGGTGTTGTCCGCCTTCACTCCAGTGAAAGTTCTGGATGTGGATTGGGTGTTGATCGCCGAAATCGACGAAGCGGAGGCGCTGGAATCCTTGAATTCCTTACATTGGGTGATGGGGCTTGTCGGAATTCTGGGAATTGCCGTTGTTTCGATATCCGCGTTTTTCCTGGCCCGATCCATCTCGTATCCGATGTATCGGAGCGCGAAGTTCGCCGCCCGGATTGCGGAAGGGGATTTTACCGAAACCCTCACATTGGATTCGGGGGCCGAGGTTGGTGTATTGACCGGATCCCTGAACCAGATGGTCGAAAACCTTCGTTCCATGATCGGTCGTATCGTGGGAGGGGTGGAGACCCTGACCACCGCGTCCACGGAACTGTCGGCGATTTCCCGGCGTATGTCCGCCAATGCCGGACGGACATCTGAACAGGCCTACAGTGTTGCGGCGGCGGCCGAAGAAATGAGTGTCAACATGACTTCCGTCGCGGCCGCGGCCGAGCAGGCGTCCAGCAACATCGGCATGATCGCGACGGCTACCGAGGAGATGACTTCGACCATCCATGATATTGCCCGCAACGCGGAAAAAGCCAGGTCTATCACCGGGAATGCGGTCAACAGCGCGGAAAAGGCCTCCGGTACGGTGAATGATCTGGGCACGGCCGCGAGGGAAATCGGAAAGGTTACCGAAACGATTGCCGATATATCGGATCAAACCAATCTGCTGGCGTTGAATGCGACCATCGAGGCGGCCCGGGCGGGAGAAGCGGGTCGAGGCTTTGCGGTTGTTGCCAATGAAATTAAGGAATTGTCTAAACAGACCGCAGAAGCCACGGATGAAATCAAAGCGCGGATCGAAGGAATTCAAGTTGCCGCCTCCGGAACTGTGGCTCAGATCCAGATGATCACGGCTGTGATCCATGATATTCATGCGATTGTGGAATCGATCGCTTCAGCGGTGGAGGAACAGTCCATTACCACCAACGATATTTCCGGCAATGTGTCCCAGGCTGCTTTGGGGATGCAGGACATGACCCAGAACGTGTCTCAAAGTTCCCTGGTCGCCCAGGATATCGCCAAGGATATTTCGGGTCAAAATGAAGCGGGACAGGAAATTTCGGCCAACAGCGCCCAGGTGAATGTCAGTGCGGAGGAATTGAAATCGTTGGCGGAAGATTTGAGACGGATGGTAGAGGTGTTCAAAGTGTGACGGATTTTCGTATTTCACCGGAGGTATACTGGGATGGAGGCATCATGCGGTTTCGCCGCCGCCACTACCGATCTGATCGTTTTTTATTTGGGGGAAATGTGTGTCGGAATGGATATTCGCATGGTTCAGGAAATCCATCGTGCAACCCGGATCACCCGCGTTCCGCTGGCGCCTCCCCATATCGCGGGGATATTGAACCTGCGGGGGCGGATTGTCACGATCGTGGACCCCAAAATACGTTTGGGAATATCCAGCGGGGGAAACGATGATCGGCGTTTTCATCTCATCGTTTTTCACCGGAATGAATGGGTCGGCCTGTTGGTGGATCGGATGGGGGAGGTGGTTTCGGTGCCTATCGACAAGGTTGACAAAACACCTGCCAATGTCGGGACCGGTTCCAGTTACTTGTTGAAAGGAATTGTCCAGACAAAACGGGAACTGATCTCCATCGTCGACCTGAACGAGTTGCTGAGAAGTGAGTGAATTCCTGGTTCCCCTTTTGAATGGAGGCTGACAGGTGCTCGGAAAGGAGACGTCCATGGATTCAGATAGGAAACTGAAGACCCTGGTGGTGGATGACAGCCTGACCTACCGGAAAATGATTCAGCTGGCATTGGCATCCTTGCCCTCGGTGGAAATCGTTGGAGCGGCCGCAAACGGAAAAATAGGCCTGATCAAGGCAAAGTCGCTCAAACCTGACCTGATTACGTTGGATATCGAAATGCCGGAAATGGACGGCCTGGAGGTACTCGAACATCTCCAATCGGACCTCCCGGACATTACCACGGTCGTAATTTCCACCTATACCACGGAGGGCGCTCGAATCACCCTGCAGGCACTCGAGTCCGGCGCTCTGGATTTCATTTCCAAACCAACCACGGGGAGCATGGAAGACAATATTCGTTTTCTTCACGATAAAATCCATCCGATCGTGGATTCCCTGCTCCGAAAAAAACAAATACAGGCCTGTAATGGAAAACAACGGTCGAGTTACCGGCGGACGGTTCCAATGTTGCGGCTGCTGGAGCAGACTACGCGGGAACCCGCCTCCCGGATTGTTGCGATGGGAGTTTCGACCGGGGGGCCGGCGGCATTGGCTCGGGTGATTCCCTCCCTTCCGCCCGATATCGGAGTACCGGTATTGGTCGTCCAGCATATGCCAGCCTTGTTCACCGGGGCGATGGCCGCGCGGTTGGATACCATCAGCCGGATAGCGGTCAAAGAGGCGGTGAATGGAGAGAGGCTGGCCTCCGGAACGGTCTACCTGGCCCCCGGAGGGAAACATATGAAAGTCGAACCATCCTCCAACCACCGGTCGATGATCATCCGGGTGACGGATGATCCTCCGGAAAACAACTGTCGACCCTCGGCAGATTATCTCTTTCGATCGGTTGCCGATTGCTACGGAAAGTATGCAACCGCGGTGATCATGACCGGAATGGGCTATGACGGCACCAGGGGACTCCAATCCATGAAGGGGAAGGGTGCCTGGATCATCGCTCAAGATGAATCCACCTGCGCCGTATACGGCATGCCCAGGAAACCGATCGAGTTGGGAATTGTGGATGTCATCGCTCCGTTGGAGGGTATCGCCCGGGAAATCTGTCGCTCTATACATACAGGCTCGATGATCCATGGAAAAAATCGATTCGTTTGAATTCCAGCTCTGGACCCGCTACATTTATGAGATCTGCGGAATTTCCCTGAGTTCCTCCAAAGCCTATTTGATTGAAACCCGGTTACGCCCGTTGATAATCGAGTGCGGCTGCGCCGGATTCGGCGAGCTGTATCGAAAAGCCAGAAGAGACCGTTCCGGCATGATTGAAAAACGGATCGTCGATCTGATCACAACGCATGAAACCCAGTTTTTTCGGGATCATGAACCGTTCGAGCTTCTGAAGGACAAAATTCTTCCTGATGTGATCGAGCAGAAATCACATCGGACCCCTCCTGGAATGAAGATTCCGATCCGGATTTGGAGCGCCGGATGTTCGACCGGCCAGGAAGCTTACAGCATCGCCATTGCGGTGTCAGAGGCTCTAAATGATAACAGCCTGTATCGGGTTTCGATTCTGGGAACGGATATCTCCGGAGCGGCCGTTTATCGGGCTAGCCGGGGGGTGTATTTCGTGTCGGAAGTGGAGAGAGGCTTGTCATCGGAACGGCTGGCCCGGTATTTTGTTCCCACGGAAGAAGGCTTTCGGATTCGGGATGAAATCCGTGGCATGGTGACGTTTCGAAAGATGAATTTTCTGCTGCCGTTTACCGGAATGGGGAGGTTCGATATCGTGTTTTGCCGCAATGTCGCCATGTATTTCCAGGAGGAGGACCGAAGGCGTCTGTTTGAAAATCTCGAAACCGTGTTGGGGCCGGAGGGGTACCTGGTAGTCGGAGGCACGGAATCCTTGCGGGGGGTTGCACCACGGTTTGAACTCAAACGCTGTCTACGGGCGGTTTTTTACCAGATGAGGAAAGAATGATGAAAGAAATATCCGGAAAAATCCTTGTGGTCGATGATAGCCCGATGATCCGGATGCAGATTCGGGAGGAACTGGAACAGGATGGATACGAAATCATCGAAGCGGGGAACGGACTGGAAGCCTTGATCCATGCGGGTTCCGGCTCTCCTCCGGATCTGATCACCCTGGATATCGAGATGCCCAAGTTGGGTGGCTTTGACACATGTCGGAAACTGCGAAGCGATAGCTACGCCCGCTTTTTTCAAAAAAACGAGGATCATCAGGTTCCGATTATTTTTATCACTGGAAACGACACAATCGAAGATCGAAAAACCGGGTTTGAATTGGGGGCCATGGATTTTATTTCCAAGCCGTTTCAGAAAGGAGAGGTTCAGAGGGCCGTACGGAATATTCTTGGTCAGAACCCTGTTCGGCGGGATATTCGGGCTGTGGTGGCGGACGACAACAAGGTAGCCCGGAAAATCACCACCATGTGCCTCATGCGGGAGGGGATTGAGGTGCTGGAAGCCGAGGACGGAAAAACGGCGTATGAACTGCTTGTCGAAAATCGTGACCGGATCCATATCGTTCTTACGGACCTGATCATGCCGGAAATGGATGGAATGACCCTTTGCCGCCGGATTCGTCAGGAACTTGTGATGGAGGATATTCCGGTCATTGTATTGACGGCGGTTTCGGATCTGGCCGAGGTGCTGGAGGTTTTCAAAGTGGGCGCTTCCGATTATCTGGTCAAGCCATTCGCCAAGGAGGAGCTTCTTGCACGAATCAGCGTCCATATTGAAAGGAATCGAATTAATCGGGAACTTCGGGAAACCATCCGCCTGTTGAGAAACGCCAATGAAAAGATCGAGAGTCTTTCGATCCGGGATTCTCTTACCGGCTGTTTCAACCGTGGCTATCTGAGGGACCAGATGCAAAAAGAAATCCGGCGTGCGGCTCGATACAAGAAGCCGATTTCAATTATCCTATGTGATATCGATCACTTTAAACGGATCAACGACACATGGGGGCACCAGGCCGGAGACCATGTGTTGATCCGGTTTGTGGAAACCATTGGAAGGCTGATCCGGAAGGATGTGGATTGGCTTGCCCGCTACGGCGGCGAGGAGTTCGTGGTTGTTCTTCCCGATACTATCGCAACCGATGCCTGCAGTGCCGCGGAGAAACTTCGTCACGCCGTATCCCGGGAGCCGATTGTATGGGAAGAAACAGAGATTGCCATTACCGCCAGTTTCGGTTTGGCGGGTTTCGAAACACTTTCCGGGGACTACGATTCCGTATTGGACAGCATGCTGAAAACGGCCGATGAAAACCTGTATACAGCCAAACGCAGCGGCCGCAACCGGGTGTTCGGCGGTGGTTGATCAATCGGCCCGGTACAGGATTCGTTGGTCCGGCGGGGTAGGTGCCGAAGGCTCCGGCCAATGTCCGGGTCTGGGATTCAGCCCTTCCCGGACGGTCGCCGAGGGGTCGGGATCCCGGATGATCGGGGTTTTTCGGATATTCAGGGCTGTCGGCGCACTGAATTCCACCGCGATCTGATTGGGATCGAAGGTGTAGATGGAATGAATGAAGTCGTGATCGATGAGCTCCGACACCCAGATTTCGGCTGCCTCCAGTTTGTCCTTGATGACCCAAAGATCATCGTCGGTTTCGACCCCTATGGATACATGGTCGAACACAAAGGGCCCTTTTACCGGCACGCCGTGATCTTTCCCAACTGCGGGCTCCACGTCCGGCCATTCAAAGAACGCGATCATGTCCAACGGAGAGATTTCGAGGAAATAATGACGATATCCCGGCCTGCCCAGGCAGGCGACCAGGCGCATGCCGAGCAGGTCCCGCCAGAATCGGAGGGTGGTATCCATATCCCGGGTGGCCATGGCCATATGGTTGATTCCGGTATAGCCCACAGCCGTTTCCTTATTGACCACGAATCATGATCAGGAGCATCTTGAACGGCTGGTGAGCCTGCAGCCCGTGAGGGACATTGGCTGGCATGATCAGCATGTCTCCGGCCCTGACGGTAATTGGTTTCCCATCGATCCGGATTTCCGCTTCGCCATCGAGGAGATAGACAACTGCGTCATAAGGGGAAGTGTGCTCGGTCAGCCCTTGCCCGCTATCGAATGAAAACAATGTGATGTTGCCGACATCCTTTTTCAGCAGGGTTTTACTGACAACGGATCCGATCGCATAGGCAACATGATCTTTCAGTTGGAACGGAACGCCTTTTTCGGCGGGAGGTGTGGAATTCATTCTTTTCTCCTTTCTATTTCATGACGCTGGAATGATCCGGCGGGATCCACTTCCAGGTAAAAAGGACCGCGGCCAGAAACAAAATATATACGACCGTGAATACCCAAGGATCCATATCATAATACAGAATGCGATGCACGATTTTCTGAATAAATGATGCCCGGACCTCTCCTTGGTCCGGATGTCCGTATCGAAGCCAGTCCTCCAGCGCTGTCAAGGGGCATGTCAGACCTACGATGGACTCCAGTGTGACGATCGCCATCAGAAGTCCATGGAGGTATCGAAATTTTCGGTGGCGGATCCATTTCCACCCACGGAAATACCCAACCCAGATCAAAGTGAATCCTCCGACAAGAAACGCGGCGATCCCCACGTGGATCACGGCCGTCACGTCGGCAGCCAAGTGTAACCCATTCATATAAGAGGCAGATCATCCGGCTGTGAGCTGCCGGGCGGTTTGTTCCGCCAGGTTCAGAATGTCAGGCCGGGAAAGTACATCCCCGGTGTTCATGACTCCGCATGCCCGGATCAACCGGTTGTTCCGGAACCCATACCATTGGAAAAAGGAGTCGTACCGGGGAAAGATGTCCGCGAACTGTTGTTCATCCGGCTGGGCTTGTGTCAGGATACATACCATTTGTTTGGGACCGGACAATCGACCGGGTTCCGGATTCGTGGTGTAATCCGGTTTCAGGAAAGAAAACGTGCGGTCGATGAATCCTTTCATCTGGCTGGAGACTTCTCCGTAGTATACCGGCGAGGCGATTACCAGAACATCCGAGTCACGGACCGCCTCCAGCACGTCGGTCAAATCGTCCTGAAGAATGCAGTGATCCAGTTTGGTTTTGCAGGCCATGCAGGCCTGACAGCCTCGATAGGAAAGGTGGTTCAGGGAGAAAAAACGAACGGTGGCGCCGTTTCTTTCGGCGGTTTCCAAGAATTGTTTGGCGATGGTGGTGCTGTTTCCGGCCGGTCTGGGGCTTCCCAGCAGACAGACAATTTTCATGGCATGTTCTCCGTAGGGATGAAGGACGGCAATAGGTGGTTTCGATACAGTTCGGGTTTTCGTTCCGGCAGAAAATATTTCATCCGATGAGACCGGATGCTTGTCAGAACCTCCGCTTTCAGGTCGAGAATCAGGCAGTCCTCCTGTTTGGGAAAGGCGACGGACAAAATCTTTCCGGCAGGATCGATTCCCAAGGCGATACCCGGGAACGAAAGGCCTTCGCCGTTGTCTCCTGTCTGGTTGCAGGCCACGACATATACGCTGTTATCGAAGGCTCGGGCGGGAAGATGGCGCAGCCAGGAGTTCAGTTTGGATTCCGGGGTTCCCTGCGGAGAAGCATGGGGGAAAAGCAGAATTTCCGCTCCATTAAGGGCCATGATGGTGGATAGATCCGGAAAATGGGTATCCCAGCAGAGTTGAATTCCGATGGTGATCCCGTCCACCTGGAAAACCGGAATCGTATTGCCTGCTTTCAGAACCTTTTTTTCCGGAGGCGCGATATGGGTTTTGTGGTAGACGTCACTGGATCCATTTTTGCGAAATATCCGGTGTGCGGCATACCAGGCGCCGGATGAATCGGGTTCGACCATTCCGGCCATAATAACCGTTTTTTCGGAGAAACTCAGTTGGCTTAAAATTCGGTGGATCTTAGAAAGATGTTCGGTGGTCAGTCCCTGTCCGGGATGGCGGATACTGTAGCCGGTGACATTCAATTCCGGAAAACATATCCACTCCGCGCCCTTCTGTCTCGCATCCGAAACCAGACGGCGGACACTGTCAATATTGGTGGAAATTTCTCCGACCCGGGATTGGGTGACGGCTAGCGCGATGCGGATATCTCTCATGGGTGGGACTCTCCTGAATTCCGGATGACCGGGTGTGGCGAGGCCCCTGCGGATTATGTCCTTTCCCGCAAGACCGGTTAGAGATCGAACTGGGCTTTGATTTTAAATACTTGCGTGGCCGGAAGATTCAGTATTTCATGGACTCCGGTCTCATGGGATATCGCGGCCAGATGGTTTTCGATGTCCTCCATGGAAGGGGCGATGAACGTGAACCATACATTCAGATCGTGATCCCGCTGGTAGTTGTGGGTGACGCCTGAATAGCGGTTGACCACACGGGCGAAATCTTCCACCCTGTCTTCCGGTACCCTGGCTGCGCACAGGGTGCTGACGAATCCCAACTTTCCGGGAACAATGTTGCCGCCGATTCTCCGGATGATGCCTTTCTCTTTTAAACGGAGGATCCGTTCGATCACCAGACTTTCGGGAATTCCCAATTCCTTCCCGATCGCCTCAAAGGGGCGGGATGTCACCGGAAAATCGGATTGAATCCGGTTCAGAATTTCTTTGTCGATGGGATCCATGCTGTTTTCCTGTACCAATGATCCGGTGCGGCCCTTCTCCCGGAAATAAGCGGGCGGAATGGGGAACCTGGTTTTTTATGGGCGGATGTCAGAAACCGCTGTAATTTGCACCACAATCCGGCGGTTTCTGGGACCGTCGAATTCACAGAAAAAGATACCCTGCCATGTCCCAAGCATCAGCCGGTTGTTCTCGATGGGGATATATTGGGATACACCGACCAGCGTGGATTTAACATGGGCGTCCGAATTCCCTTCCCGATGGCGGTATTCACCGGAAGGCGGAATCCATCGATTCAGAAGGTTCTGGATATCGATCCGGACGTCCGGATCGGCCGACTCGTTGATTGTGATTCCGGCTGTGGTGTGGGGTACGAACAGAAGGCAATATCCTTGGGAGATCCATCCGGCGGAGTTCACCAATTGTTGGATATCCGATGTGATATCGATAAATTCGGTACGATGCCCAGTTCGAATCGGAAAAATCATGTCAGGATTCCAATAAAAAAGGCCCTGTTAAAACACACAGAGCCTTTTGAAACAGACCGGTATCATTACCGGTGGATGGACATTAGACGCATCCGGTGGGTTTGGGAAGACCGGCCATTTTACAGGCTCCCTTTCCAGGTCCTGACGGAAACAGCTCATAAATATGTTTGAGCTTGAATCCGGTCACTTTGGACAGAACCCGGACCATCGGAGCGATGCCGTTCTTTTCATAATATTCACGAAGCATGGAAATGACTTTACGATGTTCGTCATTCAGTTCGTCGATACCTTCCTGGGTTTTGACATACTGGACCCACCCTTCGGACCAGTTTTCATAGGAATCGATGAAACCGTCTTCGTCCACGACAAATTTATTTCCCTGAAACTCAACTTCTGGCATGAATATACCCTCCTTTGATATTTTTGGTCTTTATGGCACGGCCGCCTATTCACGATATTCAATATAGAGTTTTTATGAATATAATATCAAGGCGGCCTTGTCAATATAAAAACGAACCATTCCAAGGTTCTGTCAAGGTCAGACTGGTTAGGCTGCCGTTTCATATACCCGGCCGAAAGCCGGAGTGAAGGAGACCTGTCCCGTCTTTCGTCAATGGAAAAGCCTGCCTGAAGATGCGGTCGGTACCCATCAATATTCTTTGGGCATGGTGTTGAGTTGGGCCAAGGTGAATACCGGACCGTCCTTGCAGACAAACTCTTTACCTACATTACATCTCCCGCACATTCCGATACCGCACTTCATCCGGTTTTCCAGAGACATGATGATATGGTCATGGGCATAGCCCATCTTGTCCAACACGGGCTGTGTGAATTTGATCATGATGGGAGGTCCGCAGATGATGGCAAAGGTGTCGCCGTCTGCCTCAGGTGCTTTTTGTTCCGTAATCGTGGGAACGAATCCCACATTGTATTTCCACTTGGGATCGTTGGTGGCATCCACCGTAATGTGCATGTGGATGTCGCTCCGCCTTTCCCATTCGGCCAGTTCGTTTCGGTACAGCAGCATGCCCGGTGTTCTGGCACCGTAGATGACATGGATATCCCGGAATTTGGAACGGTTCGCGGGATCCAGCATGTAGATGATGGAGGACCTCAGGGTCGTGAAGGCAAACCCACCACCAATGATGACGACGTTTTTGCCTTCCAAGGCGTCCCAGGGATAGGAATTCCCCAAGGGACCACGGATGCCCATGATGTCGCCTTCCTTCATGTTATGGAGATGGGAGGAGACGAGGCCGACCTTGTTCACGGTGAATTTGACAAACCCCTTTTCAGTTGGGGACGAGGCGATCCCAATGGGGATTTCCCCTTTTCCGGTGACGGAGAGTTCGGCGAATTGTCCGGCACGATAGGAAAATTTTTCCTCGTCAGCCGGATCGATAAAAACGAATTTAAATGTCTTGAGATTTTTATCCTCGGTTTCGGTGATGATTTCATCAATGCGTACCGGGTAAGGCAAATAGGGATTCTGCACCGTGCACCTCTTTCTGTTCTAAGCCGGGCAAACGCAGGCCGACGGATCATAATGGTTCATCTGATTGCAGACCGTGCGAATATCGATATTCACCGGACAAAGGCGGATGCACCGACCGCAACCGACGCACTGGATGCCGTTGTCATATTTGTCCACATAGTATTTCAGCTTGTGCATAAACCGCTGACGGACCCGATGGACTTTGGTGCCTCTGGGGTTGTGGCCCGAACCGTGGAGAGAAAACAACGGATACATGCAGCTGTCCCAGTTTCGCATCCGGGTTCCGCAGTTTCCCTTGTTTTCATCCTGGATATCGAAGCACCAGCACGTTGGGCAGGAATAGGTGCAGGTCCCGCAGTTGATGCAAGCGAATGCGATATCATCCCAGAATGGTGCATCATACAATTGGGTGGTGACTTGTTTTTTCAGATTGTCCGTCGTGACCCGCGACTGGATCCGGTTTTCCGCACCGGTTTTCAGATCCGAAAGAGTTTTTTCGGTGTCCGGTGACGCGGCGGTGGACCAGCCGGCGGCCTGTGCGAAGGCCTCCCCTTTGGGAGTCAACAATTTCATAATCCAGTGGTTTCCGGCATCGACCAGCAAGGCGTCCAACCCCTCCTCATGGAAGGGGCCGCAACCCGCGGTCGTGCAGAAGCAGGTGGCGCACGGCTCATTGCAGGCATATCCGATCAATATCAGGCTGTTGTACGCAGCAAGCCAATACGGATCCTGATAGGTCGGTGTATCGAAATTCCGCTTGACCAAAAGAAAGGCCATTGCGTCACAGGGCCGGATACCCACGATTGCCTTGGGAGAGGTATCTTTGGAAATTTCCTGGAGAATATGGTGATTTTCCTGCTTTTCATCCAGCGAATAAGAAAACATGGGTTCGGTCTGGGGATGAACCAGGAATTTGGGGGACAGTCTCGTGTTGGAGAAGTCCATGTCCGGAAGAACTCCCGGACCGAGGGGCATGAAACTGTGCCAATCCTTTTCCTTGATCGGGCCGAACAACCGGTAGGATGATTTGGTCTTCTCGATTCCGCCGGCCCATTCATTTTTGGCAATGCTGATGACTTTCATATTCATAGACCTTGTTTATTTGATGAAGTCGTTGGGGTCATTGGGTTGGTAAGTATCCAGCGGCGGTCTCTGGTCCAGGGTCAGTCCGGCTTCCCAGCCGAACATATCGAAACAGTCCTTGTTCAGTTTGCTGGTGAATTGGCGAACCGGGATTCCGACCGGACATGCCCGCTCGCAGGCACCACAGTCGGTGCACCGGCCGGCGCAATGATAGGCCCTAAGGAAGTGAAAGGTCCGGATGTCGATGGGATCCTGGCTTTTTCCGACCCATTGCGGCCGGGACTCGTCTACGAAGCAGGTCGGGCAGTAGCACAAGGGGCACGCGTTCCGGCAGGCATAGCACCGGATGCAGGAGGAGAGCAGATCTTCGAAATGCTGCCATTTCTCGTTCGGCGGCATGGCTTCGATCTTTCTCACTCCGGCATACCGGTCGATACCAGTCTGCTCGGTAACCAGTTCTCCGGCCAGGTGATCATAGATCACCGGATTCCGATGAATACAGATCGCGCAGTTTTCCTGCAGCACATCGGCTTTGTTCAGGCGGGTTTCGGTTCCACCGCTCCGCACGATGATGACATCCCCTTCCTCCGTGACCCCATCGATCGGTTTTTCGAACAGGAGGGTTATTTTCCGTTTGTCGATCATTCCCAGACACGGAACTCCGATGATAACGAGCTTCTCCCGCTTGATCTTGTTTTCCACGATGTGGTTGACGATATTGCGGCTGTCACATCCCTTGGCGATCACGGCGATTTTTTCCTTACGGTCGGCCAGATAATTCGCCAGATTGATGCCGCAATGGCTGTCCCATACCAGCTGGTGGACTTCCTGAGGCTTTTTGATGAAGCAGGGTTCGTTCATCATCGGAACGGTTCCTTTGCGGAAACCGATCACCATGTCGACGCTTCCATCCGTGAGAAGCCGCTCGGCGGTTTCTCTGATTGTATCGATGTATCCAGACATGTTACGCTACCTTGACGGGATTTTTGGTATAGGTTGTGTTGGGTCCGATTGCCTGTACCGCCTGTGTCACGGATTTGACGGTCTCGACGAATTTAGTGGACTCCGCGGAACTGATCCAGGAAAACTGCAACCGTCCCCGTTCGATTCCCATGTGTTCCATCAGGTTCAAAAACAGGGCAAACTTCCTTCGGGCATAGTAATTACCATCCAGGTAATGACATTCTCCGGGGTGTCAGCCGGATACCCACACCCCGTCCGCGCCTTCCCGCAGCGCCGCCAGGAAAAACTTGGGGCTCATCCGGCCGGTACAGGGGATTCGGATGACCCGGATGTTCGGCGGGTATTCCATCCGACCGACTCCGGCCAGGTCGGCTGCGCCGTAGCTGCACCAGTTACATAAAAACGTGACGATTTTGGGTTCCCATTCAGACATGTCGTTTTCTCCTTATGATACCGGCGGCACGGGATCCGGGAATCCGCATCCCATGCCGCCAACCATCTAATTGGCTTCATTGAGCGCGGTAATCTGCGCAAAGATCTGGTCATTGTCAAACCCCTTCAGACGAATGGCGCCGGATCGGCAGGATGCCACGCACAATCCGCATCCTTTGCAAAGGACCGGGTTGATCTGCGCTTTTCCCGGGTTGAAACGGGCGGTCTCCTCGATGAAGGACGGGGCCGAATAGGGGCAGATGGAAACACAGACACCGCAGGAACTGCAGTTGGCCGGGATCACCTCGGCCACGGTGCCGCTGGTATGAATGGTTTTCCGGGCCAGCAGGGTCACGGCACGGGATGCGGCCGCTTTCCCTTGGACAATGGATTCATCAATGGGTTTCGGGTAGTGTGCCATACCGCACAGGAACACGCCGTCCGTGGCGAACTCGGAAGGCCCCAGTTTGGCATGACGCTCCACGAAAAAGCCGTCCGCGTTCATCGGAACCTTGAAAAAGTTGGCCAGTTTTTCATCTCGGTTCGGTATGATAGCGGTGGCCAGAGTCAACAGTTCGGTTTCGATTTGCAGAGGGACTCCCAACACATGGTCGATCACCTGAACGGTGAGCTTGCCATCGGTGACGGAAACTACGGGTTTGCGATCCAGGGAATAGCGGATAAAAATAATCCCCTTTTCCCTGGCCTCCTTGTACAGATACTCCCGTTCTCCGTAAGTCCGGATATCTCGGTACACGATATAAATGTTCATATCCGGGTTCATTTCCTTCAACGCCAGGGCGTTGTCGATGCTGTGTGTGCAGCAGACCCGGCTGCAGTACGGCCGGTCCGGTTCCCGGGATCCGACACACTGAATGAACACCGCGGATTTGAGAGCGGTGAGCACCGGATCCTTTTCCATGAATTTCTTATCCAGTTCCAGGCTGGTCAGGATCCGAGCGTCTTTCCCGTAGAGGTATTCGGAGGGCTCGAACGGAACTGCGCCGGTGGCCAGAACCGCGACACCGTGCTCGACGGCGGTTTCACCGGCCGGGGCCGCCAGGGTGGTTTTGAAATTTCCCACGAATCCTTCCACCTGGGACAGTTCCGTGTTCAGATGAACCTGGATATTGGCATCCTGTTCCACATCCCGGATCAGCCCGGTAAGCTGTCCCTGGATATCCTCGCCTTTGGCGGTCCGGAAGAGGTTTCTGGCCTGCCCGCCCAGCACGGCGCCCTTTTCGACGATATGGGTGGCATACCCCTGCAGGGAGAGGCTTCTGGCTGCGGTCATTCCGGAAATACCTCCACCCACCACGAGAGCGGTCGGTTTGATCTGGAGTTCGGCTTCAGGCAGAGGAAAGGTCAGGGCGACTTTGGCCACCGCCGAACGAACCAGATCCTTGGCTTTCCGGGTGGCAGCTTCCGGATCGGATTTGTGGACCCAAGAGTCGTGGTTCCGGATATTCGCCATTTCAAACAGATATTTGTTCAACCCGGCGTTAATGATGGTTTCCTGGAACAGGGGTTCATGGGTTTTGGGTGTGCAGGCGGCAATCACGATCCGGTTGAGATTTTTCTGCTTGATGATGCTGACCAACGCGTCCTGGGTATCCTGGGAGCAGGAATAGAGGTTGTCTGTCGCGTATTCCACATACGGCAGGGTCGCCGCATATTCCGCGACCGACGGGACATTGACCACTCCCGCGATGTTGATGCCGCACCGGCAGACAAATACACCGATTCGGGGGCGTTCCCCGATGACGTTGGTCTCCGGGACCACCTCCTTGGCTTTGGTCAGCGTATCCCGGGCTTCGGCCAGAATTTCTCCGGCGGCGGCTGCGGCGGCGCTGGAATCGACGACCGACTGGGGAATGTCTTTCGGTCCTTGGAAGGCGCCGCAGACATAGATTCCGGGCCGGGAGGTGGCCACCGGTTGGAAGGTCGAGGTCTGGCAGAAATTTCCGGAAGTCAGTTCGATTTCCAGTTTTTTGGCCATGGCCGCCACATCGGAGGAAATTTCGAGGCCGACGGAAAGAACGATCTGATCAAATTCTTCCACCATCGTTTCCCCGTTTTCCGTAATATATCGGATGCTCAGATCGTCAGTACCGGCAACCGGCTCGATGGTGTGAACCCGGCTTCGGATGAAGCGGACCCCGTGTTTTTCCTTGGCATTGTTGTAAAACCGCTCGAAATCCTTTCCGTGCGTGCGCATGTCCATATAGAAAATGGCGCAGTCCAGATCGCTTCCGGCATGCTCCTTGGCGATTACCGCCTCCTTGATGGCGTACATGCAGCATACGGAGGAACAGTATGCATGGTCGCATTTGTTCATATCCCGGGAGCCCACGCACTGGAACCAGGCGATCTTTTTGGGTTCCTTATGATCCGACAGACGCACGAGGTGGCCTTGGGTGGGGCCGGATGCGGACAGAATCCGCTCCATTTCCATGGCGGTGATCACGTTCGGATGTTTGGCGTATCCGTAGGAATCAAAGCGGGACGGGTCGAAGGGTTGGTATCCGGGAGAGAGGATGATCGATCCGACATTCAGTTCCACGACCTCATCTTGCATGGTGTGATCAATGGCGTTGACACCGCAGAATTCGGTACAGACCTGGCATCCACCGGTTTTGAAGTGCATGCAGACCGACCGGTCGATTACCGGTGTGTTGGGAACGGCCTGGGCATAGGGGACATATACGGGCTTTCGGCCTTTAAGTCCCATGTCATATTCGGACGGGATGAGACGGAATGGATGGGTCGAGACCTGTTGCCTGATTTTTTCGAGGGTGATGTGTCCGGTCGGACAAACCGACGCGCAGGCGCCGCAGGCCATACAGACATCGGTCTGGATATGAAACGGGGTGTCGACCTTCATTTCCACCCCGCGACCGGTCAGGCTGATGGCGCTGTTTCCCATTTTGGCGCACATCCGGGTGCACAGGCCGCACAGAATACAATCGTCGGCTTCCTGTTTGAAACGGGTTTCCGTGATACCGTATTTTTTGGCCAGTTCTTTCAGAATCGGAACCTCCGGGCACCTGGCCAGCAGCAGTTCCACGATCAGCTTCCGTCCCTGATGCACCGCTTCGGTGTCGGTTTTCACTTCCATGCCTTCCCAGATGGGATAGTTGCATGATGTGACAAACCGTGTCCGGCGGCCGTCAAACATTTCGACGGTGCACAGCCGGCACATGCCGGCCGGCTCCAATGCCTTGTGATGGCACAGGGTGGGTATTTCGATCCCGTATTTCTGGGCTACCTGAAGAATGTACTGGCCTTCTTCGCCCTGAACGGTTTTCCCATTGAGTTTGAATGTAATCATAAATCGTACCCCTTATTATTATCGAATCACAATTGCATCGAATTTGCAGGCGTCGTAACAGATCCCGCACTTGATGCATTTGGTCTGATCGAGTTGATGAGGCTGTTTTTTCTCTCCGGTGATCGCTTCCTGCGGGCATTTCCGGGCACAGGTATGGCAGCCGGTACAGGCCTCGGGATCGATTTCATAGTGGAAGAGGGGTTTGCAGACACCTGCCGGACATTTTTTATGCTTGATATGAGCCTCGTATTCATCCCGGAAGTACAATATGGTGGTGAGTACCGGGTTGGGGGCCGATGTTCCCAGGCCGCAGAGGGAAAACCGCTGGATCATGGCACCCAGTTCCTCCAGTAGTTCGATGTCTCCTTCCTTGCCGTTGCCCTGGCAGATGTTGGTCAGGATGTCCAGCATCTGTTTGATGCCTTCCCGGCACGGATTGCATTGGCCGCAGGATTCCTCTTTGAGAAAATCCAGAAAGTAACGGGCGACATCTACCATGCAGGTGTCCTGGTCCATGACGATCATTCCGCCGGAACCCATGATCGATCCGACCTTGGAAAGCTCGTCGAAATCCACGCCCAGATCCAGGAATCGTTCCGGAATGCATCCACCCGACGGGCCGCCGGTTTGAACGGCCTTGAATTTTTTCTTTTTCGGGATGCCGCCTCCGATATCGAAGATGATCTTCCGGAGACTTGTCCCCATGGGGACTTCCACCAGGCCGGTGTTCACGACCTTCCCGACCAGGGAGAAAATTTTGGTGCCTTTGCTGTGCTTGGTTCCGATTGCGGCATACCAGTCCGCCCCCTTGGTGATGATGACCGGAACGTTCGCCCATGTCTCCACGTTGTTGAGATTCGAGGGATTGTCCCGGAACCCTTTGGCCACCGTATGAACGTATTTGGCGCGGGGCCGCCCCGGATTTCCTTCGAGGGATGCCATCAGTGCCGTGGATTCACCACAGACGAAGGCGCCGCCTCCTCGGCTGATATGAATATCGAAATCGTAGCCGGAACCCAGGATATTCTTCCCCAAAAGGCCGTATTCCCGGCATTTGTCCAAGGCAATGGTGAGGTTGGTTACGGCAAGGGGGTATTCATGCCGCACGTAGACATACCCGGTGTGGGAACCTACGGCGATCGCCCCGATGATCATGCCTTCGATGACGCTGTGCGGGTTTCCTTCCAGGAGGCTTCTGTCCATATACGCGCCGGGATCTCCCTCGTCCGCGTTGCAGATCACGTACCGGTCTCCTTCATGCTTCCGGCACGAATCCCATTTGATTCCGGTGGGGAAACCTCCGCCGCCCCTCCCTCTCAATCCGGATTTTTTGATCTCGGAAATGATGCCCTCCGGAGTCATGTCGAACAGAGCCTTTTCCACGGCTTTGTATCCGCCGGCGACGATGTAATCCTCCATGCTCGTCGGATCGATCAGGCCGTTGTTGCCGAAAATGATCCGTTGCTGCAGTTTGTAAAACGGAATATCGTGTTCGAGAGTGATCTTGGTCTTGGTGGCCGGATCCTTGAAGATCAGCGAATCGACCAGTTCTCCGTTCTGGATTGTTTTTTCCACAATTTCGGGAATGTGATCCGGCTTGACCTGGGGATAGAATATGCCTTCCGGGTGGATGACCATGATCGGGCCCTTTTCGCAGAAACCGTGACATCCGGACAGCTTGACTTCGACCTCGTTTTGCAGGTTGCGCCGCGTCAACTCTTCCAACAGGGACTGATGGACCTTGGATGTTCCATAGGCGCCGCATCCGGATCCGGCGCACAGAGAAATCAGTTTTTTCTTACCGGCGGCCCGGGCGGCTGTCAGCCGGTCGCGCAGTTCATTCAGCGCCATTCGATTTTCTAAAATAGCCATGGTAAAATATCCCCTCCATTACGCCGTGCCGTTACGAGACATGGTTCGATACTCGTCAATGACTTTTTCTGCCGCCGTTCGGTCCAGACCGCCATAAGTCTCCTGGTTCACCGTGATTACCGGCCCGGACGCGCAGCATCCGATGCATCGTACGGCTTTCAGCGTAAAGAGTCTGTCTTCCGTTGTTTGATCCTCTCCAATGCCCAGCTTGTTTTGCAGGGCTTCGGTGATTTTTTCCGCCCCGCGGACATGGCATGCGGTTCCGGTACATACACTGACGATATATTTGCCTCTTGGCTCCAGACTGATGGTTTTGTAAAATGTGGCGACACTGTACACTTGGCTGGTGCGGACCCCCAGCCGATTGACCAGGATGGGAATGACGGAAGGGGGGACATGGCTGTAGATGTCGCTGATGTCCTGCATGATCATGAGCAGGGCTTCCTTGTTACCATGATACCGATTGATGATCTCATCAATCTGCTTGGGATCGACTTCAATTGTGGGTTCCATGAGACCGAAATCCTTTGGATCTGAGTTCCTGTATAAGGGAAAATGCGCCCGGTTTTCTGTTTACCGGGTCGACATAATCATCCGCGGCTGCTGCCTACTGGACCTGGCAGACAACCGGGCAGTTTTCGACGCAGGCACCGCAACCGGTGCACAGATCCATCTTGATGCTGCGGGCGCGTTTACGGACTTTGACCTTGAAGTTACCGGGAGATCCTTCGACGGATTCCAGGTCTGCATAGGTGATCAATTCGATGTTCAGGTGCCGGCCGACCTCGACCAGTACGGGGGAAATAATTCACATGGCGCAGTCGTTGGTGGGAAATGTTTTGTCCAGCTGGGACATAACTCCGCCGATGGAGGGGGATTTTTCAAGCAGATAGACGTAGTAGCCGGAATTGGCCAGATCCAGGGCGGACTGCATACCGGCAATTCCTCCGCCGACAACCAGTACGGAACCAATGGTATTGTTGGACATATTGTTTCTCCTGAACGGGTGGATAAAAACAGTGATGACGCCGGGTTCGAAAATTGAAACAAATTGTCTAACTAACCTGTGTATTTCGGGTTGTCAATAAAATTTATACAGGAAGCGGGGATGCGCTTGGGACTATTCCGGTGTTTCGGTTCGGCTTGTCAGCCGCTGAACAGCTTTGGAGGAATCCCCAGATTACACGGATTTTCACAGATTGCTTGCCGGCTGAAATGCTGCAAAGCCTGCAGCCTGGCAGCTTATCCCATCCACCCTTGTGGAGGATTGCCAGGGGTAACATTTTTCCCCTCTCCCCTGGGGCACTGGGTCGGGGCTATCTTTTTCCCTCCCCTTTTGCAGGCAGGGCGAGCTGCCACCATTGTTTCCCTCCCCACTGGTGCTGACAACAACCCACACATACGCCCATGGTGTT